>NZ_JAERQZ010000001.1:4731999-5061406 GCF_016735515.1 Piscinibacter sp. HJYY11 | reverse complement strand
CCCTTTATGAAGGGCAAGCCCTGGGTTCGCCATGATGAGCACTACCACGTTGACTTCAGTGTTCCTTGCAAGCCCAATGCGGCCTAACCCTTCCATCGAGAGGACCCGCCCCGGCAAGCCGGGCCGGGCCTCTCATATCAAACGTTAGGCGTCGAACTCCTCGCAACGCGTATCGTGTGGAGAAAAAAATGAATCTAGCCACCCGAAACCTGTCGGCGATCGCTTCAGACGGGAGAGCCTGGATAGCCGCAGCGGTGCTGTTCGGAAGCGTCGGTTTGTGCGTTGGCTTTCTCGGGTTCGCTTTAGTTGGCATCGGAGTTTCGGGAAGTGGTTGCGGCAGGGAGTGCATGGCAAACGTAGAGATGTTCGCGACTGGCGGCATGGTCGCTCTATCAGCTTCGGTGCTAACCGCGTTCATTGCTGTCGCCGTGACTTGGACGTCTCAGGCGCCGCCCCTCCGACCCTGGGTAAAGGTTCTGATCACAACCACCGGACTTCTCGTCACGCTTGTGGCGGGGGGCACTCTAGCTTTGCTGTCGTCGCTATGACTGGAGACGGCAGCCTCAGTAGACCGCCGTGCCATACGACGCCTAACCCTTCCATCGAGAGGACCCGCCCCGGCAAGCCGGGTCGGGCCTCTCATGTCAAACGTTGAGCGTCACGAAGTCGCAAACCCTCTGCTTGACATTCGTATCCATATAGATACAGTTCAAGCATGTTCACGGTACGTCAGACTCAAGAGTTCCAAGACTGGCTTGATGGCCTCAAAGACATCAAAGCGCAGTTGCGCATCGTCGCCAGGCTACGGCTAGCCGAAGCAGGAAATCTTGGCGACTGGAAGTCAGTCGGAGGCGAGGTATCGGAGATGCGTGTCGCGTTTGGCCCAGGCTATCGCCTGTACTTCACGAAGCGCCAGAACATCCTCATCGTCATGCTCGCTGGCGGTGATAAATCAACCCAGGCAAGAGATATCAAGCGAGCGCAGAAGATCTTGCAGCAATTGGAGCTTGAATGATGAGTACTTCCAAAGCCAAGGCAAAGCTTCTCCCGTTCGATGCGGCTCGCTATCTCACGGATGAAGACGCTATTGCCGAGTACATGACGGCGGTTCTAGAAACCGAAGACACCGATCTTTTGCTCCTCGCGCTTAGCGATATCGCTCGTGCCAAGGGCATGGCGCAGGTCGCCAAGGACGCGGGGCTTGGTCGAGAGAGTCTCTACAAAGCTCTAGCTCCAGGAGCCAAGCCGCGCCTCGACACCATCCTCAAGGTCGCTCGCGCTCTAGGCGTTCGGTTCTCTGCGCACCCCGCGTGACGCCCAACCCTTCCATCGAGAGGACGTCGCCCGGCAAGCCGGGCGCCGCCTCTCATGTCAAACGTTAGAGGTCACATGACACCACAGCAGATCATTGGGATAGGTCTCCGGCTATTTGCACTCTGGCTTGCGCTCACAAGCATTGGGTACTTCACGTCCATACCGGCGGCACTATCAAGCTTGCCAGTAGAAACAGGATCAAAGGCAGCGGTAGCCTATGCCCTCGGCGGGGCATATTTGCTCGGAGCAGTCGCTCTCTGGTTCTTTCCAATGTTCGTCGCGCACAAACTGGTTCCAAGGACGTCGCACGAAAATCTCATACGAGCCCCCGCCTACGATCTGGCGCGCGTTGGCTGTGGCCTGCTAGGTCTTTGGCTTCTCGCCAAGGCGCTTCCAGCCCTCGTCTGGCTGCTATTTCGAGGATTCATTTTCTTTGAGGCTGGCTCCGCGTTCTCTACCTTGGCTCCAGAAGCAAAGCTCGATGTCTCTGTGGCCTTTTTTGAGGCCCTGTTCGCAATCTTCTTGGTACTCAAGTCCAGCGCCTTTGCGAGCCTCATTTGTCGTCTGTCGCCTCCGGATCACGTAGCACGCGGTGACCTCTAACCCTTCCATCGAGAGGACCCGCCCCGGCAAGCCGGGTCGGGCCTCTCATGTCAAACGTTAGGCTGCATGAGTACCGATCAGCTCACCGCGCAAAGCTTGGAATCAGCGCTTGAGGCGTTCCCGCTAGGCAGTACGCTCGAGAATCTGCTTGCCTCTTCTGTAAGAGCCGCTCACGGCAGCCAAAAGATTCGGCTTTTGGCTATTGCGTTGTCATCAAGCCATCCTGCTGCAAGAGCGATGGGCATACGAGTTCTACGGCGCTCCGTGTTCGAGCGGGAGCTCTTTGATGAACTTCTCACGCAGCATTGCTTTCATCTGCAGCGCTACGGTGAAATTGAGCTTTGGTATCACTCAATCCTGCGCCGCTATCCAATAATTCGCCTGGCTCGTCGGCTCCAAGCCGAAGTATTTACCCAGGTCTCACCAGATCTCTGCCTTCTTCATATCAGAGCGCTACAAATGTGGCGCCCTCAGAGTGCAGCGCTAAAGAGGCGTGCATTGGCTGTATTGCAAGATGCCGCCTAACCCTTCCATCGAGAGGACCCGCCCCGGCAAGCCGGGTCGGGCCTCTCATGTCAAACGTTAGGCGTCACAATAGTTCTGGGGCTAGAACATATGGAGGAGACCAAATGCACCTTGGGCGATTTCATGCAGTTGTTGATCACATCGAAACCCACTTTCGGGAAGCAAAGCTAACTGATCAACTTGACGCGGCAGCATCTGCCTTGGATCAGTACACACAAACAAGAACTGAATCTCACATCACTGAGTTTCGAACCAAGCTCGCAGCCGCCCTAGACAGCATAGAAGCTGTTCCAGCGGAGCTTCATCAGCCATATGCCCAACAGGTAATCGACGACCTTTCTCTTCGCTCTCTGTTTCCACCTGAACTGAGAAAAGAAGTCGAGCACATTGTGGCGTCAAACGGGTTCGATAGCGCCGCCCTCTCCAGCGCGCTTAGGAAGCTCTCTAAGACTTATCTATCGAAGATCACTCTAGTCAAACAACTGGACTCGTCCCTCCGCGGACTTTCAGCGGAGTACACGTCTGTTGAAGATGAACGGGCTGAAGTCGGGCTACTGCTACCACGTGAAGTCGTTGGAGAGACCCTGCCGGAGTTAACCAAGGAGTTCGACAAGATCTCCAATCTGGCAAGAGCCATAAACGAACTCACTGGCGAGAACAGCTATGACCCCAAGATTTCCACTATCTCTTCTAGCTGGTGGCAAGTTTTCCTTGAGATCCCAGTCGAGCAGGTAGTTTTGTGGACGGTCGCTATAGAGAGGATCGTCACGCTTTTCAAGAGCAACCTAGAAATCAAGAACCTTCAGAAGCAGCTTGGCGAGAAGGAAGTGCCCGAAAAGATTCTCAAGCTCATCTCAGATGAGGTCGAGAAGAAGGTCACCGCAGAACTCAAGAAAATCGCATCCGATCTCACCGAGAAGTTCAGTCGCGTAGAAGACAAAGGCAGAAGAAACGAAGTCGAAACTCAGTTCAGACAAGGCCTGCACTATCTTGCTCGCCGACTAAACCAAGGGGCGCAAGTCGAGATCAACGTCGGTGTTCCGGACGAACCCGAAGATCCTGAAGAAAAAGAAGGGGAGCCTCAAGATGAGGCGCTGCTGGAAGCAAACACAAAGCTCCGCGCACGAATAGAGGAACTAAGAAAGCTTCGTAGTGCAGCAATGTCGGCATCTGAAACATCGCTTCAGATTGATCAGGATGCGCCCTTACTGCTTGAAGAGTCCAAGCCAGCAGATGGTCGCGCTCGTGACGCCTAACCCTTCCATCGAGAGAACATGCCCCGGCAAGCCGGGTCATGCCTCTCATGTCAAACGTTAGGCCTCAGCATGCCGACTGACCTGAAGTGCAACGACTGTGACCTTCGACTTTCAGTCGGGTGGTATCACTATCACGGCATACACGATGGGTACACCGGTCGTACGCTTCTAGCTTGCCGAGCTTGCGGTGAGCAGCACGCAATTGAGCATGCAATGCGTGACCGAGGTCCAAAGACCTACCCGCTCCTAAAGGTATCCGTTGAGTCGGCGCCCTCTGACGCAAGAAGTGTCATCGCTAGAAGATGGCTCAGAAAGGAACGAAATGTCAGCTACAACGAAGCACTGGAGGCAGTCAGATCCCTTCCAATCGTTCTTTGTGAGAGAACTGGCCCGCATACAGTTGAAGCAATACGCAAAGAGCTAGAGCCGCTAGGTGTTCAACTGACTGTCGAAACTGTAGGCGAAGTGCCAAATGCAAACTGCGGACCACCTCAGTCTGATCGGTTGCTCTTCACTACTGAACGCCAATTTGGGGAAACTCGCCAGCCATGGCAAACCGGGCAGAACATCTCCCAAGAAGGCGAAGTATTGAGCTGCGCCCTTTGCGGACGTGCAGGAAGCCTCACCGTCGAAGTCGAACCAAAGAATTCGTGCCCATCCTGCAAGCGCGGTTCATTGATTTTGGTGTCTTCATGGATCACTTAGGTCGAAAGGTGCAACTCGCGCCGAGGCCTAACCCTTCCATCGAGAGGACGTCACCCGGCAAGCCGGGTGACGCCTCTCATGTCAAACGTTAGGCGGCCTGAAGCGACCCACGGACCATGCAATCTGAAGTTGAAGTCCTTGATGTTCTCCTAAGGCGGTCTGACTGCGACTCACTGGCCTGGGCAGATGGCGGTGATGCCGAGGACGCATCAGCACTGCTGCAATCACTTTCGAATCAGCAATGGACGGAGCTGGTGACCATTCGCGCAAAACGCAATGCAAGTTGGCGGGCATGCCTCGTCTCCGTTCTCCAGCCTAGTCACGGCCGAGTGGCGCAGCGCCTGTTGCTCGACTCGGCGTCAGATCAAGACGCCGAAGTTGCATTTCTTGCCGCACGCAGCATCTCGTTCTATTGCGGCGTCAATGCCTCGGCGCAGGGGCCGTTCATTGATTTCAAGATCCGCAACCGTTCTTTTCTCTCTCAGGCGAAGGAGACTGCTGGGCTCGTCGATCAAGTGCGCAAAGTAGATTCCCTATGTGCCCCGGAGTTCCAGAGGCAGTTCGAGCTGCTTGAGGCGGTTCTAGAGGCAAGAGCATGAAGTATCACGAGCCGCCTAACCCTTCCATCGAGAGGACGTCACCCGGCAAGCCGGGCGCCGCCTCTCATCTCAAACGTTAGGCGTCGCAGTCACTTCGCGGAGATGTCGATGGGCGAGAAGCTGAGTCCAGCCGACTTGGAGCTGTACCAAAGAACGGATGAAGTCTTGCACTCCGTATGGGACCCAATCGGAGTTGCCAATGCGCCGATGGCCAGGGACGAATATCACGGCTATCTTCCGCAAGTCTTTCGCCTTCTTAAAGAAGAGGCATCAGCCGAAGAAATTGCGACCTACTTGGAATCAATCGCAACCGAGCGAATGGGCTTCAATGCCAATCCCCAGCAGGCAAGAGAGGTGGCCAAGTTGCTCCTAGAGTGGAAGGAAATAGTTGATGCAAAGCACACCTCTAGCAGCGGTCGCAGCTAGAAAACTCGACTTTCGCTTCGTTTGGTGGTGCCATGCATAAAGCGCCGCCTAACCCTTCCATTGAGAGGACGTCACAAGGGCTACGCCCTTGCGCCGCCTCTCATGTCAAACGTTGGGCGTCATGATTTCATCCCAATACGTCGGTCGAGTAACACTCAGGCGAGAGAAGGTCGAATCATTCGACCGCTATCCCTTCTCCTTGCCAGCGGTTCGATCGCTTGAGCAAATCGAGATGCACCCGCGAATGACGTACTTCATTGGTGAGAACGGCTCCGGAAAGTCGACTCTCCTCGAAGCGATCGCAGTTTCGCTTGGCTTCAACGCTGAAGGTGGAACAAAGAACTTCAGCTTCGGTACACGACGCTCGCATTCGGAACTGCATGAATATCTCCGCATTGCCAAAGGCTTTCGGTCGCCGCGAGATGGCTTCTTCCTGCGAGCAGAGAGCTTCTTCAACGTTGCGACAGAAATCGAGCGGCTTGATGAAGAGCCAGCAGGTGGTCCCCCCGTCATCAATTCTTATGGTGGACGTTCGCTACATGAGCAGTCGCACGGTGAGTCATTCCTTGCCCTCATGACGAGGCGGTTTGGTGGGCAAGGCCTTTACATCCTTGACGAGCCTGAGGCTGCCCTGTCTCCGCAGAGACAGATTGCAGTCTTGTCTCGCATTCACGACCTGATTCTGGACAACTCCCAGTTCATCATCGCTACGCACTCGCCAATCCTCATGGCGTACCCGGATGCGTGCATCTATCAATGCGACAAGAACGGCGTTTCAAAGGTTGCGTACGAGGACACTGAGCATTTCAAGGTAACGCGTAAGTTCCTGTCCGATCCGCAAAGCCATATGCAAAAGCTCATGAGGCGCGGCGCATGACGCCCAACCCTTGCATCGGGAGGACGTGCCCCGGCAAGCCGGGTCACGCCTCTCATGTCAAACGTTGGGCGTCATAGGGAGGAACCATGGAAACCGCACCGCTCAGCGTTCTGCATACGGTCGCAAGCCACTCGCGACGCTCATGATTTCCTGGAGAGATTTGATCTTCTTTGGGAAGCCCAGCGTCACAAGACCGGAAGAATTAAGTCATTCGTCGATCTGCTCCTCGCTTGCGAATGCGTGCTCAAGTGCCACATCGTCCTGCAACAAGTCGACAAGGAGCCGAAAGCTGTCTACAAGCAGATCCGTTCCTATTAGCACGACATTCAAGCTCTCGCTCAATCCGCAACGTACCTCCAAGACAGGAGCACCTACCTCAAGATTGAAGAACGGCTAAGTCAGTTCTCCGTTTTCATCCGCTATTCGCTCGATGCCTACGAAACGTTCTTCCCATCTGCGCTTGAGCGCAGCGATGTGCCTATCAACTATTCCGCCACCATCGGCAACAACCCATGGGTGCTGACATGCAGAGATTTAGTCACCTCGGCTCTCAGTTCCACCCATGAAGGATTCCACGGCTTCGTAACCGACGACCTATCTGAACTTATACAACATGAACTCATATGCAGAAGTTCGTAGAGGAGTGCATGCGATGACACCCAACCTTTCCATCGAGAGGACGTCACAAGGGCTACGCCCTTGCGCCGCCTCTCATGTCAAACGCTAGGCTGCATAGAGCGTAATGCAAGAAGAGGGGGCCTTCTTAGAGACCGGCTTGGGCGCCTCAACGCGACGAAGAGACTGCTTCGGCTTCGGCAAGCGCATCACATGAAGGCTCCAACTCAGTGAGTAAGGTCCTTGCAGGCGTCTACGCCGTCGCAGTACTGGCGCTAGCCTTCACCGCCGTTCTCATATGGCGTCTGCGGTGCGAAAGCTTCGGTTGCATGGGGGTTGGTGTTGCCTGGTTCGCCTGGGTTGTGGCTTTTTTCCCCATCCTGGGCATTGGGGCTACGCTGCGGTCGCGCTCATCGCTAGGCAGGAGGCTTCTCACGGTCACGCGAGTGGCCCTGTGGGTTCAGGCAGCTCTCGGCATCACGCTGCTAGCTCTCTGGGTGAGCAAGAATGCAGCCTAACCCTTCCATCGAGAGGACTCGCCCCGGCAAGCCGGGTCGAGCCTCTCATGTCAAACGTTAGGCCTCGCGAGTAGGCTCCTCAACAATCTCGGAGATGCTAGTGACTCGAAATTCCCAAGCCGTCATCGCCCTTGCACTGCTTTTCGCTCTCACAGGATGTGGCGGGAACTCCTCGGACGACCAGCCACAACAGGCTACTCCTCCTCCCATGACAGTTCGCGTTCCGGCTGATCAGCCGACAATCGCGGCAGCCATCGCATCGGCTTCGGATGGGTACACAGTACTGGTTGCGCCTGGTCTCTATTCCGGTGCGGGCAATCGTGACTTGAACTTCGGGGGAAAGCGGCTAAATCTACGCGGAACAGGCAATCCATCGGGTGTTGTCATCGACTGCGAAGGCCTGGCGCGGCTTATCACGTTTGATCACGCGGAGGACAGCAGCTCTGGCGTGTCAGGCCTCACGGTTCGGAATTGCGGCGTCGACTACCAAGGTGCGCTCTACATACTTGGCGCGGCGCCGACGATTTCGGGTAATGTCTTCGACAGCACCATTGCCGTGAGTGGGGCTCAGCTCTTCGGCTTCAATGGCTCACCGAACGTTCAGAAGAACCTCTTTCATAACACGCAGTGTGACGATCAGCATCTGTCGGGAGTCTTGGCGTTTGTGAATGGTTCCTCGCCTTACATCGCCAACAACGTCTTTGTGGGAAATAGGTGCCGTGCAGTAAACATGACCATTCCAGAAGGCGTGACGCCTATTGTTGCCAACAACACGATGGTCGGAAACCGCGCTGGAATCTACATCGACCGACGCGTTAGCACCGCGTCCCACTGGTACTCCAACAATCTGATCGCAGGGAATGAACGCGGCGTCGAAGTCCCATTCGAGTTCTCACCGCGATCGGACAACCTTGCTTCCGTCTTCCGGGCCAACATAGTCTTCGGTAACGCCACGGACTATCTCGGAACAGCAGACCTCACAGGTCAGTCTGGCAATCTCCGTGCAGATCCACTGTTCGTTGCCTCGCCAAACAATCTCCGCCTAGCCTCGGGCTCTCCGGCCATAGGCGTTGGTGCTGAATTGCACGCGCCGGCTGACGACTTCGATGGCACCCCTCGAAGCACCCCTTTCGATATTGGCGCCTTTCAGTTCCACTGAACCACCGCCGATGCGAAGCACGCGATGCCTAACCCTTCCATCGAGAGGACGTCCAACGGGCTGCGCCCGTCGGCCGCCTCTCACATGGCTTGGCTCCTAGGCTCGACATGCGCGTACACAGCGCCCTCCAAGCAGGCTGGGACAACTGCATACGTCTTGCTTATGACCTTGCTGCTGGGGTCCATGGGGGCACTTTCTATCGTTTCCCCCTTCGTGCGCTCCTTTGTATTCACAGACGGGGAGATCAATCGGCTATTCAAGGTGAAACGCCTAGCCGTTGTTGCCTATTCGGCTCTTCTCATCGCAGGCTACTTCGCTTTGCGATGAGCCTGCTCCACCGCGCGATGCCTAACCCTTCCATCGAGAGGACGTCACAAGGGCTACGCCCTTGCGCCGCCTCTCATGTCAAACGTTAGGGCTCATGAACACCATTCGCCTAGGGTCGCTCTGAACGGCGCAACTTTGGCAACTAGGACCAAGTCCGAGACCATGCACTCCAATCCAACATGCCCAGCCTGTGGAACGCCGGTTTCTCGCAAGACATTTCGCACAATCTTTCCGTTTTGGGGAGACCCAAGGATCTCGCCATGCGAGCGCTGTCACGCAACACTGACCTTGTCAGCGCAGTTCTTGCCCAGGGCCATCTTGGGTGCTCGCCTATTGAGGTGTTGCCTCGTGGCCTCCGTCGTTTTGTTGGTAGCGGGCTTTCTGACTTCCGTTCCACTGCTGTCGCTGCTTTGGTTGTTGGTGGCAGTTACTGCTCTGGTCAGCCTATTCCTGCAACCCGGCTCCGTTGCGGTAATCGAGGAAGTCACGGGGCGCGGGCGGCCAAAACATGAGCCCTAACCCCTCCAACGAGAGGACGTGCCCCGGCAAGCCGGGTCACTCCTCTCATGCCAAACGTTAGGCGTCATCAACTCCGCCATGAGTAAGGCCACCTGGATCCTGTTCGCAATTGCTGGCGCGTGTTACCTCATGGCCTGGACTGGCGCTGCCGTTGGCATAGGAGCTCTTGGCCTCCTGGTGGAGCTCATGATGTGCGCATCTATGTACTTCGACGGAGAGAACAGGCCAGATGAGTAGTGCGTTCTTGAACGCGTCACTACAGTTGCGAGTCCCAAGTCAGACTGGTTATGAAACTGATTCGATCGAAGGCAGCCTGGGCGGTACTCGCCTTGATCTCAGTCGTCTTTCTTGGCTGCCTAGCCTTTGTCCGCATGAAAGACCGCGATTGCGAGTTGTTTTGTGGCCCGTCCTCTGTGGGAAAGGCTCGCTATCAGGTCAGCTGTTCAGTCACGGTGAAGTTCCATTCCAACCCGCATCACAGCCGCTGTGATTGCGGGGAAGAACAACGCTCGGTACCAGCAAACTGAGTACTTCTCTTGTGCGCAAGCAAAATGACGCCTAACCCTTCCATCGAGAGGACATGCCCCGGCAAGCCGGGTCATGCCTCTCATGTCAAACGTTGGACGGCATGAAGCCACGTCACCTCGGAATCGAGGCAGTAGTTTGTGGTGCACCAAGCATTGCCTTGGGAGTGGCTGGTTCTCTGATATTTCTTAACACCGGCGTTCCAAATCCCAGTCGCTCACGCGGCCAGTTGTTGAGTTCATTGGCCCTCGCGCTGAGCTTCTTGATCAGCACGTAGCCGGTCACCCGCTCCACCAGCGTCAAGATGCAGTGGCGTCCGTCTCGGCCCATCACGGTGTCCCTCTAGGGGGGCCAACTTCTTCGCGCAGGTCCACTTCGGCAGGTCGCTCGCCGCTGTGACGCTTGCCAACGGAATCCCTCGTGTGGCGGCTTTCCGACTGACTGCCCACGGGACTCGCCGCGGCCTCCCGCGGTCGTTCGAAAAGATGATGCTGGCACGGCCCGCACTTGCGACACTCGGACCTCGAGTCGGCGCTCCACCCAGGCGAAGCGAGAAGCAACATGCACAAGATCGGTGACCGTGTCCCAGGCGTCCTTGGAAACTTCACGATCCTTCGTTACATCGAAACGCTCGGAGCCGCAGACCTCGAACGAACCATCGGCTTTCATGCCGGCCGCCTGGCCTCCGGGTTTTCTATTGCCGTGCTGGCCCCAGGAATCAGACTCTGTGCAAGCGACATCAGGCTTCTCGGGTCTACCCGTTGGTCCGGGGGTCGCATCGGGAAGACCGACTCCCAAGAAGGGCGCGACATGGGTCACATCCTGGAAGAGCGCGGCCAAGACACCGAGTTGCTCAAGACGAAGGTGTGCACCTTCCTGAATGCAGGCGGGCAGCGAGCCGCGGCCAAGGTGCTGCCGTTCGTCAAGCATGAAAAGGGGATGCTCTATCCCGACGCCGAGGCCCTTGCGCCTGGAGTTCGAAGCGGTGTGCCGCAGTTCGACCTCGTCACGCCACATGACTTCGTGGTGGCGCGGGTCTACATGCCGAGCTAGCCATCTGCACGAGGAGGCTGGCTACACTTGTCGCCATGCACTCACCAGGGGAAGAGCTCAAGTACAAGGGCTATGCAGTGAGCCCGCTCGTGGGAGCCAGGTCCTCGGGTGAAGCCATCAGCCCATGACGACGAGCCTGGTCTTTGCGCTGAAGATCGCGCTGGTGCCGTCGCTGATCGGCGGCGTCACATTGGCGGGCAGACGATGGGGGCCGGGTGTCGCCGGGTGGCTGTCGGCGTTTCCCGTCGTCGCCGCGCCGATTCTTCTCTTTCTCGCGCTGGAGCAAGGCCCGGGCTTCGCGGCCCAGGCGTCGGCGGCGACCTTGTCGGCCGTCATCGCCACGCTGGTCTTCGGGGCGAGCTATGGATGGGCCGCGCGCCGCTACTCGTGGCTCGGCAGCACGCTGTTCTCGTTTGCCTGCTACTTCGTCGCCGTGCTGGGGCTGAATGCGTGGGCGCCGTCGCTGCCGGTGTCAGGCATCTGCGTGCTGCTGGCGCTGCTCGTCGCGCCGCGGCTGTATGCGCACCCGCCGCATGACGAGCCGGTTGAGGCGCCTCGCTCACGCTACGAGATCTGGTGGCGCATGCTGGCAGGCGCGCTGCTGGTGGTTCTCGTGACGCACTTTGCGTCTGAGCTCGGGCCGCGCCTGAGCGGCCTCCTTGCCATGTTTCCGGTGGTCGCTTCGGTGCTCACCGTGTTCTCGCACATTCACACGGGCACGGCCTTCGCCATTCGGCAACTGCGCAGCATGGTGCTCGGGTACTACGCCTTCGCCTGCTTCTGCCTGGTGCTCGCGGTGTCGCTCGCGCACCTGGGCATCGCGGGCGCCTTCCTGGCCGCGCTGGGGGTCGCATTGCTGGTGCAGGGTGCCTCACGCGTCCACCTGCGCCAGCACGTCTGAGGCTGCACCCGCGCGCGAGGACTTCAGCGCCGCGCTTGCTGTCGTCTCGAGGGCTGCATGTCGGCCGTCGGCCAGCCGTACGAGGCCACGAGCACCGTCTTGATCCGAGCATTCTCGGGCTGGGGGACGGCCGGGGTCACGACCTCCTTCTGCGTGGTGGCGAGCAGAGGGGTTTTGCTGGAACGCGGGGTCTTCGAGGTGGTCTTCAAGGTGCGGTCATGTCCATCACAAGGCGCGCGATTGTAGGGGGCACCCCATGTCGGCATTTCGCGCTGTCGATTACGCTGCGAGCCCACGCATCCTCCGCACACTTCCGTGAAGATCACCCCCACCCTCTGGACAGCCGCTGCCGCCGGTGCCGTCGCGGCACTCGCGTGGCCTTTTCTGTGGTCGCGCTACGGGGGTGCTGGCAGTGCCGGCAGCGTCGAGCTGGTGGTGGCCACCCTGCTCCTGATCGCCTTGCCGGCGCATGCGTTCGTGGTGGGTTTCGGGCGCAGCGCCACGGCGGCGCCCGGCACGGTCGACATGGCGCTGCTCAAGCGCGTGGGCACCTGGCTCGGCGCGGCGATCGCCGTCACCATCATCCGCACGGCACTGGCCTGACGGACGACGGAGGGTGCGTCAGCAGCAGGTCAATGCTGCTGGCTCGACACCGGGGTCTCGGTGTGCATCACGCAGCGCCACTGGCCGCCCTTGCGCGTCCACACCGATGAATCGGCCATCTCCTGGCGGATGAGCTCGTCCTGGCCGCGTGGCGCCATGGCCTGCTTCACGCGATAGGTCAGCACCGCCGTCTCGTCGGTCGGGAACACGACGTTCATGTCGCTCAGCTCGAACGACTTGATGACCATCTTTCCCTGCTCGGCCATCTTGCGGTACTGGCTGTGGTCGAACTGCATGGCGCCGTACTCGCTCACCATGAGCGCAGGTTCGTCCAGCATCGACAAGGCCGTGTCGGTGTCTTCATCCACCATCGACTGCCAGAACCTGTTTTCGAGTTCGATCAGATCACTTGTGTTTCGAGCTTGCATGTGGGTCTCCTTCAGAACTGCCGGAAAACCCAATATGCGCCGCGGCACACAGCCTGTGCACCAGACAACGCGGAATCGGCCGGTCAGTCGCGTCCTACGCCCGCAGGCAGAATCCGTCCCATCCAATGAGCACAGGAGACCTCCCATGACCCCACTCAAACTGCTGGGCGCTGCGCTGATCGTGGCCGGCGTGCTCGCCCTCGTCTACGGCGGCTTCAGCTACACCAAGAACACGCACGACGTGAAGCTCGGCCCCATCGAGTTCTCGGTGAAGGAGAAGGAATCGGTCAACGTGCCGGTGTGGGCCGGTGTCGCCGCCATCGCGGGCGGCGCGGCGCTGCTGCTCTTCGGCGGCGGGCGCAAGGGCTGAACGCCCCGCTCTTTCCGATTCAGCTCTTGTAGATGCCGCAGGCCACCGCCAGATCGCCTGCGCGCTCCACGTACGAGGTCTTGAGCCGGATCTCGTTGGTCACCGGGTGGGCCCACTTGTAGTCCACCCAGTCCTGGCCGCCACGGCGCGCGAGCTCGGCCATCTCCTTCACGAAGAACTTGCCGTCCACGTCCTTGCTGACCGGGCCCGCGCCGAGCGTTCGCGGGTTGTTGCCGTGGGCGCAGAACTTGTAGTCGTCGATGGTGATGGCCATCAGGTACAGGTCGCGGTCGATGAACTGGCCCTTGCCGAGCTTGTTGATCTCGTCGATGAGCGCCTGCTTGCCGTGCGCCTGGAAGAAGGCGATGCCGGCCTTGACCATGGCCTCGGCTTCTTCGGCGCTGCCGTGCTCGCGCGTGCCGAGGTTGTAGCCCGCCACTGATTTCAGGAGGCCGACCGCCTGCTCGTTGAGCGTGGCGGCGGTCTGCGTCGCGTCCTTCACCAGCTTGGCGTTCTGCTGGACCATGCCGTCGATCTCGGTGATGGCCTGGTTGACCGACTGGATGCCCTGGCTCTGCTCGTGGCTGGCACCGGCCATCTCTTTCATGATGCCGGCCACGTGCTTCACCGACGACACGATCTCGGTCATCGCACGGCCCGCGTCGTCGACGAGGCGGCTGCCGGTCTCGACCTTGTCGACCGAGTCGCCGATCAGCGACTTGATTTCCTTCGCGGCCGTGGCCGAGCGCTGCGCCAGCGTGCGCACTTCGGCGGCGACGACGGCGAAGCCACGGCCCTGCTCGCCGGCACGGGCCGCTTCCACCGCGGCATTGAGCGCGAGGATATTGGTCTGGAAGGCGATGCCGTCGATCACGCCGATGATGTCGGCGATGCGGCGCGAGCTCTCCTTGATGGAGCCCATGGTGCTCACGACCTGGCTCACCACCTCGCCGCCCTTGGCCGCATGGCCCGAGGCTGCGAGCACGAGCTTGTTGGCCTGCTCGGCGTTGTCGGCGTTCTGGCGGACGGTGATGGTGATCTGCTCCATCGACGCGGCCGTCTGCTGCAGCGAGTCGGTCTGCGTGGTGGTGCGCTCCGACAGCGAGGTGTTGTCGCGGTTGATCTGCGAGGAGGTGCTGGCGACCGTGGTGGTGCCGGTGCGCACGTCGCTCACCACCTTGAAGAGACAGTCCTTCAGGCCGCCCAGCACGAGCATCAGCTGGCCGAACTCGTCGCGGCGCGTGGTGGTGCATTCGAGCGTGAGGTCGCCCGCCATGATCTGGCGCGCAGCGTCGAGGGCTTCTCGCACCGGCGCGACCACGCTGCGCACGATCCACCAGGCGAGCGCGAGGCCGAGGGCGATGGCAGCCGCGCCGAGCGCGGCAATCCAGTAGCGGGCGCTGCCCTGGGCGACGGAGGCGGCCCAGACGGTGTTGACCACCACGATGAGCAGCAGCGGCACAAAGCCGATGACGAGGCGAGAGCGCAGTGCCAAGTTGTCGATCTTCATATCGAGTCCTGAACGAATGCAAAGCGATGCGAGGCGCATCGTCAGGAATCTATCGGCGGTCGGTGGGCGGACTTGAGGAAACGTTTCCCCTGAAATTCAGGCAAAACGGCCGTGAAGAAACCAGCCTTGCGTGGGGCTTGAAGGCAGATGCTGGGGGTGGTTGAGGAACACCCACACCAGCACGCCATCGGCCGTCTGGCCGATGAAGTAGTCGCGCTCGACGAGATCGCCGTCCCACCAGCCGGCCTCGATGCGCTCGGGGCCGGCCAGCAACTGCACGGCCCGGCCGTTCAGGAAGGGATGGTCGTGTCGCTGCTGCAGCGCCATCGGCTCGGGCAGCAGCCACAGAGGCCGTGTGATCGGTCCCGGCGGCGGGCCACCGGCGGACGTGCCTTTCATCAAGGGGTCGGCAGGCATCACCTGGGTGGCCCGCTCCGGCCGATGGTCGGCCACCGGCTGCAGGCGCTGCACCTGCTCGCGGCCCAGCCGCGCCTGCAGGCGCTCGATCAGGCGCGCGATGCCGGCGCGCTCGCTCTGCGGCGTGGGGAAGAGCTCGGCATTCGGTGGCGGCCGCCGCACGATGTCGTCGGACTCGATGGCGAGCTCGAGCGTGGGCGCCGCCATCTGCACATGGGCCAGGCGCTCGCGCAGCAGCACGAGCATGTGCGCCACGTCGCGCGAGGGCTCGGCCAGGGCCACGTCGAGCGGGGTGGTGGGCGCGGTGTTGCCGTCGCGCCAGCGCGCCTCGTGTTTCATCAGCAGCCGAAAGCGCGTGACGAACGCGTGCTGCGCCGACAGCCACGCCACCAGCCGCAGCAGCAGCATCTGCGCACCGTGCAGCAGCTGCTCGGTGGTGTCGGCCCGGGCAAAGAGCTCGAGCCCGCTGCGAAACGTGGGCGGCAGCACGATGGGCTCGCGCGGGTCGGGCCGGTCGCCGAAGGCGCGGTCCATCTCGTCGAGCAGTGCCTGCCCGAAGCGGCGCGCCAGGCCCGGCCGCGGCAACTGGCGCAGGTCGCCCACTCGGCGCAGGCCCATGCCGAGCATGACATCGGCCTGCGGCGCAGCCGTGGCCAGCACCTCGAGCGGCGCGTCTTCCAGGGCGCGCTGCAGCGCCGGCCGGTCGGCGCAATGCAGGCCGTCGTGCAGACGGGCCAGCAAGGCCGCGCCCTGCACCGTGGGGGCGCTCACGATCTGCAGGCGGTGGCCGAACGGGGCGAGGGTGTCTCTCAGTTTGCGGACCAGGGCCGCCAGGCCACCAAAGTAGCGCAGGCTGGCCTGCACCTCCAGCAGCACCCCATCGGGCTCGGCCAGGCACACCATCGGCGTGAAGGCCAGGGCCGCATGGGCCACGGCCTGCAGGGCCTGCGCATCACGCCATGCGTCGGCCTGGCCCAGCAGCAGGTGCGGCGCGAGCGCCAGCGCGGTGGCGCGCTTCATGCCCACGCTCACCCCGAGCGCCTGCGAGGCTGCGTCGGCGCTGACGATGTGGTGTGCGTCGACCAGCACGATCGGCTGCTGGGTGGGCTGCGTCAGGCCGGCCGAGAAGGACTCCAGCGACAGCAAGGGCAGGTGCACGCCAACCCACAACATCGCGAGCCTCCATGAAGCTCAAACGAGGTTGATGAAGGTGGCCGCGCTCAACCCGGCGAGCGCGCCCTCGTCCTGCCCGAGCTCCGCGCGGCGTGCCGCGGCCGCGGTCAGCACCGGCGGCAAGGCCAGGTGCAGGGGCGCCAGCAAGGGCGGCCCGCGCCGCTTGAGCACCCGCAGCGCCAGCTGGTCGGGGCCGGCCGGGTGCAGCGCCAGCCGCAGCGGCGCCGCACTCGCCTGCCCCTGCACCGCCGGCTCGCGGAAGATGAAGGCCGGCCCGTCGTGCACATGGGCCGCCAGCTGCAGGCGGCGCACACGCTCGGCGCGCAGGCGCGGCGGCATCCACGCCACGACCGCTCCCACGTGGCCGCTCTTCAGCGCCTGCTCCAGGGCCCACAGGCGGTCGGCCCCGGCATGCACCTGCAAGTGGGTCTGGATCACGAGCAGCTGGGCCACGTCGAGCCCCATCTCGCTCAAGCCCGGGGCCGACACCGCCGCCGGCGGGTCGAACATCATCACCAGCCGCCCGGCCTGCTGCACGCGGGCAAGGCAGGCGGCCAGCAGGCGGATCTCGCCGATGCCGGCCTGCGGCAGCAGCAGTTCGGTCAGCGCCCGGCAGGGCCAGCCACCGCCGGGCAGCTCGGCATCGAGCGGCTCGAAGCCGCTGGGGATGGGCCGCTCGGCGCTGCGCCCGAGCTGGTGGGCACGCCACAGCTGGGGGTGCAGGTCTTCGGGCGCCAGGGCCGGCCGCGCCTGGGCCCGCGGCACGGGGGTCAGCGGGGCGTTTGGGGCGAAAAGCTGGGCGGTGGCCATGGGAGATACTGTATTTACGTACAGTACTTTTCGCAAATCCTCGGGCATTGGTGAGTTGTCAAAGGCATCGAATTGATTGCCTTTGGCAATCAATTGGGCACAATCCCGCCATGCCTGCCGCCGACCCGCTGGAATCCATCCGCGCCTTCAACCGCTTCTACACCCGCCGCATCGGCGTGCTGAACGAAGGCCTGCTGGGCTCGCCCTACTCGCTCGCGGAAATGCGCCTCCTCTGGGAGCTGGCGCATTGCGAGCACACCACCGCCACCGAACTCGCGCGCACCCTCGACCTCGACGCCGGCTACCTGAGCCGCCTGCTGCGCCGGCTGAAGGAGCAGGGCCTGGTCGACAGCACCCGCTCCCCCACCGACGCCCGCCAGACCCGGCTGAGCCTCACCCCCGCCGGCCGCACCGCCTTCGCCCCGTTCGACCAGCGCTCGCGCGAGCAGGCCGCCGCGCTCATCGCCCCGCTGCCCGAAGCGCACCGCCAGCAGGTGCTGCAGGCGATGGGCACGCTGCAGCAGCTGCTGGGCGACGACGCGCCTCGCCACGGGACTGCCCCGTACATCCTGAGGCCGCACCGTGCGGGCGACATGGGCTGGGTGGTCTCGCGCCACGGCGCGCTCTACGCACAGGAGTACCGCTGGGACATGCGCTTCGAGGCGCTGGTCGCCCGCGTCGCGGCCGATTTCATCGAGCACTTCGACCCGGCCCGCGAGACCGGCTGGATCGCCGAGCGCGACGGCCAGAACATCGGCTGCGTCTTCCTCGTGCAGGCGCGCGACGACGCCACCCACGACCCGCTGCCCGGCGTGGCACAGCTGCGCATGCTGCTGGTCGAGCACACCGCCCGCGGCCTCGGCCTCGGCCAGCGGCTGGTGCACGAATGCGAGCGCTTCGCGCGCATGGCGGGCTACCGGCGCATCACGCTGTGGACCAACAGCCTCTTGACCGCCGCACGCGGCATCTACCAGAAGGCGGGCTACCAGCTCGTCGCGAGCGAGCCGCACCACAGCTTCGGCCACGATCTGGTGGGCGAGACCTGGCAGAAGGAGCTGACATGAAGCGGGCCGAGCGCCGGGCCGCTCCCAAGCCGGCCCGCATCCCCTCGGGGGATCGGCCGGCGTACCCGACGGACGAGGGGTCAACATGACCTGCGATTGCGGTGCGGCGCGCGCGTATGCCGACTGCTGCGGCCGTTTCCACTCGGGGCCCATGCATCTGCAGGCACCCGATGCCGAAGCGCTCATGCGCTCGCGCTACAGCGCCTACGTGCGCGACCTCATCGACTACCTGCTCGCCACCTGGCACCCGCGCACACGGCCGGCGTCGATCGAGCCCAACCCGCCCGGCCTGCGCTGGCTGGGCCTGGACGTGAAGAAACACCAGCTGCAGGACGCCGACCATGCGACGGTCGAGTTCGTCGCCCGCAGCAAGCTCGGCGGGCGCGCCCACCGCTTGCAGGAGAAGAGCCGCTTCGTGCGCGAAGACGGCCGCTGGTTCTACGTGGACGGGGATCTCAGCTAGATCAGGCGAACTCTTGCCGCACGGCCGCAGACATCAAGCGGCGGATGATCCACGCCAAGAGCCCGCAAGCCCCAAGCGTCACCACCACCGCCATCACCCGCGCCGCGGTCACGAAGCCGCCGAACACCCCCGCTGCCTTGGGCGGCAGCGCGGCGCTGCTGAGCGCGTGGTCGACGATTGCCTGCATCAGCTCCTGCTGCAGCCACAGGCCCAGCAGGTTGGCGACGATGGCCACGACGAGCAGGCCGATGAAGGTGCGCCGCGCCCAGTCGAGCCGCAGCAGCAGGCCGACGGCCGAAGCGAGCATCGCGACCGACAGCACGAGGCAGGCGCCGGTGACCCACGGCAGCTTCGCGACCAGCAGCCCCGTCAGGCCCGCCTGCGCCGGCAAGGGCAGCAGCGACGCGATCATCGCGTTCTGCAGCAGCGCCGAGACGCTGGCCACCACCCCGAGCAGGATGAACAGCCACGCGATCGAGGTGACGAAGAGGGAACGGGCTCCAACGGCGATGGTGATGGGCATGGCTGAACTCCGGCGCACGATGGGTGCCATTTCGTCATCTCGCGCGCAGGTTGTCATTCCCGCGCACAGGGTGTCGCCCCACGATGGAGGGGGAGGACCTACCCCAACGACGCCTTCAGCCGAAACGCACCGCGTGGATCGGCGGCAGGTGGCCCGAGACTTCGACCCAGCTCTCGCCCGCGTCGTCGCTCGCCCACAGGTTGCCGGTGGTGCTGCCCATCAAGAGCGAACGGCCGGTGTCGTCGACGACGAGGCCGTGGCGGTAGACGAGGTCGTAACAGTCCTTCTGCGGCAGGCCGGTGCGCAGCGCTTCGAAGGTCTGGCCACCGTCGCGTGTGCGGTGCACGAAGAGCGCGCCGTCGACAGGCACGCGCTTCTCGTCCTTGACGGCGGGCGCGAACCAGGCGGTGCCGGGCTCGCGCGGATGCGCGGCCACCGCGAAGCCGAAGCCGGTGATGGGCGGCTTGAGTTCCTGCCAGCGCTGCGAGCCGTCGGTCGAGCGGAAGATGCCGTTGTGGTGCTGGCACCAGACGGCCGTGGGCACCGCGGCGCACGAGGCGATGAGGTGCGGGTCCTGCGTGTTCTCGTCGCCGGCCTGGTCGGGCGGCATGAAGTCGGCGCGCATGCCCTTGGCCTGCAGCTCCCATTGCATGCCGCCTTCGCGGCTGCCCCACACGCCGCCGCAGCTGATGCCGAGCAGCAGCTCGCCCGGTCGCGTCGGGTGCGGGAGGATGGAGTGGATGCCCGGCACGTCGTAGCCCCCGCCGAACCAGCCCAGCCGCTCGGGGCGCGACCAGAGCGAGTCGACCAGTTGCCAGTGCTCGCCGCCATCGCTGCTCTTGAAGAGGCCGCCTGGCAGCGTGCCGGCCCAGATGGCGCCGTGGATCGCCTCCATCGACCAGATCTGCACCAGCTTCCACGCTGGCCCTTCGGCGCCCTCGGGCTGCGGCGGATAAGTGGGCGTGTCGACTTCGCGCCAGGTCACGCCGGCGTCGTCGCTCGCATGCACCTTCACGCCGAAGTGGCCGAGGTTGAGCGCAGCCAGCATGCGGCCGCTGCCACCGATCGGCGGAAGCACCATCGACACCGGCTCGGCCAGGAAGCTCACCCTCGCCACGTCCCAGCTTCTCGACGAGCGCTGCAGCTCGAACAAGCCCTTGCGCGTGGCCGCCCACGCTCGCGTTGCCGTCATCTCGTCATCCTCCTGAGAGCGCCTGCAGCACGTGCACCTGGCTGTCGAGCGTCAATGCATCGTTGAGAAGCACACGCTCGCGGCTGCGCCGGCCGTCGATGAACACCACGACGTTGGGCCGGAGGTGACCCTGGTCGTCGAGCACGTAGCCGCGCAGCCGGGGGTTGCGGTCGAACGCCGCCTGCAGCGCCTCGCGCAGCGTGGCCGCGGGCGTGTCCACCTCGGGCACCTCGGTGAAGCGCTTGAGCTGCTGGGTGAAGACGACATGGGCCACGCGGCGGATCATGCCGCGCCGCCCGCCGAATGACCACCTGCGAGCAACCCGCGAGCAGGGCGGTGAGAATCGCTCGATGCCCATCGGAGCCCTGTACGCCGCCCTCGCCTTTGCGCTGTGGGGCATCTTCCCGCTCTACTTCCGCCAGATCGCGAGCGTCCCCTCCGGTGAAATCCTCGTCCACCGCATCGTGTGGTCGCTGGTCTTCGTGCTGGTGGTGCTCACGCTGCGGCGGCAATGGGCGTGGGTCCGTCCGGTGCTGACGCAACCCAAGGTGCTGCTGGCGTTTGCCGCAAGCGCCGTGCTGCTGTCGGCCAACTGGCTGACCTACATCTGGGCCGTCAACAACGGCCACGTGATCGAGGCGAGCCTCGGCTACTTCATCAACCCGCTGGTCAACGTGCTCCTGGGCTACACCGTGCTGCACGAGCGGCTGCGCCGCATGCAGTGGGTGGCCCTCGGCATCGCCGCGGCCGGCGTGCTGTGGCTCACCGTGCTGGCCGGCCGGCCACCCTGGATCGCGCTGGCGCTCGCCGGCAGCTTCGGCCTCTATGGGCTGCTGCGAAAAGTGGCAACGCTCGGCGCGCTGGAAGGGCTGACGCTCGAAACGCTGATCCTCGCGCCCATCGCCATGGCCGTGCTCGGCTTCTGGATCAGCCAGGGCACCAGCGTCTTCCCGGCGCCCGACGCGTCGACCAACCTCTGGCTCATCGCCGCCGGCCCGATCACCGCCATCCCGCTGCTGCTCTTCGCGGCCGGCGCCCGGCGAATCTCGCTCACCACCCTTGGCCTGCTGCAGTACATCGGCCCGACCATCCAGCTCGCGCTCGGCGTGTGGCTCTTCCACGAGCCCTTCTCGGCCGAACGGCTGATGGGGTTTGTGCTGATCTGGTCCGCTCTCGCGCTCTACAGCGCCGAGGGTTGGTGGCGCAGCCGCGCCGGTACCGCACCACAAACTGCCTGATTTCCCTTCTTTTCAGGACCACTGGTTGGCGTGCGCTCGCCTACCATAGGCAATCCCGTTTTCTTCTCATGGCTTTGTGGTGAACAACACCGTCAAGAAGGTCCTGGTGCTGCGCTATTCGCAGAGCGGACAACTCAACACCCTGACCGACAGCTTCCTCAAGCCCCTGCGCGAGGACCCCAAGGTTTCGCTGCACATCGAGACGATCGAGACGCGCAAGCCCTTTCCCTTCCCCTGGGGCTTCTTCCCCTTCCTCGACGCCTTCCCCGAGTCGTACCACCTCAAGGGCCCCGAGCTGAAGCCGCTGTCGCTGACCGGCGACGAAGACTTCGACCTCATCGTGCTGCCCTACCAGGTGTGGTTCTTGGCCCCCTCGCAGCCCGTCACCGCCTTCCTGCAGCACCCGGTGGCGAAGAAGCTCCTGGCCGGCAAGCCCGTCGTCACGCTGATCGCCTGCCGCAACATGTGGCTGATGGCGCACGAGAAGCTCAAGGGCCTGCTCGCGGCCGCCGGTGCGCGCCTGGTCGACAACGTCGTCTACGTCGACCCGGGCCCCACCCTCGCCACCTTCTTCACCACGCCCAAGTGGGTGCTGTCCGGCAGCCGCAAGGGCTTCTGGGGCATGCCCGATGCGGGCCTGAACGATGCGCAGATCCAGAGCGCCGGCCGCTTCGGCAAGGCACTGGTCGATTCGCTGCATGCCGATCGTGAAAAAAGCACGCAGCCGCTGCTCACCGGGCTGGGCGCGGCGACCGTCGACCCGCGTCTCTATTTCAGCGAAAAAGCCGCCTCGCGCAGCTTCCACGTCTGGGGAAAACTGCTGATGGCCGCCGGCAAGCCCGGGGCACCGCAGCGCGTGCCGCTGCTCGCGATCTACGTCACCTTCCTGATCGTGATGATCATCACGGTAGTGCCCACCAGCATCCTCCTGCAGACGCTTCTGCGGCCCTTCATGGGAGGGTGGCTCTCTAAAATCAAGACCCAGTTTGAAGAGCCCTCTGGCTCATCCACGGAACGCAGCCACTTGTATGGGGATTGATGTCTTTCTGACGCGCACCGGTGCGTTCCTGCCCTTCGCGCCCGTTTCCAACGACGAGATCGAATCCGTGCTCGGCATGGTCGGCGGCAAGCCCTCGCGGGCACGCCGGCTGGTGCTGCGCAGCAACGGCATCCAGTCGCGCCACTACGCCATCGACCGCGCCACCGGCGAACCGGCGATGACCAACGCCCAGATGACGGCCAACGCGATCCGCGCGATGGGCGACATCGGCCGCGTCGACACGCTGGCCACCGGCACCTCGCTGCCCGACCAGCTCATGCCCAACCATGCGGTGATGGTGCACGGCGAGCTCGGCTGGCCGCGCCTCGAAGCCGTGTCGTGCGCCGGCATCTGCCTGTCGGGCGCGGCAGCGTTCAAGCACGCGTGGCTGTCGATCAAGTCCGGTGAATCCAAGCGCGCGGTGGCCACCGGCTCAGAACTCGCCTCGCCCATCATGCTGGCGCGCAACTTCGACCCCGAGGTCGAGCACAAGCTGCAGCAGCTCGAAGAGCGCCCCGAGATCGCATTCGAGAAGGACTTCCTGCGCTGGATGCTGTCCGACGGCGCCGGCGCCGTGCTGCTCGAAGCAGCTCCGAGCGGCCCGCTCTCGCTGCGCGTCGACTGGATCGACCTCTCGTCGGCCGCGAACGAACTGCCCGTGTGCATGTACGCCGGCGGCGACAAGAACGAAGACGGCTCGCTGCGCGGTTGGCTGCGCTTCGGCACCGACGAGTGGCAGGCCAAGTCGATCTTCGCGGTGAAGCAGGACGTGCGCCTGCTCAACGAACACGTCATCCGCGCCACCGTGCGCGACCCGCTGGCCGAGATCGTCGACAGGCGCCGCCTGGTCGCAAGCGAGATCGACTGGTTCCTGCCGCACATCTCCTCGTCCTTCTTCGCCGGCCCGGTGGAGCAGGCGATCGGCGAAGCCGGGCTGCCCATCCCGCGCGAGCGCTGGTTCAGCAACCTCGTGACCAAGGGCAACACCGGCTCGGCCTCGCCGTACATCATGCTCGACGAGCTGTTCCGTTCGGGCCGCATCCAGAAGGGGCAGAAGCTCCTGATGTACATCCCGGAAAGTGGTCGCTTCTCGACCGGCTTCATTCATCTCACCGCTGTCTAGATGGATCTGGACAACGTCCCGCAGGAAGGCAACGCCACGCTGGGCGGCCACCGCAAGGCCGTCTATGCGCGCGACGCCAGCGGCCGCATCGTGATCGCCCCCAGCAAGGGCTGGGAAGCCGAAGAGATCGTCACCAGCAACGCGGTCGACACGCTGCAGGCGCTCGCCGAAGCGGCGCGCCAGCGTGTGCAGGCCGGCGCCGCCTCGCCGCTCGAATACTGGATGTGCGCCCGCCGCATGGACGTGCCGCTGCTGTCGCAGACCAGCGGCTACTGGCAATGGCGCGTGAAGCGCCACCTGCGCCCCGACATCTTCGCCACGCTGACCGACAAGCACCTGCAGCGCTATGCCGATGCGCTGGGCCTCACGGTCACCGAGATCCGCAAGTTGCCATGAACTCACACGCCGCGACGTTTCAACATCACCACTCGGCGCACTGCGAGAGCGGCGTCATCTCCAACCTGCTGCGCCACCACGGCGTGCCGGTCACGGAGAGCCTGGCCTTCGGCCTCTCGGGCGGCCTCGCCTTTGCCTACCTCCCGTTCATCAAGATCAACGGCCTGCCGCTGATCGCCTACCGCTCGCTGCCGCGCGCCATCATCAAGGGCCTGCTGGCCCCGCTGGCCACGCGCTTCCGCTTCGAGACCTTCCGCTCGCCGCAGGCCGGCGCGAAGCGCCTCGACGACCTTCTCGCCAGCGGCCAGATCGTCGGCCTGCAGACTTCGGTCTACTGGCTGCCGTACTTCCCGCCCGACATGCGCTTCCACTTCAATGCGCACAACCTCCTGGTCTACGGCAAGGAAGGCGATGAGTACCTGATCAGCGACCCGGTGTTCGAGCACCCGCAGCGCTGCGCGAGTGCGGACCTGCTGCGCGCGCGTTTCGCCAAGGGCGCACTCGCGCCCAAGGGCCTGCTGTACTACCCGAAGGCCATCCCGCAGAAGCAGATCACCCCCGAGGCCGTGCGCGCCGCGATCCGCAAGAACTGCCGCGCCATGCTGCCGCCCGTGCCCATCGCCGGCGTGCGCGGCATGCGCTGGCTCGCCAAGCACGTCGAGAAACTGCCCGCGGGCGAGAAGCACAGCGCCGACTTCATCGGCCAGATCGTGCGCATGCAGGAAGAGATCGGCACCGGCGGCGCCGGCTTCCGTTTCATCTACGCCGCCTTCCTGCAGGAAGCGGCGCAGCTCGCGCAGCTGCCGGTGCTCACGCAGTTCTCCGAGCGGCTCACCACGATCGGCGACGGCTGGCGCGCGATGGCACTCAAGGCCGCCCGCATGATCAAGGGCCGCGAGCCGGTGAACCCGTCGGCCATCGCGGCATTGCTGCGCCAGCAGGCCGACCAGGAAGAAGCGTTCTTCAAAGACCTGCAGGCCGCGGTGAAGTGACGCCCGCGGCGGTGACAATGCCGCCCCATGCTGTCGATCGAGCACCTCGGCTACCGCTACCCCCGCGCTGACACGGCCGCACTGGATGGCGTGTCGCTCACCGCCCAGCGTGGCAGCGTGCTGGGCCTGCTCGGGCCCAACGGCGCCGGCAAGACGACGCTGATCTCGCACCTCGCAGGTCTCCTGCCGGTGCAGCAGGGGCAGATCCTCATCGATGGACAGCCCCTCGACGCCGTACGTGCCGCCGGACCGACGCGCATTGCCGTCGCGCCCCAGGAATACGCCTTCTACCCGATGCTGACGGTGGCCGAGAACCTGGCCTGCTTCGCCGCTGCCGGCCGTCTGGGCGGCGCAAGGCGCGACGAACGCATCGCCGCCTGCCTGGCCTTCGCGCAACTCGAGCGCTACCAGGGCACGCGCGCCGAGAAGCTCTCCGGTGGGCTCAAGCGCCGGCTCAACTTCGCCATCGCGCTGCTGCCCGAGCCCGAGCTGGTGCTCTTCGACGAGCCGACCGTCGGTGTCGACCCGCAATCGCGCGCCTTCATCCTCGAGGCCATCAAGACGCTGGCACGCAACGGTGCCGCGGTGATCTACACCTCTCACTACATGGACGAGATCGAGGCCATCGCCGACCGCGTGGTGATCCTCGACCATGGCAAGGTGCTGCGCGCCGGTTCGCTCGACGAGCTGCTCGCGCAACACGAGCTGGTGATGGTGCTGGCCGCCGACGGCATCGAGCGCGAGGCCTTGCTCGGCCTGCTCGCGCAGCACGGCACCGTCGTCGATGCCGGCTCGCCGCAGATCAGCCTGCGCCTCTCGAGCCGGCCCGCGGAAGTTCTCTCGGCACTCGACGCCGCCGGCGCCAAGGTGCACAACGCCCAGTTCGGCCGCGGCAACCTGGAGCAGCTCTTCATGTCGCTCACCCAACGGTCATTGAGAGACTGATGCTGCCCGCCCTCATCAAGAAGGAACTGCTCGCGCTCATCCGCGACCCGCACAGCCTGGCCGCGCTCTTCCTGCTGCCGGTGCTCTTCATCGTGATCATGTCGCTGGCGCTGAAGGACTACTACAGCCCGCCACAGAAGAGCCTGGCCTATGCGGTGCAGGCAGAAGACACCGGCCCGCTCGCGCGCGCGCTGGTCAAGAACTGGGAGCGCGGCCACGGCCCCGCACAGCCGCTGTCCCCCGACTGGCAGCAGCAACTGCGCGAAGGCCGACTCAAGTACGTGCTGGTGCTGCAGCCCGGTCTCTCGCAAGAACTGGAAGAGCCGTCGCTGCCCACGCAAGCGCACATCCGCCTCGTCGCCGAGCCGGGTCTTGACGGCAACCTGCTCAACACCCTGCGCGCCGAACTCGCCGGCACCGCCGGCGAACTGAAGGCCCGCGCCGCGCTCGCGCAGAACAACGCGCCCAAGCCCGCCGCCGACGCCTCGATGATCAACATCGTGCAGCCCGAGCGCGCCGGCAACACGGGCCCACGCCCGAGCGCCGTGCAGCAGAACGTGCCGGCGTGGCTCGTCTTCGGCATGTTCTTCGTCGTCGCCTCGCTGGCCGGCCTGGTGGTCGAGGAGCGCACGAGCGGCACGCTCGCCCGCTTGCGCAGCCTCGGCGTCTCGCGCAGCACGCTGCTCGCCTCCAAGGGCCTGCCCTACCTCGGGGTGAACGCGGTGCAGGCCGGACTGATGCTGGCCGTCGGCGTGTGGCTGATGCCCGCGATCGGCGGCGACGCCCTCTCGCTCACGCACGTGAACTGGCCGGCGCTGCTGCTCGCACTCGTCGCCATCAGCCTGGCGGCGGTCAGCATGGCGATCGCCATCGCCTGCGCGGTGCGCACGCACGCGCAGGCCGCGGCGGTCGGCCCGATCATCAACGTGCTGATGGCCGCCATCGGCGGCATCATGGTGCCCAAGTTCGTGATGCCGGCCTCGATGCAGCGCCTGGCCGAGTGGTCGCCGATGAACTGGGGGCTCGAAGCCTTGCTCAATGTCGTGCTGCGCGGCGGCGACGTCGCCAGCACCGCGCCGCAGCTCGCACGTCTCTCGCTGTTTGCCGCGCTGATGTTCGGCATCGCGCTCGCACTCTTTCAACGCTCGTTCCAACGCTCTTCCCGCTAGCCATGCCAGACCTGATCGCCGACCTCAAGACATTGATCCTCGAAGCCGCCGAGAAGTCTGAGCCCGAGGGTGGCCTCCGCGACGACGAGGTGCTCTTCGGCCCCGATGCGCGCCTCGCGCTCGACTCGCTCGACGCGCTGCAGATCTCGATGGCCATCCAGCAGCGCTACGGCGTGCGCATGCCCGACAGCAAGGACACGCGCCGCGCGCTGACCTCCATCGCGCACTTGGCCGAGCACCTGAAGCTGCATGCCCCCTCGCTCAAGTGACACCTCGGGAATGAACGAGGTCTTCATTGCCGGCCGTGCGCTCGCGTCGGCGCTGGGGCCCGACCTCGGCAGCGCGATGGCGGCCCTGCCGGCCGGCGCGGCACCGGTGCCGGTCACGCTCGCCGATGGCTCGTCGTGGCCCTGCTACGCGATCGACGACGACGACACCGACTGGACGTCGCGCAGCCGGCGGCTCGTCGAGCGCGCCGCCGCCGAGGCAGGCGCCACCGATCGCACCGGGGCGCTCTTCATCGCATCGTCCTCGCTCGACATCGGCCTGCTGGAAGCCACCCATGATTTCGACCGCGACCACCAGGCCTTCGCCGACTCGGTGGCCGGCTGGCTCGGCTGGCAAGGCCCGGTCTACACCGTCTCGACCGCCTGCACCTCGGGCCTGAACGCGCTGTTGAGCGCCCGCACCCTGGTCCGCCACGGCGTCGTGCCGCAGGCGCTGGTGCTCGGCCTGGAGCTGCGCAACACCCTCACCCTCGGCGGCTTCGCCGGCATGCAGCTCCTGAGCCACAGCGCTGCGCTGCCTTACGGCCTGGGGCGCAACGGCCTCGTGCTGGGCGAAGCCGTCGCCGCCCTGCAGCTCTCGGCGCAGCCTTCGCGCTGGCGCCTGGCCGGTGGCGCCAACGTCGTCGACGGCCGCGACCCGGCCGGCTCCATCGAGAGCGCCGTGATCGACATGTGCCATCAAGCCCTGGCCGACAGCGCGCTTACCGCGCACGACATCGGCCTCGTCAAGCCGCAAGCCGCCGGTGGTGCCGCGAGCGATGCCACCGAGGCGCGCGCGTTGCGGCAGGTGTTCGACCCGCTGCCGCCGCTGGTCTCGTTCAAGGCAGCAATCGGCCACACGCTCGGCGCCTCGGGCGTCGCCGAGATCGCGCTGCTCACCGCCTGCCTCGAATCCGGCGCCTGGCCGCGGGCCGATCATGCGCAAGACCCCGCGCTGCAAGCCCCGCTCGCCAAGGTGCCACCGTCACACGCACGTCACGTGCTGGCGTGCATCCTCGGTTTCGGCGGCGGCCACACGGCCGTGGTGCTGGAGGACACGCAAGCATGAGCTGGATCCTCAGATCGCACGTCGTGCTCGACCCGCTGCCCGCCGACTGGCGCGATCAACTTGCGCGCCGCCTCGGCACGCGCCCGCGCCGCATCGGCACCTGGGCCGAGCTCGCCTTGCACGGCGCCCGCCTGTGCCTCGATGCGTCACAAGAAGAAGCGCTGCCCCCCGGCGCCCTGCTGCGCGTGGTGGGCGTGCACGGCCCGATGGGCGCGACACGCGTCGTCGCCGAGCAGGCCCGGCAAGGCTTGCCGCTTCCCTTCACCTTCATGCAAAGCCAGCCCAGCCAGACCCTGGCGGCGCTGGGCCAGCACCTCGGCTGGCAGGGCGATGCACGCTACGTGCTGAGCCGCAACACCCCGGCCACGCTGCAGCTCGCGCAGCTCGAATGCGGCCCCGCCGGCCTCCTGGTCGGCACCGTGGAAGAAGACCGCCGCACCGAGTGGTGGCGATACACCCACCGCTGATCCTTCGCTGAAAACCGCCGCGCTCCCCGGCGCGGCACGCAGGTTGCCGAAAGCCGCGCAGGGTCCGAGCCCTTTGCGCCAGAAGCGTCAACGCCCACCACGCGCAGCGGCTCGAGACCGGAACGATTAACCGGTCAAAGGGGAAGTTTTCATGTCAGACCTGCCGATCCTGGACAGTGCTGTTCAACGCCCGGTCGCGGGCGCGCACATCGGCCCGCACGACGCCACCGCCACCAGGCCCGAACGGGTGTTCCCGGTGGCACCGCCCTCCATCCACACCTTCGTCGCCGCCGTGGCCGAGCCGCTCGCCACGCTGCTCACGCTCGCGCTCGCCGCGATCTGGTTCGACGAACCGATCGACCGCCCGGAGCTGATCCTCGGGATGCTGGTGCTGGTCCTCACCTTCCCCGGGGTGGACCGTTGCAAACAAGACCCATTCCGAGCGGGCATCAACATCGTGAGCCACTGGGTCGCGGTGCTCTTCATCCTGATGCTCTTCGGCTACGCGACCGACAGCTTCCATTTCTTCTCGCGCGAAGTGCTGCTGAGCTGGGCCATCGTCACCCCGGCGATGCAGTGGCTCATGGTCACCACGAGCTGCCGCTGGCTGCGCCGCCTGAGCGAGCGGCCCGAGTACCGCCGCCGCGCGGTGGTGGTCGGCGCGGGCGAGAACGGCGTGCGCGTGGCCCACGCGCTCACCGCCTACTCGGGCTGCGTGCACGAGCTGGTGGGCTACTTCGAGGACCGGGCCGACCGCGTGCACGACGGCGCCTCGGGCAGGGTGCTCGGGCGCGTGGAAGACGTGGTCGAGCACGTGAAGCAAAACGACATCCACAACGTCTACATCACGCTGCCGCTGGTGGCGCAGCCGCGCGTGAGGGAGCTCATCAGCCGCCTGCAGGACACCACCACCTCGGTGCACTACGTGCCCGACTTCGCCGGCGTCGACCTCATCCAGGGCCAGCTCCAGGACCTGGAAGGCATCCCCGTGGTGAGCCTGCTGGAGTCGCCCATCACCGGCACCAACCACCTCGTGAAGCGCGCGACCGACATCGTGCTGTCGTCCATCATCCTCGTGCTGATCTCGCCGGTGCTGCTGGCGGTGGCCATCGGCGTGAAGATGAGTTCGCCCGGGCCGATCATCTTCAAGCAGCGCCGCACCGGCCTCGACGGCAAGGAGATCCTGGTCTTCAAGTTCCGCTCGATGCGCACCCAGGACAACGGCCCGGTGGTGCAGCAGGCCACGCGCAACGACCCGCGCATCACGCCCTTCGGCGCCTTCATCCGCAAGACCTCGCTCGACGAGCTGCCGCAGCTCTTCAACGTGCTGCTCGGCACCATGAGCCTCGTGGGCCCGCGCCCGCACGCCGTGGCCCACAACGAGGAATACCGAAAGATCGTGCAGGCCTACATGCTGCGCCACAAGGTGCGCCCCGGCATCACCGGCTGGGCCCAGGTCAACGGCTTCCGCGGCGAGACCGACACCGTCGACAAGATGGCCGCGCGCGTGCGCTACGACCTCGAGTACCTGCGCAACTGGTCGCTCGCCCTCGACCTCAAGATCATCGCGCGCACGGTGCGCGTGCTGTTCTTCGATCGCAACGCCTATTGAGGACCCCTCAACACCCGATCGATCCCTTCACCCACCACTGCTGCTGCCACCAAAGATGAGAACCACCACCCTGCCCTTGCTGATGGGCCTGATCAGCGCCACGCTCGCTCACGCACAGGAAGCGGGCGCCCCTGCACCGTCGACGCCCCCCACCGGGGCAGCACCCGCACCGGCGCCGGCCTCCGCCAGCCCGCGCACTGAAGAGCGCTCTCCCTTCGTCTTCGGCATCCGCCAGGGCCTGGTCGGCGAGAGCAACCTCTTCCGCGCACCCGAAGGCAGCGGGCAGGTCGAACGAGATCGCATCTGGAGCAGCGGCGTTCACCTGGGGATCGACAAGTCGATCGGACGCCAGCACTTCTTCGTCGACGTGCAGGCCAATGCCAACCGCTACCGCAACAACGAGCAGCTCAACCACACCGACTACAGCGCCGATGCGCGCTGGGACTGGGAAACGGCCGGGAGCCTCTCCGGCGCGCTGAGCGCGCAGCAGCGCCAGCGGCTCTACCGCGACACCGTCAACGGCACCATCTCGCTGGCGCGCAACCAGGTGCGCAGCACCGCGCTCGGCGTCCAGGCGCGCGTGGGGACTGTCGGGTTGTGGTCGTTCGAAGCGGGGGCCACCGCCAGCGACGACAACTACATCGGCGAAGACGTCGACGATCGCGACATGCGCCAGACCTCCATCAACGGCGGCGTGCGCTATCGGCCCAGCAGCAGCCTCTCCACGCGCCTGGGCGTGCGCCGCAGCGAAGGCCGCTACCCCAACATCGCCGCCGCCGAGCCCGACGAGTTCACCCGCGACGACATCGACCTCATCACCAACTTCACTGCCAGCGGCGCGAGTTCTCTCAACACCCGCATCAGCGCCACGCGCGAGCGCCACACCACGCAGACCCAGCGCGACAACCGCGGGTGGACGGGCGCCGTCGGCTGGCTCTGGCGACCGACCGGCAAGCTGACGACCGACCTCGACCTCTCGCACGATCGCAGCGTCGGCCGCACCGATTTCGACTCCACCCTCGTGGCCGGCGACAGCAGCGACAGCCGCTCCGTCGACGCCGCCACGCTTGCCATCACATGGGCGGCCACGGCCAAGATCTCCATCGTGCCGCGGGTGAGCTACGCACGGCGCAAGCTTGACAACAGCATCCCCAACGGCGGCGTCACCACCGCGACTGGGACCGACGCCACCACCATCGGCGGCATCGGGTTCACCTACATCCCCATCAGCGCCCTCACGCTCGGCTGCCAGGTGTCCCACGAAAAGCGTCGCGTCAGCGGCGCACCCGGGCTGAGCTCGCCCTACACCGCCACGGTGGGGGGCTGCACGGCCGAATTCGCCATCCGCTGAGCGCCGCGGCAGGGGGACAGCGCAGCGACAACGGAACGCCGATTGCCTTCGTGCAGCAGGCCTTTCCCGAGAGCTTTTTCTGCACCACTGGAGTACACATGAAGAACAAACTGATTGCCTGCCTTGCCACCACCGTCCTTTCCTTCGGCGCCGTCTCCACTGCACAGGCGGCGCTCAACAGCTGCGACGACCCGCTGAAAAGCGGCCTGGGCCAGCGCTTCTGCTTCGAGAAATTCGAGGACCTGTCTTCTGGCCTCTACAACGTGAGCTTCGAATATCAAGCGGAAAAGTTTGCCGGTACATCCGACAAGACGCTCAGCTTCGGCTTCTTGTTCGACACCCTGGACGGCCCGTCCACCCGCGGCCTGCTGAGCGACGTGACGTCCTCCTCCGGGTGGAACAGCTACTCCTTCACCACCACCGCCGGCGGTGACGGCGGCCTGGTCTTCGCCCTGCGCGGCGTGCCCGGCCCCAACTTCGGCCTGCAGCTGCAGAACGTGCAGGTGACCCCCGTGCCCGAGCCCGGCGTCTACGCGATGCTGCTCGCCGGCCTGGGCGCCCTCGCCTTCGTGGGCCGCCGCCGCAAGCTCTGAATCCCCCACAGGACGCGGCCGCACACGCGGCGGCCTAAACTCCGGCGCGCCGGCCAGGACGACCTTGCCGGCGTTTTTCATGCCGGGGGACGACCCCATCTCGCAAGGAAAGGGTCGTCATCGTGGCCTGGGTCATTCTTTTCATCGCCGGCCTGTTCGAAGTGGCATGGGCCATCGGGCTCAAGTACACCGAAGGCTTCAGCAGGTTGTGGCCCAGCGTGGGAACGGTCGGCGCGATGGTCGCGAGCGTCGTGCTGCTCGGCTGGGCCATGCGCACGCTGCCCGTCGGCACCGCCTATGCGGTGTGGACGGGCATCGGTGCGGTGGGCACGGTGGCGCTCGGCATCGTGCTGTTTCAGGAGCCCGCGACCGCAGCCCGCCTGGGCTGCGTGGCGCTCATCGTCGCGGGGATCGTCGGCCTGAAGATCACCGCCTGAGCGGCGGGCCGCCTCAAGCCGGCCCAGGGGCCGTCATCCAGCACAACCATCGCCGCGGGCATCGCCCCAGCGGCGGTGTGTCTCGTCATCGCTGATGTAGTTCGTGGTGCCGCGACGGTCCACGCAATACTGCGGCGAGACGATCATCTCTTCGAACACCTGCTCCGAAGAGATGCGCGTGTACTCGAAGAGCACGCTGCGCTTCACCTCGCAGCCGCGCTTGAGGTGGCTGCCGGTGCCGATCCAGGTGGGGCCTTCGATCTTCACGCCAGGCTCCACGCACACGCTGGAGCCGATGTACACCGGCCCGGTGATCTGCACCCTGTCCCAGGGGATGCGCGTGTTGAGGCCGACCCACACGCCAGGGCGCACCTCCTTGCCGGGCATCTCCATCTCGGCAACCTCGCCCATCAGCACGCGCTGCAGCACGCTCCAGTAGTCGCTCACGCGGCCGATGTCGATCCAGTTGAAGAAGCGGTTCTGCACGTAGAAGGGCTTGCCCTGCTTCGCCATCAGCGGGAAGAGGTCGCTGCCGATGTCGAAGCTCTTGCCGCTGGGCACGAGCTCGAGCACCGCCGGCTCGAAGATGTAGATGCCGGTCGAGGCGAGCGTGCTCTTCGCGGCCTCGGGTGTGGGCTTCTCCTGGAACTCGATCACGCGCCCCGTCGGGTCGGCGCTCACGATGCCGTAGTTCTGCACCTCCTCGCGCTTGACCTCCAGGCCCACCACGCTCGCCAGCGCCCCCTTCTGCTTGTGCTCGAAAAGCGCGGCGTTGATGTCCAGGTCGACCAGCGCATCGCCGCAGAGCACGAGCGTGGTCTCGTCGAAGAAGCCCGAGAAGTCCTGGATCTTCTTCATCCCGCCGGCCGAGCCCATGGGCTTGGGCACCACCTCGCCATGCTCGCGCACGCCTTCGTACGAGTAGCCGATCTGCACGCCCCAGCGGCTGCCGTCACCGAAGTGGTTCTCGATCTTCCAGTGGTTGAAGGCCACGTTGATCATGATTTCCTTGATGCCGTAGCGCGCCAGGTGCTCGATCAGATACTCGAGCACCGGCTTGCCGAGGATGGGCACCATCGGCTTGGGCATGTTCTTGGTGAGGGGGCGCACGCGGGTTCCCTGGCCCGCGGCGAGGATCATTGCTTTTGCCATGTGGAGAGAAGGTCCTTCGAGTGGGTGATGGGTGAGGTCAGGAGGTTCTGCATGCGCTGCGGGTCGATACCCGCATGCGGCAGGCTCCAGAGGAGTGCGGCCACGCTGGCCGTGCCGAGCGTGGCCGGCAAGGTGGAGCGCACGAACGAGAGGCTGGAAATCGAGAGTTGCCGGTGCACCGCCAGCTGCATCAGCACGCAGCCCGCCACGCTGCCAAGCGCCACGCCGGCAGCGATGCCCTGCATGCCCCAGGGCGAGAGCGCCGCGGCGAGCCCGGCCGTGACGGCGAGCTGCACGGTCGAGAGCTTGAGCACGCGTGCGCTCTGCCGGGTGGCGAACGACAGGTTCTGCCCGAGCCAGAAGGCCGCCTGCGCCACGTAGGCCACCGACAGCCAGCCGAAGAGCGACGCGCTCTCGCGCCAGCGCTCGCCGAAGGCGATCACCACCAGCGGCTCGGCGGCCAGCGACACCAGTGCGTACATCGGCGCGAGCAGCAGCAGCGTCCAGCCCAGCATGCGGCGGTAGGCCTGGGCGAGGGCCACGGGGTCGCCCTGGCGCTGCACGAAGAGGCTCACGCCCACGCGGCTGAGCGACGAGGCGATCACGAGATAGGCCGCCGACAGCACGCGCTTGGCCAGGTTGTAGAGGCCGGTCGCATGCGGGCCCAGCAGCACGCTCACCAGGGCGGCGTCGCCGTTGCTGTTGGCGTAGTTGACGCAGGCGTTGAGGCCGATGCGGCGCGTCTCGCCGCGGTGCTCGCGCAGGAGCTCGCGCGACCAGTTCCAGCGCGGCCGCCAGTGCCGCCATTCCGCGGCGACGGCCACGACCAGCGCCACCACGCCCATCACCACCTGCTGCGCCACCAGCGCCATCGCCCCCGCCCCGCGCGTGGCGAGCCAGAGCGCCACCGCGCCGCCGGCCGTCACCGAGCACAGCGAGCGGATCGCCATCACCTTGAAGTTGCCTTCGCGCAGCAGCCGGCCGTCATGCGCGCGGCCCAGGCCGAAGAGCACGACCGACAGGCTCATGCCCATCAGCACCCAGATGAGGTCGGGCGCATCGAAGAAGCGCGCCATCGGCCAGGCCAGCAGCACCATCACCGCCGCGACGAGGAGCGACACCACGGTGCAGATGGTGAACAGCCAGTCGAACAGGCGATCGTCGGCCTGCGGCGCCCGCACCACCGGCATCGCCAGCGCGTCGAGCAGCGACATGCGGTGGAACTGCACCATCAGGTGCGCGATCGCCAGCAGGCCGAACTCGTGCGGCGTGAGCCAGCGCGCAAGGATCAGGAAGATCGCGAACGACAGCACCTGCTGGACGAGGTTGTCCAGGATCGACCAGAAGGATCGCGATGCGACTTTCATCGGGCCTCGGGTTCAGGCCTCGGCGCGTGCCGCGCGGCAGATCCGGAAGAAGCGCACCGCATCGACCGTGTAGCGCTTCCAGAGGCGCTTGGGCTCCTGCAGCAGGCGGAAGAGCCACTCCAGCCGCAGCTTGCGCACCCACACCGGTGCGCGCACCGCACGCTCGGCAAGGAAGTCGAACAGGGCGCCCACGCCGACGTAGAGCGCGGGCGGCAAGGCTTTCGCGTGGTCGAGGATCCAGCGCTCCTGCAAGGGGTTGCCCAGGGCGACCAGCACCACGTCGGGCTCGGCATCGCGGATGCGCCTGCAGACCTCGGCATCGTCGACGCCATACCCCGACAGCGCCCCCACCACCTCGTGGCCGAAGCGGCGCTCCACCGTGCGCGAGGCCTCGCCCACCACCTCGGGCCGCGCCCCGAAGAGGAAGACACGCAGCGGCAGCGGGCTGCCGCCGAGCAGGCGGGGGATGAAATCGGTGCCGTTCAGGTTCTCCTGAAAACGCGTGCCATGCATCAACTTGGCTGCAAGGTCCATGCCGATGCCGTCGTTGACGACGGTGATGGCCGGGTCGTCGAAGCGGGCCGCGAAGTCCTTGCAGGTGACGACGAAGTTGGTGTTGGCGAAGAAGAGCTCGGTGCGGCGGCCGAGGGCCAGCTGCCGGTAGAGCTGGCCGGCCAGCGCCTGCGCACCGAACGACTTCACGCGAAACGGCCCGATGCGCAGCGTCTGCGGGAGCTTGGGGCTGGAGACGGTCGAGGGGGTCATCGGTCGGTCCTCATGCATTGGTGGACGATGGTTGCGGGTGCGGCGCGGGTTGCCGGCCGCTGCGCCAGCCCTGCATTCGGGCGAGCAGGCTGTGCCACTTGAAGCGGGCGCGCGCGTGCTGGCCGCTCGCAAGCGCGAGCAGCGAGCCGCCGAGCGTGCGGCCGCACACCCACGGGAAGTACCAGCCCGGAAAGCCGCCGCGGCGGATCACGCGGCCGAAGCCGGCTTCGTAACGGCGCTGGCGCTCGATGGCCGCATCGCCGTACTCGATGGTCTTCACCGGGTGGCCGAGCACCAGGTCGCGGTCGAACTCGACGCGGCCGCCGACCTTGAGGCCACGCAGCAGGAACTCGGTCTCCTCGCCCGCGCCCCAGGGCGTGCCGGCGCCCACGCCGAGGTCTTCGTCGAAGCCGCCGATGCGCTCGACCAGGCGGCGGCGCAGGAAGATGCTGAACGAGATGGCGCCGCGCCACACCGAGAAGCGGTTGAGCACCTGGCTGTGCGTCAGCCAGCGGCCCTCCTCGCGGCCCGCGTCGTCGACGAATCGGCCGGTCACGCCGTCGAGCCGAGGCTCGGCTTCCAGGCGGCGCGCCACGTACGACAGCAGGCCGTCGGGGTACCAGCAGTCGTCATCGGGAAAGGCGATCACCTCGCCGGTGGCATAGCGCAGGCCGACGTTGCGTGCGCGCGAAAGGCCGGGCGCACTGCGGTAACGCATGATGCGGAAGTGCCGGCGGTATTGCTCGATCAGCGGTGCCAGGCGCTCGTCGGGGTTCTGGTCGACGATGAGCAGCTCGAAGTCGCGGTGGTCCTGCCGCTGCAGCGAGGCGAGGAAGTGCCCCACCTCATCGCGCCGCCCGAGCGTGCCCATGATGAGCGAAAACTTCATGCAGTCGCCCCCTGCGCCAGCGGGCGCTCGACGCCTGCCGGGCCGAGCCCCGCGGGCGGCGGCGTGTGCAGGAAATTCACCTGCGGCAGGTGGCTCATCCAGGCGTCGTAGACGGCGCCGATCTTCCCGTACGAGTTGTCGAGGTAGGTGACCTCGCAGCCCATCAGCGCGGCGGCCACGCCCGCATGCAGGCGGTTGGTGCGCACCGCGACGAGCTGGCCGAAGAAGCGCAGGAAGTCACGCGACACCAGGTCCGATTCCTCGCGCAGCCTGAACTTGGAGCCGTAGAGGTTGGACATGTCCCAGCGCTTGTCGCCCGGCAGCGCGGCGATCGCTTCCGCGTCGACGCGGATCACGTCCAGGTGCAGGTGCTCGGGCGGCTGGCGCAGCGCCAGCGCGAGGCGCCAGCGCAGGTAGGGCACCAGCCGGTCGTGGTGGGCCATGCGGGCCCAGAGCGCCGGGCCGCGGTACGACGCGCAGCGCTCGAAGAGGCGCGGCACGTCGATGTAGAGCGCCATGTCGGGCGCATACAGCACCTGCGCGCCGGTGCCGGTGGCCTGCACGCGGGCGATCGAGGCCTGGTCGCGGCACACCAGCGTGAAGCGCTCGTCCAGCCTCTTCAGCAGCGCCTCGTGGCCGCGGATCGTGTGCGGCAGCACGATCACCGAGCTGACGCCGACCTCCAGGCAGCGCTCGAGGAAGCGCGAGGCGCTTTCGTACTCGGGCACCAGGTTGCCGCCCCCGGCATAGACGAGCGCATCGCCGCGGCGGATCTCGCGCACCCGCGCGTATCGCGGCTTGAGGCCCAGGTCGTCGAAGAACTGCCAGGTGCCGGCGGCGATGAGCGCATCGCCCGCGTTGCCTTCGTTGGGCACGTAGAGCAAGCGCTCGGGCTGCCGCGCCTGCATCGATTGCAGGGCCTGGCGCACGCCGTCCCAGGCGTGAGGGTCGTTCACGAGCACGGTCTTCTCGTACGGCATTGCGTCCAGCGATGTCATGGGCGGGTCCGATCAGGGGTGATGTGGGGAACGAGGCGCGGCTTGGCAGACGCCTCGATGCGCTTGAGCCAGGCGGTGAGGCCGCGCTTGGTGGCGGCACAGGACGGGCGCTCGATGAAGATGCTGAAGAGCGCACAGCCGGCGACCGCCGCCACCACGCACAGCACGGCGAGCGGCCCGGCCTCCTTCATCCACCCGGCCTTCACGAACAGGTAGATGAGCGGCACGTGGATCAGGTAGATGGAGAAGCTCCAGTCGCCGAACCACTGGAAGGGCTTGGCCATGAAGGCCATGTCGATGGGCGTGCGGTCGTGCGAGAAGGCGAACACCACCAGGCCCGCGATCAGCGCCGGCGCGAGGTCGTGCCAGTACTTCTCGGGCAGGTGGATGATTTCCAGCATGAAGAGGCCCAGCGCCCCCAGCAGCAGCACCTGCAGCACGGTGAGCGCGCGCGTACTGATGGGCAGCGTGCGCACCCACGGGTGCAGCCCGCCCATCATCGAGCCGAGCAGGAAGTAGTGCAGCTTCGAGATCGCGAAGGTGCCGGGCACCTTGTCGCGCACGCAGATGGCGGCCACCGCCAGCACCATCACCACCACGAGCGCGAGCGTGCGGCCCGACTGCGCGCGCTTGAGCGCCCACCAGAAGCCGATGAAGAGCGCATAGAACTGCACCTCGGGCGGGATGCTCCAGAACACGCTCACGTTGCCCGAGAACAGCAGGTGGCGCAGGAAGTTGTGCGTGCCGATCGCATACGGGAACTTCGGGTCGATGAGCGTGTAGATGAAGAACGACGCCAGCACCACCATCAGGTAGGGCGGCGCGATGCGCGAGAAACGTGCGATCGCGTAGCGCGACACCTCGTGCCAGTCGGCCGGCTTGCCGAGGTAGAGGTAGCCCATCAGGAAGCCGCTGAGCGTGAAGAACACCATCACGCCGAGCGAGCCCTCGTGGATGGGGCCGAAGTGCAGCCCGGCCTGTTCAGGCAGGTGCGACACGACGACGAGCAAGGCCGCCAGGCCGCGAATCGCGTTGAGCGAGAGGATCTGCTGCGAAGGGGGATGGGTGTTGTTGGGGGTCGTCATGGTTTCCATTCCTCCCGCAGCAGCGCGAGCTGGGGCCGCTCGGGCTGCCCGGGGATCGGGTGAATGCCAAAGGGATACTTCGGGCCCCACCAGCCGCCGGCGGCCCAGTAGGCCCAGCCGGCCCACGCGGGGTCGCGCATCGATTCGAGGAGCGCCTTGAGCGTCTCCAGGCACTCGGGCGTGGGGGCCACGCCGAATTCGCCGAGGAACATGCGGTGGCCGTTGCTGCGCGCCCAGTCGGTCACGCGGTCCATCAGCTTCTTCATGCGCTCGGGCGCCATGCAGTCGCCCTTCATGCCGGAGTGGTCCTTGTCGGCGTACTGGTGCACTTCGAGCACGCTCCGCTTGAGCGGGTCCTTGAGGCCGGCGAAGGCATCGGCGTTGGAGAGGCCCTGCCACTTCACCGCCCAGTCGTGCGCGCCGCTCCAGCCGGCACCCGAGACGAGGATCAGGTGCTTGGAACCCGCATCACGCAGCGCCGTGACGGTCTCCTGCGCAGCGCGCGCCCAGCCACCGCGCGCGCTCGCATGCGCAGGCTCGTTCATCAGGCCGAAGGCCACGAAGCCGGGCTCGGGAAAGGCTTCGCGCAGGCGCAGCCAGACATCGGTGAACTGCTCGATCGGCACCTCGGGCGAGCCGAGCTTCTGCTTGGCGTACTGGCCGAAGTTGTGCAGGTCGAGGATCACGCAGAGGTCGAGCGCGCTCGCCATCTCGACCACCTTGCGGATCACCTTCACTTCCAGCTCGTCGAGCGGGCCACCGAGCGTGCGCTGCACCCGCTCCCAGCGGAACGGCAGGCGGATCACGTTGGCCCCCTGCTCGGCGAAGTACTTGAGGTCCTTGTCGGTCGGGTAGGTGTAGTCCTTGAACACCTGGCCGGGCATCTTGGAGGTGTTGAACTCGGCACCGGCCATGTTCACGCCGCGCAGGGGCTTGCCCGAGAGGCAGGTGCCTCCCTTGCCGGCGTGGGCGGCAGCGCCACTGGCGAAGAGCGCCAGGGCCACGGCCGCGAGCAGCGCCTTCATGCGGCCATCCTCGCTTCCTGCACGGCGCGCTCGTATTCCTCGACGTAGGCGCCGACCACGTTGCGCCAGCTGTAGCGCTGCACGGCCTTCTGGGCCTGGGCCCGCAGCGCGCCGTGGCTCGCGGCCACGCGGTGATGCAGGGCCTGCACGGCCTGCGCGGCCTCGGCGGTGTCGTCGGGCACGATCAGCGGCACCAGCGTCTCGCCGGCCAGCCGCTCGAAGGGCGGGATGGCGCTCAGGATGGGCACGAGCCCCGCGCTCATCGCCTCGATCGCCGCGAGGCCGAAGCCTTCGTGGCTCGACAGGCACACGCCGTAGCTCGCCTGCCCGATCGCGGCGCGCAGCGTCTCGTTGTCGGGGTTGGGCAGCAGCACCACCGCGTCGGTGACGCCGGCGGCCTCGGTCATCTGCGCGAGCGTGTGGCGGTTGATGTCGTCGTACTCGCGGCCGGCGATGATCAGCCGCCAGCCCGGGTCGGTGGCGCGCAGCGCGGCCAGCAGGGCGAGCGTGCGGTCCAGGCCCTTGTGCGCCGTCCAGCGGCCCACGTAGATCAGGGTCTGCGTGAGCGTGCGCGAGGAGGCGTCGGCAAACTTGTCGATGTCGACGCCGTTCTCGATCACGCGGATGCGCTCCTCGGGCACCACCTGGCGGAACATCGCCCCATCGTTGGCGCTGCTGGCCAGGATGCGGTGGTAGCCGCGTGCGGTGCAGCGCGTCACGCTGTGGAAGAAGAGCTTCTTCGCCCGCTGCGCGAAGCTCGTGTGGAAGAAGCCGCCGTGCGTGCAGGCGACCAGCGGCTTGCGGTGCAGGAAGCGGGTGAGCGAGAGGTAGTCAAACGCGAAGTCGATGCCGTGCACGTGCACCACGTCGGCATCGCCCACCTGGTTCAGCACCTTCGGGAAGAAGGGATAGCGCTCCGAGCCGCTGTACGACATGCGGTGCACCGGGATGCCTTCGATCACCTCGTCGGTGGGCAGCACCTCGGGCTGGCGGAACACGCGGTCGAGCGTGATCACGCGCGGCGCCTGGCCGTGCAGTTCACGCTGCGTGCGTGCGATGTTGAAGACCACGTCTTCCATGCCACCACGCGACGGCAGGTATTGCCGCACCACGTGCACCACTTTCAGCGCCATGTCCGTTCTCCGCTAAGGAATGCGAATGTCAATTTCGGTCTCCTGTTCGCTCTCGGGCTTGCGCATCGACAGCGCCCCCAGCGCAAACCACATCACGCCGGCCGTCTTGAGGGCGAAGAGCGAGGTGCCGCTCACGCACAGGATCAAGGTCATGTAGGCCGACATGAAGGTGCGAAAGCGCCGCGCGGTCTCGTCGTGCAGCGGCATCGCGTAGAAGCAGAGCCACATGAGCGCCGCGCCCAGCAGGCTGAAGCGGCTGAAGACGTAGGCGTAGCCCATGTCGCCGAAGTTGGTGGCGAAGTCGCGCAGGCCGAGCAGGCTCAGCTGGTCGAAGCCGAGCAGGAACTGGCCGCTGACCGTCATGCGGCCGAGCAGGTTGTCGCCCACGCTGGGCATGAAGCTCGCCAGCAGCAGCAGGCTGATCGCGCCGATCGCCGGGAACACGATGCCCAGCAGGTGGCCGCTGCCGTGCAGCGTCAGGCGCAGCAGCACCAGCAGGCCCGTCATGTAGAAGCCGAAGCGCGAATCGGCGAGCACCACGCACACCAGCGCCGCGGCGATGAACCAGGCCGAGGTGCGCCACTGCGACCACGGCTTGGCCAGGCCCCAGCCGAGCAGGATGACCGCGAAGTTGCCGAGCGACACCGGCTCGAGGAACACCGACGACACCCGCTGCGCACCCAGCACCTGCGGCAGCAGCGTGCGGCCGATGCCTTCGGGCCGCATGCCGTTCAACGTGACGGCCTGGCCACTCACCTGCGCCGAGGCTGCGTTGATGCCGCCCAGGCTCACGTAGTAGTTGAAGGTGTTGAAGAGGCTGTTGAAGAGGTTCGGGACGATGGCCTGCACCAGCCCGATCACCACCACCACGGCGGCGATCGTGAGCAGCGGGCGGTCGAGCGAGCGGCCGTTCTGGCCGAAGCTGCGCCCGGCCCAGAAGAAGACCATCGGGATCATCAGGTCGCGTGCCGCCTTGGCGTCGAAGTAGCCACCGCGCAGCAGCGCGAAGACGCCGCACGCGCCGAGCACGACGAAGACGGTGATCAGCGAGCGCAGCGACAGGCGCGCCAGCAGCAGCGGCACGCAGGCGATGTAGATCACCATCTCGACCATCGCGACCCGCGCGACCGAGACGCTGATGCCCTTGTTGTGCAGCAGGCACAGCAGCCAGTGGTGCATCACCACCGCGAGCAGCAGGAAGACCGCATACACCGTGGAGTCGCTCACGCCCGCGCCGGGCAGCAGGCTCACCGGGCGCTGCTCGGCCCGGTCGCCCCAGGCGCCGGCGAAGGGGGTGTCGTGGGTCCAGGTGGCGGCCATGTGCATCCGCTCCTTCAGGCGCCGAAATAGCGAGGACGCACCGCCTGCGGCAAGGCGCCCGCGAGGTCCTGGAGGAAGCGGTCCTGCGTCTCGTAGGAGGTGCTGCCGCCCGGTGTGGTGAGCGTGGACACGCGCACCAGCATCCCGTCGGCCACGTCACCCGCCAGGCCGTGCTGCATCTGCGCGAGCTTGCGGCCCAGGCCCGGCAGCGTGGCCTGGTCGGCCAGCGTCACCCAGTAGCTGATGGGCTCCACGCGCGGCCCGAGCTTGCCCACGAGGCGCTGCACCGTGACCTGCCCGGTCGGCAGGGCGATCTGGTCGACGCCCGCGCCACGCACCTCGAAGCCCTGCGCGCCGTAGCAGAACTCGGGGCGGTGCACCGCCGTCGCCTCCGAGCTCTGGTCACGACCGTAGGCGATGGTGAGCATCACGCGCTGGCCGCGGTCGTTCACATAGGTGCGGGCAAGCGTCTGCGTGTAGAGGCTGTCGAGGCGGCGCTGCAGCGTGGGATCGGGCAGCACGGGCGCGGTGTGCGGATCGAGGCGCCAGCCGGCGAACGCATCGGGCACCTGCGCCGACAGGTCGATCGGCGGCAGCCGGTCGGCCAGCTGGTTGGTGGGCTTGAGCACCTGCGCGAAGCCGGCCGCGACGAACATCGCGGCCAGCAGCCCCATGGCCCGCAGCAGCGGCGTGAGCCGGCGTCGTGGCGCCTTCATGCCGCACGCCCCTGCACGGCCTGCGGCCGGCGGATCACCGCCTCGGCCGCCACCATCATCAACACCGCCGCCACGAAGAGCACGATGCCGGAGAAGTCGTGCGCGAAGCCCTGCCCCGCTGCATCGCCCAGGTGGTAGGTCACGAGCACCAGCACCATGACACGCACCACGTTGGCCACGAACGAGATCGGCAGGATGACGAGCGCGAGCAGCGCATCGCGCGCCGGCGTGCTGCGCGGGCGCAGGCTCATCCACAGGAAGCCGAGCGCCTCGAGCGTGAACATCGAGTTGAGGCCGGCACAGGCATCGGCCACCAGCAGCTGGTATTGGCCGATCATCAGTACCACGCCCGTGCGCCCGACGGGGTAGCCCACCGCGTGCAGCAGCCACTCGGCACAGGCCGACACCGCCACCTTGAGCGGCATGGTGAGCGTCTGCACGAGGATGCCGGGCAGCGGCACGGTGAAGAGCATGAAGGTCAGCGGCAGCGCCATCACCCGCACGCCCGCCAGGCCCTTGAAGCACAGCAGCAGCGCCGCCAGCACGCCGATCAGCGACGCCGCCTCCAGCCCCAGCACCCCTTGCGAATGGCCGAGCACGTAGGCCGCGAGCGACACCGCCAGCAGGCAGCCGCCGAGCCAGCGATTGGGCAGGTCGGGCAGCGCGGCGAGCTGGGCGCGGCGCTGCCAGGCCATCCACGCACACAGCGCGAGGATCAACGGGCCATGGCCCTGCTCGGCGGTCGACCACACCTGGTCGACGAGCCGCATCACCGTGGGCAGGTAGAGCGTCACCACGCCGACGAGGAGCAGCACCACGATCACGCGGCCTGCCGTGCGGTCCGACAGCTCCGGCGGCTCGTCCCAGGTCGGCGTCAGCGCCCCGGCGTGGTGGTGGGTATGGCCCATCGATGGCATGGCGGTGTGCTCAGTACTCGTTGATGACCATGCCGGCCAGTTGCGCGGGGCTGTCCTTGAGGCGGCTGACCAGTTGATGCAGGGCACCGAGACGGCTCTGGTGCCGTCGTGCCACGACGAGCGCGGCACCACAACGCGCGGCGATCACGCCCGCATCCGACCCGCGCTGCGCCGCCGGGGTGTCGACGATCACGTGGTCGAACTTGCCGAGCAGCTCCGACAGCAGGCGGCTGAACGCCGGCCGCTCCACCAGCTCGAGCGGGTTGGGCGGTGCCACGCCCACCGGCAGCACGAAGAGCGTGTTGAGGTCGGCGATCTGGTGGATCACGTTGGACTGCACCCGACCGCTCAGCACGCCCGACAGGCCCGCCTTCTCGTCGATGGAGAAGAGCTGGTGGATGCGCGGGCCGCGCAGGTTGGCGTCGATCAGCAGCGTGCGGCCGCCGAGCTGCGCCATCGCGATGGCCAGGTTGGCGGCGAAGAAGGTCTTGCCGTCGCCCTTCTCGGGGCTCACCACCGCCAGCGCACGCGGCGCCGCGCCGGGCATGAACATGCGCATCATCAGCTGGCTGCGCAGCGCCCGGAAGGCCTCGGCCTGGTCGCTGAAGGGCTGCATGGCCGCGACCAGCTCGCCGCTCAGGTCGCGCCGGGTGTGCGGCGCATACGGGTAGTGGAACTGCTGCGACAGCGCATACAGCACGTCGTCTTCGGTGATGAGCTTGAGCGCCACCGCGGCCTCGCCGAAGCGCAGGCCCTTGCGGCGCTGGTAGTCGAGCACCTTGTCGACCTGCCCGGCCGGCAAACGCTTGGTCTCGGTGAGGATGCTGCCGATGGGGCGGTCGGTGACCACCACCTCGGCATCGGCACCCCAGATCGACTCCGACGCGTCGAAACGCGGCTCTTCGGTACGTGCTTCGATTCTCATGACTGGGCTCCTCCACCGGTGTTGGCCACCGCGGCCTGGCGGGCGCGTGGCAGCCGCGCCATCACCTGTTGGGGCAACACCAGGCGCTGGCGGCCCAGCAGCGGTTTCTTCAGCGGGCCGGGCAGGTGGCCCAGCACCGGCAGGCCCAGCACCTGCACCGCGTCGTGCACGCTGCGCAGGCGGCGGTCGCGCAGCTCGCGCAGCAGCGCAAAGGCCACGGCGAACATCAGGCCGACGAAGACCCCCAGCAGCGAGTTCAACGCGAGGTTGGGCGAGCTCGGCCGCGTGGGCGGCGAGGCGGCGGCGAGCAGCGCGGTGTTGGTCAGCTTGGTCTGGCTCTCCAGGCTGCTCTGCGTGAGGCGCGCGGCCACCGCGTCGTAGGCGCGCTGGGCGCTTTCCACGTCGCGCTGCAGCACCATCGCCTCGTCGCGCTGCGCCTTCATCTGCTGCACGCGAGCACGCTGCGCGGCGAGCTCGCTGCGCAGCTGGCCTTCGCGCGACTGGTGGATGGTGTTGTCGGTGGAGACACTGCCCGTCACGCGCCGGCTTTCTTCGGCGATGCGCGCGCGCAGCTCGGAGATGTTGGCCTTGGCTTCGACCACCGCGGGGTGCGCGTCGCCCATGCGCACGCTCATTTCCTTGAACTTCGCTTCGGCGCGGCTCAGGTCGGAGCGCAGGCCCTGCACCACCGGGTTGTTGATCACGTCACCGAGGGTGGCGGAGTTCTTCGCCTGCGCGGCACGGCTCGACGATTCGGCCGTGATCGCCTGCACCGCGACGAGCTGCGACGACAGCTCGTTCAGCCGCGCGGTCTCGACGTCGTAGCGCTCGTCGGTGGCGATGATCCCGTGCTGCTGCTGGTACTTCGAGAGCTTGGCCTGCGCCTTCTCCAGCGCCTCGCGCAGCTCCTTCTGGCGGCTGTCGAAGAAGCTGCTGTACTGCTTGGCCGGGTCCACGCGCAGGTCGAGCGTGGTGTCGAGGTACGACTGCACGAAGGCGTTGGCGAGCGCCGCGCTGAACTTCGGGTCGGGCGAGGTGAAGCTCACATTGATGACGCTGCTCTCGCGCGAGGGCTTGACGTCGAGCTCGGTCTGCAGCGCCTCGGCCAGCCACACCTCGAAGCTGCCGCTGCCATCGGTCGCGTCCATCCACTGCTGGCGCAGCTGCGGGCTTTCGCTGAGCTTGAGCTCGCGCACCACGCGCTGGGCGACACGCGGGCTCATGATGATGTCGGCCTGCGTGGAGATGTAGCTCATGGGCAGGCCGTTGGCCGACACCTGCCCCGCGATCGGGTCGTTGGAGCGCATGTCCACCAGCACGGCGGCGGTGGCCTTGTACTTGGGCGGCAGCAGCATGCTCCCGCCCACCACCGCGGCGACCACCGCGAGGAAGACGGCCACCGCGGTCATCCACCGCGCGCGAAGGATCGCCAGGAATTGGGTGAAATTCATGCGCGCCTCCTCAGAACAGGCTCTCGCGCACGTAGATCACGTCGCCGGGCTTCAGCACGTCGTTCATGGCGGGCTCCACCACCTCGACCTTGCCGGCGCCGTTGCGGCGGTGGATCTTCATGCCACGCTGCGTGCCGCGCTGGGTGAGGCCGCCGCCGCTCGCCAGCGCCTGCATCAGGGTCATGTCCTGCGTCAGCACGATCGGGCCCGGGCGCTGCACTTCGCCGTAGATGTAGACGGTGGGCGCCTTGTCGACGTAGAGCGTGTCGCCATTGAGCACGATCGGGTCTTCAGCCTGGGCGTTGCCGCCGAAGAGCTGCGACACGTCGACCTTCTGGCGGAAGGGCTTGCCCTCGCGGATGCCGCTCAGCGTGACGATCTCGCTGCCACCGGCCGCCACCCCGCCCGCAAGCGCGAGCAGCTCCGACAGGCGCATGCCCTTCACCTCGATCGGGTAGCGGCCCGGGCGCCCGGCCATGCCCAGCACCGAGGCCTGGTTGCCGCGCACCTGCGACACGAGCACCGACACCTGCGGCTGGCGGATGAAGTTGCCTTTCTTGAGGCCGTCGGCAATGGCCGCTTCGACCTGCCCCACCGAGCGGCCGGCCACCGTCACCTGCCCGAGCAACGGGTACGAGATCACGCCGCTTTCATTCACACGCGCCTCGAGCGAAAGGTCGGGGCTCTGATAGACGCTGATGCGCAGCACGTCGCCGGCGCCGATGACGTAGTCGCGGCTGCGGTCGGGCCCTTCGGGCGCGCGCTGGGCGGGCTCGGGCGGCGGCGTGGCCACCGGGGCCTGTGCCACGGAGGCCGTGGGCGCTGCGGGCATGGGCGTGTTGGCACACGCCGCGAGCACGAGCGGCACGCACAAGGTCAACAGGAAGCGCGGGGAAGCAAGATCGGCTGGCATAGTGGTCTGGCCTTCACTTGTTGGGGTAGGAGGTTTTGGACAGGTTGCGCGCCGGGTCTTCGAGCGCGACGGTGGGGTTGGCGGGTTCGGCGCCGGACGCCGCAGCGCCGAGCGGCTTGGCCTCGGCGGGCACCTGCTGGGCGAAGCGGCCGTGGTACTCGATGCGGGCATCGCTGCGCAGCGCCTTGATCTGCTGCTCGAGCGCGGTGCGGCGGCGCTCGGCGATGAGGAAGTTCTCGATCGCGCCGCGCGCTTCTTCCAGGTTCAGCGGGGCGGGCCGCGCTTCGATCACGGTGAAGATGTGCGCATCGCGCGGGCCGCCGACCAGCAGCGACTGGCCTTCGTTGAGCGTGGCCATCTTGTCGACCACGTGCAGCGGCAGCGCTTCGGCACCCATGGACGTGCGCCGCGAGCCATAGCGCAGGCCCGACTGGCGCAGCACGAGCGCGATGTCGGACGTGCCGCGCGTGGTGGGCAGCTGCGCGGCGATGGCCTTCTGCTCCTCGGGCGTGGCGTCGATGGCGGTGTCGACGAGCGTGTAGAGGCGGCGCCGCGCGAAAAGCGCGGGCTTGCTGTCGAAGTACTGCCGCACCTCCTGCGGCGTGGGCGCCGGCACGCCCTGCGCCAGGCGCTCGGCATAGGCGCGCGCGAGGAGTTCGCGCCGCGCGGCCTCGAGCGACTGCATGACGACGGGGTCGCGGTCGAGTTTCTGTTCGAGCGCCGCTTGCACGGCCAGCTCCTGGTCGACCAGGGCTTCGAGCGTCTGGCGGCCCGCGGCTTCGGCCTGCTCGGGCGTGGTGGCGCCCTGGCGGCGCAGGAAGTAGTTGACCTGGTGGACCGAGATCTCTTCGCGGTTCACCCGGGCCGCGATCTGCGTGCCGGTGTCAGACGACGACCTCGCGCCGCAACCAGCCAAGGCTGCTGCGGCGATCAGCACACTGCAGGCAGATCGTCGATGACTCCACGTGATTCCCAAACCGGCACCCTCTTTTGTTGGTCGATGCGACCCTTGGGCAAACGCGGTGCCACGCCCGTTTTTGCAAAACACGCGGCATTCGGGTGAACACCGGCGCGCGCAGGCACGCCGCTTGCCCAAAAATGCCGAGCGCTTTCGGGCTTACCCGTAAGAGTTGCAGCGCACAACCCACAGGGAGGTCGTTCAGCCGAGGAAAGGAAAGTGCCCCGGCAGTGGTGGCTCGACGATCTCGGGTGCCGGCAGCTCGGGCATGGGCCGCGATGGCGGCAGCGGCTGCGTGGGCACGAAGGGCACGGGCTGGGGCAGGTTGGCCCCGCCGGCGCGGATCGACTGGTCTTGCAGATTCATGCGGTCTCCTCATTCAGGGTGGAGCGCCGCGGCCTGCTGGCGCTCTGGGTGCGTGAACAGCGGCCCCATCGCCGCAAACCGGTCGAGCCGGTCGAGCACGTAGGCCAGGTCCAGCGGCTTGGGCCACACCTCGCAGAAGCTGGTGCCCTCGAGGTGGTCGCCCGGCTCCGCGGTCACGGCCACCGCCGGCAGGTGGGCATAGCCCTCGTACTGGCGCAGCTCCTCGAGCAGCTCGGCGCCATGGCAATCGGGCAGGCGCAGGTCCACCAGCAACAGGCCGGGGCGCAGGCTGCGAGCGATGCGCCGCGCCTGCTGGCCGTCGCCTGCCACCACCAGCTTGAGCTGCGGGCGGCGCTTGAACAGGGCCTGCATCAGGTGCACGTTGGTCGGGTGGTCCTCGATGTAGAGCACGTCCTGCGGGCCGATGAAGTCGAATTCGCGTTGCATGGGGTGGTCTCGCGTGAGGGGTGATGGGCCTTGTTGGCGAACGGCGTGCCTGCCCCTGCCTCAATGCGTTCCCAAATGAAACAGCCGCCGTCCCGAAGAGACGGCGGCTGCGAAGCTCAGGCGCTCAGCGCCCCTCGGTCGGCCGGGGCGTCAGCCCTGGGTGCCGACGGTGAGCTGGTTGTCGACCGCGAGCACGCCGTCCACACGCTGGGCGATGGTCGTGGCGCGGTCACGGGCGTCGGCGTTCGGCGCCGTACCGCGCAGCACCACGCGGCCTTCGTTGGTGTCGACATTGATCTTGAGCGCGCTCAGATCGTTGTCACGGGCCAGTTCGGCGTTGACCTTGGTGGTGATGGCAGCGTCCTTCATCTTGTCGCCAGCCTGGTTGGCGGCGGTGTTGATGTCGCTGCGGGCTTCGGCCGACTCACGGCGGACATCGGACCTGGCTTCATCGGCGCGCTGCTCGGCGCTGGCCACGGCGCCGTCGAGGCGCTCGCCGGCGGTGCGCTCGTCGCTGTTGCGGTCGCAGGCGGCCAGCGCGAAGGCGGCGGCCAGGGCGGCGACGGTGGTGGTGGTCTTGAGTGCGTTCATGAAACTTCCTTTCTCGTTCATCGCGAGGCCAGACACCGGTGGGGACGGTCCCTCACTGCTTCAGTGAATGCCTTGACCGCAACTCTAGAAACACCACGGCCCGGGCAACATCGGCCCGGGCCGTTGCAGGCTGTAGGAAATGTCTGTTCGGGACGCAGGGCTGTGCCGTCAGCCCTGTCAGGCGGGTCGACGCTGCCCGTGGCTCAGCGCAGGTCGCCGGCCAAGCTGGCGAGCGTCTCGGGGACGATCTGCACGTGGGCGGGGTAGTGGGTGTGGTCGCAGCCCAGCTTGACCTGTGCGCCGGCCCGCACGGCCTCTTTCGCGGCAGAAGGGAACTCGAAGCGCACGAAGTGCACGGCCGAGGTCTTCTCCTCGTTCTCGCGGTCGAGGTCTTCGTCGGCGATGGCATAGATGCGGGCATGGCCCTCGACCTCGACGAACATGCGGTCTTCCACGCCGATCAGGCGGGCGAGCTCTCGCTTGCGCTCGTGCACGTCGGGGTACTCGATCAGCATCGTCGCCTTCCAGTTGCTGCCGTCGGGCACCAGCGGCAGGTAGGCCTCGATCTCGCCCTGGATGCCCTCTTCCATGAAGATCTTCTCGATGTGCAGCATCTCCTGGATCTGCCGGCGGATGGTCGTCTCGTCTTCGAACTGCAGCGAGATGTGCTCGCCCAGGCGCACCGTGCGGCGCTTGCGGTGGGCAATGATCTCCGGCGCGCTCGACTTGCGGATCTTGGCGTAGGCCTCGAGCGTGAGCAGGCTGTCTCGGGTGATGGTCATGTTTACCTCTCGTCCGATGAGTACATCGGCCGCTCCCCCGAGAGGATGCCGGCCGGCTTGGGAGCAGCCCGGCGCTCGGCCGGCGCTTCGATTTCAGAGGCCATAGGCGATGCGCACCAGGCTCAACGGGTGCGCGAGCTTCGCCTCGGGCGACCCCTGCTGCTGCATGCCCTGCGCGATGTGGTGGCCGGCCAGCTGGCAGTCGGAGCTGATGTAGTCGGGCTCGCCGTTCGCCATGCTCTTGAAGACGGGCTTGCCGATCTTCATGGCGACCGGGTGGGTGGGCGTCTTCACGCCATAGGTGCCGGCGTGGCCGGAGCAGCGCTCCACCGTGTTGAGCTGCACCGTGACGGCGGCGCCGATCAGCTTGAACATCTCCTCGGTCTTGCGGCCGATCTTCTGCACGCGGCCATGGCAGGGGATGTGGTAGCTGACCTTGCCGAGCGGCTGCTTGAAGTCGGTCTTCAGCAAGCCGTCCTTGTGGCGCGCCATGAAGTACTCGAAGGGGTCGTACACCGCCTCCTGCACCGCGGCCACGTCGGCGTCGCCCGGGAACATCAGCGGCAGCTCCTGCTTGTACATCAGCGTGCAGCTCGGGATGGCCGACAGGATGGCGTAGCCCTCCTTCGCATAGCGCGCGAGCACCGGGATGTTGGCCTCCTTGTGCTTCGCCACTTCATCCAGGTCGCCCAGCTCCAGCTTGGGCATGCCGCAACACGACTCCTTGCTCACGATCTCGTAGGGGATCTCGTTGTGCTCCAGGAGCTTCACCAGGTCGTGCCCGATGCCGGGCTCGTTGTAGTTGACGTAGCAGGTGGCGTAGATCGCCACCTTGCCGGGCGTGCGCTCGCCGTTCTTCACGTCTTTCGCATCGCCCTTCTTCTTCGCGCTCCAGCGGAAGCGGCTGCTGGCGAGGTCGGGCAGCCAGGCCTCGGGGTGCACGCCGAGCGTCTTGTCGAGCACCTTGCGCATCGGCTTGGTCTTGTTGAGCGCATTCGCGACCTGCACGACGATCGGGATGCCGGCGAACTGGCCGTGCACGTCGGTCGAGGCAAGCAGCCTCTCGCCGGCCTTGACTTCGCCCTTCTTGAACTTGATGGCCTTGGCCCGCAGCATGGTGTGCGGGAAGTCGAGCTGCCACGGGTGCGGCGGCACGTAGGGGCACTTGGTCATGTAGCAGAGGTCGCACAGGTAGCACTGGTCGACCACCTTCCAGTAGTCGGCCTTGGCGACGCCGTCGACCTCTTGCGTGCTGCTCTCGTCGACCAGGTCGAAGAGTGTCGGGAAGCTCTGGCACAGGCTCACGCAGCGGCGGCAGCCATGGCAGATGTCGAAGATGCGCTCCATCTCGTGGACGCACTTCTCTTCGTCATAGAAGTCAGGATTCTTCCAGTCGATCGGATGGCGAGTGGGTGCCTCGAGGTTGCCTTCTCGCGTGGTCATGCGCGCTCCTGTCTTGTGCTTTTCTCCTGCAAGAACAAGCCGGCCCCGCAAGCGGGGCCGGTACGGCTGTCTCTCGGGCGCGGAGGTCAGTCGACCAGCGCGTCCAGTGCCTTCTGGTAGCGGTTGGCATGCGAGCGCTCGGCTTTTGCCAGCGTCTCGAACCAATCGGCGATCTCGTCGAAGCCTTCGTCGCGCGCCGTCTTGGCCATGCCTGGGTACATGTCGGTGTACTCGTGCGTCTCGCCGGCCACGGCGGCCTTGAGGTTGTTGCGGCTGGAGCCGATGGGCAGCCCGGTGGCCGGGTCACCCACGGCTTCCAGGAACTCCAGGTGGCCATGCGCATGGCCGGTCTCGCCCTCGGCGGTGGAGCGGAACAGCGCTGCCACGTCGTTCTGGCCTTCGATGTCGGCCTTGTTCGCGAAATACAGGTATCGGCGGTTGGCCTGCGATTCGCCCGCGAAGGCGTCTTTCAGGTGCTGCTCGGTCTTGGATCCTTTCAAGCTGGCCATCGTTGCTCTCCTAGTGAATGGTGAACAGTTGGCATGACGGCACCAACGCCGGCAACCGTACCGCAGCGAGTTTTCAGCGGCCAATACAAAGATTCAATTCGGGGCGATAGCAGCGCCCTATTTTTCAGGGTTAACGCGGGGCAGGCCCATCAAATCGAGCGCCAGGCGATGCGACACCCCGTCAGGGTCGGCCAGGTCGTGCAGCACGGTGAAGTGGTTCGCACCCGGCACGGCCTCGTTGCGCGGCACGGCCGTCTTGCCCCAGGCCAGCTGGAGCAGCTGGCTCTGGCGCAGGAACTCCTCGCTCTCGTCGGCGCCCACCGCGGCATAGAAGCGCGCCTCGCGCGGGGCACGGAAGCGCGCCGGGCTGAGCCTGTCGACCGCTTCGGGCGTGAGGCGCAGGTCCTCCTTCAGGAAAGGTGTCTGCTGGATGGGCTTGAGGTCGTAGACACCCGAAAGGCCAAGCGCGTCGCGCACCATCTGGATCGGCAGGCGTTTGTCGACCTCGGGCCATTCGCAGCACAGCATCATCGCGGCGAGGTGCGCGCCCGCCGAGTGGCCCGAGACGACGATGCGGCCCGGGCTGCCGCCGTACAGCGCGGCGTTGCGGTACACCCAGGCCAGCGCCTTCGTCATCTGCAGCGCGATCGTGTCGATGCCGACCGGCGCGTCGTCGCTGCCCGGGCACAGCGAGTAGTTGGGCATCACCACCATCGCGCCCGCGCTCACCAGGCTGGCCGCGAGGAAGGAATGGTCGGCCTTGTCGAGGCTGCGCCACCAGCCACCGTGGATGAAGACAAACACCGGCGAGCGCGGCTCGGCGGCGGGGAAGATGTCGAGCGTCTCGTCGGCGCCGGTGCCGTAGGGCACGTCGGCCACGCAGGTCATGCCTTCGCGCACCCGGGCCGAGGCCACGCGCCAGCGCTCGAAGATCTGCGCATGCCCGGGCACGCGCGCGCGGTTGTTGTATTGAACATCGAGCCAGCCGGGGTCGAAGTGGGTCATGGAAGGCGTCAGCAATGAACGTGGAGCGCCTTTCTAACCCCTTCCGCCCCCAATACCAAGCCGTGTCCGCCCCACCGTCTCTTTTGATAGACTCCGGCTCGTTTGTGGGGGGGTAGCTCAGCTGGGAGAGCGTCGCGTTCGCAATGCGAAGGTCGGGAGTTCGATCCTCCTCCTCTCCACCACCAAACACCCAAGGCCCTGTGAATCAGGGCCTTTTTCTTTGCCCGCGAGTCGACGCATCGAAGTGGCCCGACCCAGGGATCGGGCGTCATGGGCCGAAAATACGCGTCCCACTACAAGGGCTCGTCGACTGACCTGCCTCGTTCCGATGCCTGACATCCCTGAGATTTCCGAGACCGCTCCGGACCCCACGCCCAACGCGACGCTGGGTGCGCCGACCGAGGCCCCGCCAGCAGGCCCAGTGGCGGCTGCCGCGCCGCGGCCCGAACCCAGCGTGGCCGAGACCGCGCGCCTGCTGGCCAATCACTTCCCGGCGCTGTTCGGTGCAGGCGTGGTCAAGCCGATCAAGCTTCGCATCCAGGCCGACATCCATCAGCGCGCGCCAGGAGTCTTCACCAAGAAGTCCCTCTCCGTCTTCTTGCAGCGCCACACCACGGCGACCGCCTACCTGCGGGCGCTCGTGGCCGAGGGCGCGACACGCATCGACCTCGACGGTCAGCCGGCCGGCGAAATCGCCGCCGAGCACCGCGATGCTGCACGTGTGGAACTCGAGCGGCGCCGTGCCATCGTTGAAGCAAAGAAGCGTGCTGAGCGCGAGGCGGCGCGGGCCGCGCGACCGCCCCGCCATGACGCACGACAAGACCCGGGCCGCCGCGGCGACACTGGCCCTGGTGCGCCGCGGCGCCCGCAGAAGCCGCGGCCCGAGTTGAAACGCGTCCGTTCGCCAGAGTCCGCAAAGCCGCCGACACCGCCGCTCACGCCCGAGCAGGATCCGGAGGCCTTGGCTCGCCGCGAACGCGCCCTGCTGCTTCGCAGCTTCGAACAGAGCCCGCTGTCGAAGGCGAACTTCGCGGCCTTGAAGGGGCTGAGCGAGGAAGCCCTGGATGCGCTCCTGACCTCTGCCCGGCAGGAGCGCGGCTCACGGTGACGGTCTCAATGACCGTTCAGGCCAGCAGCGCCCGCGCGCGTGCGATCACGGGGCGGTCGACCATGCGGCCGTCGACGGCGACGGCCGCGCCCTGCGCAGCCTCGGCCGCCGCCAGGACCCGCTGCGCCCAGGCGCGCTCTTCGGCCGAGGGCGTGAACGCCGCCTCGACCACGGGCACCTGCCGGGGGTGGATGCACAGCTTGGCGCCGAAGCCGAGGCGGCGTGCACGCAATGCGTCCTCACGCAGCGTCTCGACGTCGTCGAGCGTGGTTGTCACGCCGTCGACGGGCGCCGCGAGGCCGGCCAGGCGAGACACGAGCACGAGCCGCATGCGGAAGACGAGCAGTTCCTCGTCACCGCCGCCCAGCCCCAGGTCCAGCTGCAGGTCGATGCTGCCGAACACCAGGCGCTGAACGCGCGGCGCGCCCGCGAGCGCGTCGGTGCTGGCGATGCCGCGGGCCGTCTCGATGAGCGGCAGCAGCATGGCCTGCGGCGCGGCCGCGGCCACCTGCGCAAGCAGTGCCGGGTCTTCTGCCTTGGGCACGACGACGGCGACCACGCCAGGGTGCCGGCACAGCGCCAGGTCGTCGGCGAACTCGGGGCTGTCGGCGCCGTTGATGCGCACCGCGACGGGCGCGCAGGCCGCGTCCAGCGCGGCGGCGAGGGCGTCGCGCGCTTCGCGCTTGCGGTGCGGTGCGACGGCATCCTCGAGGTCGACGATCACCTGCACCGCACCCGCCGCCAGCGCCTTCGGCAGGCGCTCGGGCCGGTCGGCCGGAACGAACAGCAGCGTGCGTGGCAGCTTCATGGTGAACGTGCCTCAGAACGACCGCGGCAGCCCGAGCACGTGCTCGGCCACGTAGGCGAGGATCAGGTTGGTCGAGATCGGGGCCACCTGGTAGAGCCGCGTCTCGCGGAACTTGCGTTCGACGTCGTATTCGCAGGCGAAGCCGAAGCCGCCGTGGAACTGGATCGCGGCGTTGGCGGCCTCCCAGCTCGCCTTGGCCGCGAGGTACTTGGCCATGTTGGCCTCGGCCCCGCAGGGATGGTGCGCATCGAACAGGGCACACGCCTTCCAGCGCATCAGGTCGGCGGCTTCGATCTCGATGTGGGCCTCGGCGATCGGGAACTGGACGCCCTGGTTCTGGCCAATCGGGCGGCCGAAGACCACGCGGTCCTTCACGTAGGCGCTGACACGCTCGATGAACCAGCGGCCGTCGCCGATGCATTCGGCGGCGATCAGCGTTCGCTCCGCATTCAGGCCGTCGAGGATGTACTTGAAGCCCTGGCCCTCGGTGCCGATCAGGTTCTCGGCCGGGATCTCGAGGTTCTCGAAGAACAGCTCGTTGGTCTCGTGGTTGACCATGTTCGGGATCGGCTGCACGGTGAGCCCCTTGCCGACCGCCTCGTGCAGGTCGACGAGGAAGATCGACAGCCCTTCCGACTTCTTCGCCACCTCCGCCAGCGGCGTGGTGCGCGCGAGCAGGATCATCAGGTCCGAATGGCGCACGCGCGAGATCCAGACCTTCTGGCCGTTGACGACGTAACGGTCGCCGCGCCGGACGGCGGTGGTCTTGATCTTGGTCGTGTCGGTGCCGGTGCTCGGCTCGGTGACGCCCATCGACTGAAGGCGCAGCTCGCCGCTGGCGATCTTCGGCAGCCAGCGCCGCTTCTGCTCGGCCGAACCATGGCGCAGCAGCGTGCCCATGTTGTACATCTGGCCGTGGCAGGCGCCGGCGTTGCCGCCGCTGCGGTTGATCTCTTCCATGATCACCGAGGCTTCGGCCAGCCCGAGCCCCGAGCCGCCGTACTCCTGGGGGATCAGCGCGGCGAGCCAGCCGGCCTTGGTGAGCGCGTCGACGAAGGCGGCGGGGTAGGCCCGCTCGGCATCGACCTGGCGGTGGTATTCGTCGGGGAACTGCTGGCACAGTGCGCGCACGGCGTCGCGGATGTCGGCATGGGTGTGATCGGTTTTCATGGACGGGATGTTGGCAGGGCGGAGGTGGACCTGGGGCGTGCAGTGAATGCGGCGGCGGCTAACATCGGCCGGTGACCCCGAAGCCGAAGAAGAACTCGTACCACCACGGCAACCTGCGCGAGGAACTGGTGAGCGTGGGCCTTGCGATCCTCGAAGCCGAAGGCCCCGCGGCGCTGTCGATGCGCGAGGTGGCACGACGTCTGGGCGTGACGCAGACCGCGCCGCTCCACCATTTCGAGTCCAAGGCGGCGCTGCTCGCGGCCATCGCAGCGCAGGGCTTTCGCATGCTGTTCGACCACCGCACCGCGGCGCTGAAGGACAAGCGCGACCCGGCCGAGCGGCTGCTGACGGTGCTGATGGCCTACGTCGAGTTCGCGCTCGCGCACCCGGCGCTGTACCACCTGATGCACGGGCCCGAGATCCCCGACAAGACGCTCTACCCCGAGCTCAACGATGCGGCGACGCGCTCGTACAGCCTGCTCGAGGCGGCGGTCGGCGACTACCTGGTCGCGCACGGGGGCTCCGCCGAAGGCGGCCGCGATGCGACGCTGGGCCTCTGGACCGTGTGCCAGGGCGTGGCGACCGTGCTGACGAATCCGCAGAACACGCCGCGCTACGTGCTGCGCAAGGACCCGATGGGCTTCTCGCAGCGCACCTTCGAGACCTTCATCCGCGGCATCAGCGGCGGGGCTTGAAAGTCGGATCATGTTCGGGGCCGGCGACGATGCCGGTGTCGTGCAGACGGCCGATCGCGCCGGCGGGCAAGCCCAGCACCTCGTGCAGGACGGCATCGGTGTCGGCGCCGAGCAGCGGCGCAGGTCGGATCGGCTCGCGCGCTTCGGCCGTCACCCGCAGTGCCGCGCCGGCGGCGAGATGCTCGCCGACCCCGAGGGTGCTGATGCGCTCGAACAGCGGGTTGGCGATGCCGCAGCGCGGATCGTCGGCGAGCGCCTCGCGCGGCGTGCGGTAGGTGCCCCAGCAGACACGGTGGGCATCGAGCACGCGCGCGACCTCCGCGTAGGGCCGCTCGGCGAACCAGGGCTCCAGCAGCGCCGCAATCGCCTCACGCGCCTCGAAGCGCTGTGCCTCGTCGGTGAGGTCGAGCCCGGTGCGCGCTTCCAGCCGCGCGATCGCCTCGGCCGCGTCGCAAGCCGCGACGAGCGAACGCCATTGACCGGCCGAGATGCCGACGACCATCACGCGCCGGCCGTCCGCGGTAGCAAAGTCGCGGCCGAAGGCACCGTAGACGTGGTTGCCGAGCGCCGCGCGGTCCTGCTGCAGCAGCTCGGCTTCGGCGAGCACGCCCAGGTGCGAGAGCATCGCGTACGCCAGGTCCGACAGCGCGAGCTTCAGCTCGGCACCCGCGCCGCTGCTGCGGCGGCGGTCGAGCGCCGCCATGATGCTGAACGCGGCGTGGTAGGCGCAGGCGATGTCCCAGGCCGGCAGCACCTGGTTCACCGGCTGTGCCGCAGAACCGGGGCCGGTGAGCGCGGGGTAGCCGGTGGCGCATTGCACCGTGTAGTCGACCGCGGTCCCGCCGTCGGCGTGGCCCTGGATCGTGCAGCTGATGACGTCGGCGCGGCGCGCCGCCAGCGCCTCGTGCGCCAGCCACGGCGTGCCGATGTTGGTGAGCAGCACGCCGCCGGTGGTGCCCGGCGCATCCGGCGCGGTGGCCAGCGCCTGCACCAGCTCGCGCCCTTCGGGGTGTTTCAGGTCGACGGCGATCGAACGCTTGCCCTTGTTGAGCCCCGTCCAGTAGAGGCTGCGCCCCGTGCCCGGCACGCGCGGCAGCCGGCCGTAGTCGATGCCGCCACCGATCATGTCGACGCGGATCACGTCGGCGCCATGCTGCGCCAGCGTCAGACCGGCCAGCGGTGCGGCGACGAAGGCCGAGCTCTCGACGACGCGCAGGCCGCGCAGAAGCTGATAACTCATGCGGCTTCGAACACCGCGGCGATGCCCTGGCCGCCGCCGATGCACATGGTCTCGAGCCCATAGCGCGCGCCGCGCCGCCGCAGCTCGTGCAGCAGCGTCGTCATGATGCGTGCGCCGGTCGCGCCGACCGGGTGGCCGAGCGAGATGCCCGAGCCGTTGACGTTGAGCCGGTCGTCGAGCGCATCGAGCGAGGTCCCGAGGCCGTTCAGGCAGGCCAGCACCTGGCAGGCGAAGGCCTCGTTGATCTCCACCAAGTCCATCGCGTTGAAGGTGAGGCCGGTGCGCGCCAGCACCTTGTGCACCGCGGGTACCGGGCCGATGCCCATGCGCGACGGCTCGCAGCCTGCGGCGGCCCAGCCGACGAACCAGGCCATCGGCTCCAGCCGCAGCGACGCAAGCCGGTCCTCGGCAACGACCAGGCAAGCGGCGGCCGCGTCGTTCTGCTGGCAGGCGTTGCCGGCGGTGACGGTGCCTTCCTTCATGACCGGCTTCAAGGCGGCCAGCGTCTGCAGCGTCGTCGTGGGCCGCAGCCCCTCATCGCGCGCGACGCTGATCGGCTCGCCCTGGCGCTGCGGCACCGCGACCGGCACCACCTCGTCGTCGAAGCGGCCGGCTTCCCAGGCCGCGGCGGCGCGTTGCTGGCTGCGCAGCGCGTAGCGGTCGGCGGCGTCGCGCGTGATGCCGAAGTCGCGCGCGAGGTTCTCGGCCGTCTCGATCATTCCGCTGACGCGGCCGAAACGCGCCTCGGGCTGCGAGCGCTCGCGGCCGCGGTCGAGCCGGTCGTGCAGCGTCACCGATCCGGCGCGGCGGCCACGGCGCATGTCGGTGGTGTAGTGCTCCACGCGGCTCATGCTTTCCACGCCACCCGCGAGCACGACGTCGGCGGCACCGGTCTGCACCATCATCGCAGCGGTCGCGATCGCCTGCAGCCCACCGCCGCAGCGCCGGTCGAGCTGCATGCCGCTCACCTCGACCGGCAACCCGGCCTGCAACGCGACCCAGCGGCCGGTGCACGGCGTCTCGCCGTTCATGTAGCTCTGCGCGAAGACGACATCGTCGATGCGCGCCGGGTCGAGGCCGGTGCGCTGAAGGATTGCGCGCACGACGGTCGCGCCGAGTTCCTCCACCGGCACGTCCTGCAACGCACCGCCGAAGGCACCGATCGGCGTGCGCAGCGGCTGGACGATGGCGGCGCGGCGCATCAGATGGGATCCCACGAAAACACGTCGGCCGAGCGGTCCAGCGGCACAAAGCTGGCCTGCAGCGCCGGCAACCCGTGCGCGAGCAGCGACTGCGCCGTCCAGCCTTCGCCGCGGTGCACCGAGCGCAGCGGACGTGGCTGGCTCATCAGCGTGACCTCGTTGTTGCGCACGACGAAGACCTGGCCGTTGACCTCCTTCGCCGCGTCGCCCAGCAGCGCCACCGCGAGCGGCGCGATCTTGTCGGGCGTCATCTGCTTGAAGCGCTCGACGCGCGCCGCCTGCTCGGGGGTGTCGGTCGGGATGGAACTCGTCATTCGGCTCCACGCGAAGGGCGCGATGCAGTTGGAGCGCACGCCGAACTTCTGCAGGTCCAGCGCGATGCTCTTCGACAGCGCCACGATGCCCATCTTCGCCGCGTTGTAGTTCGCCTGGCCGACGTTGCCGATGATCCCCGAGGTCGAGGTCATGTGAACGAAGGCGCCGCCCTGCTGCTCCTTGAAGTGCGTGACGGCGGCGCGGCTGACGTGGAAGCTGCCGTACAGGTGCACCTGCAGCACCGCGTCCCACTCCTCGGGCGACATGCGGTGGAACATGCGGTCGCGCAGGATGCCGGCGTTGTTGACCACGCCGTCGATGCGGCCGAAGTGGTCGAGCGCGCACTGCGCGATGCGCGCGGCGCTCGCAGGTTCGGCCACGCTGTCGGTGCTCGCCGCGGCTGCGCCGCCGGCAGAGCGGATCTCGGCCACCACCCGCTCGGCCGGACCGGCGTCCTGCCCCTCGCCGGCGGTCGAGGTGCCGACGTCGTTGACCACCACCTTCGCGCCCTCGCGCGCCAGCGCCAACGCCATGTCGCGGCCGATGCCGCCGCCAGCGCCGGTGACGACGACGACCTTGTTTTCCACGATGCCCATCAACGCGCCCTTATCTAATCGGTGATCAGATCTTAGTCGGAAATGGGCCGACATGGCATCTAGGTGTTTGTCCCATCTATCGCCGACCTCTCCACCCAATCAAAACTAATCACCGTCAAGATCAAGGAGACAGGCCATGTTGGATCGACTGTTGCATCGCGTTCTGGCCGCGACCTTCGCGGTGGGAGTTGCCGTCGTACCGATCGGTGCCGCAGCGGCCTACCCGGAGCGGCCGCTGAAGCTGATCGTGCCCTACACCCCGGGCGGCAGCACCGACGTGCTGGGCCGGGCGCTGGCCGAGCACCTTCGCAAGGAGCTGGGGCAGACCGTCGTGGTCGAGAACAAGCCCGGCGCGAACACCGGCCTGGGCGCCCAGGCGCTGATCAGTTCGCCGGCCGACGGCCACACGCTGCTGCTCGCGACCGCCGCGACCGTGGTGCTGAACCCCTTGCTGCAAACCAAGCTGGCCTACGACCCCACGCAGCTCGTGCCGGTGGCGCGCGTGGCCATCACGCCGCTGATCGTCGTCGCCCAGCCGAACGGCGAGCTGCGAACGCTGCGCGACGTCATCGCGAAAGCGAAGGCCCAGCCGGGCCGCGTGAACTACGCGTCGACCGGCATCGGCAGCTCGCTGCACCTGGCTGGCGAGCTGCTGCAGTCCGAGACCGGCACCGAGATGACGCACATCCCCTACAAGGGCAGCGCCCCGGCCCTCACCGGGCTGCTGGGCGGCGAGACGCAGATCTTCATCGACTCGGTCGCGAGCTCGATGCCGCTCGTCAAGGGCGGCAAGCTCGTCGCGCTCGCGGTGACCAGCCGCGAACGCCTGCCGGTGTTTCCCGATGTGCCGACGGTGGCCGAGTCGGGCGTGGCGGGCTTCGACGTCAGCACCTGGTTCGGCATCCTGGTGCCCAAGGGCACGCCTCCCGAAGCGATCACCCGCCTGAATGCCGCGATCGCATCGGCCACGCGCGACAAGGCCTTCCGCGAGACCTTCGAGGCGCTCGGCCTGATCATCCCCGAACCCTTGAAGCCGGCCGATTTCTCGGCCCTGATCACGAAGGACATCGCCAAGTGGACGCCGCTGATCAAGGCCAAGAAGATCACGCTCGACTGACCCGCGTCACCACCGCATCACCACGAAAGGACCCGCCTTGTTCCAACCCGCACTCCTGCAAGGCAAGCGCATCCTCGTCACGGGCGGCGGCTCGGGGCTGGGCCTGGAAATCGCCACGCGTTACGCCGAGCTCGGCGCCGAGCTCGTGCTGTGCGGACGCCGCAAGCCGGTGCTCGACGCCGCCGCCGCGGCGCTGCGCGAACGCCACGGCACGACGGTGTCGACCCACGCCCTGGACATCCGCGACGCCGACGACGTCGACGCGATGGTGCAGCGCATCTGGGACGAGGGCGGCCCGCTCGACGGGCTGGTCAACAACGCCGCCGGCAATTTCGTCAGCCGCACGCAGGACGTCTCGCCGCGCGGCTTCGACGCCGTGGCCGGCATCGTGCTGCACGGCACCTACTACGTCACGCACCACGTGGGGCGGCGCTGGATCGCCGACGGGCACAAGGGCTCGGTGATCTCGATCGTCGTGACCTGGGTGCGCACCGGCGCGCCCTTTGTCGTGCCCTCGGCGATGAGCAAGGCTGGCGTCGACGTGATGACCAAGTCGCTCGCGATCGAATGGGGCCGCTACGGCATCCGCCTGAACGCGATCGCACCCGGCATCTTCCCGACCGAGGGCGCGAACGCGCGCCTGAGCCCGAAGGCCGCGTGGACCGACACCAGCGTGAAGAACCCGATGAACCGCGTGGGCCGCATGAGCGAGTTGCAGAACCTGGCGGTGTTCCTGATGGCCGACGGCGTCGAGTGGCTGACCGGCGAGACGATCGCGATCGACGGCGCGGGGCACCGCCAGAACGGCGCCTCGTTCACCGAGCTGGCCGGGCTGGACGACGCGGCGTGGCGCGAGATGCGCGAGGCTATCCGCCGCCAGGACGGGCGCGACAAGGCCGTGCGGAGCGAAGGCGAGTGAGCGTGCACCCGACAGAGCGCATCGACCGCGTCGTCGACCAGGCCGCCGTGCGCGTCGGCACGAAGCCCGCGCTCGTGCTCGACGGCGGCACGGCCATCTCTTACGCGGAGCTCGCGCAACGCATCGATGCAGCCGCGCAGGCGCTGCAGGCAGTCGGCGTCGCGCCCGGCGAACGTGTCGCGCTGGTCGGCGAGAACAGCGCCGAGATCGTCGTGCTGCTGCTGGCGGCGATCCGCCTCGGTGCCTGGGCCGTGCCCCTGAATGCGCGCATGGCGCCGGGCGAGATCGACGCGATCTTCGGCCACTGCGGGCCGCGCATCGCCGCCTATGCCGCCGGCGCCTCGCCCGACGCGGCGGCGCATGCGAAGCGGGCGGGCGCGCGTGCGGCGGCCCTTGGCGGGCTGGAGGGCCTGGGCGAGCTGCGGCTCGCCACATTCGAGGGCGCCGGCACCGGCCCCGAGGCCGACGCCGATGTCGCGCTGATGCTCTACACCAGCGGCAGCACCGGCATGCCCAAAGGCGTGATGCTGACGCACGCCAACCTCGGCTTCGTCACGCGGGCCTCGCAGCAGCAGCAGGTGCTGCGCGAGGATGACCTGATCTTCCACGTGTTGCCCCTGTCGCATTCCTTCGGCCTCGTGTCGGCGCTGCTGTGCGGCCTCGGCGCAGGCGCGACGCTGCAGCTCGTCACGCGCTTCAGCGCCGAACGCCTGGCGCAGGCGATCGCCGACGATGGCATCACGGTCTTCCAGGGCGTGCCGGCGATGTATGCGCGGCTGCACGAATGGTCGCTGCAGAGCGGCCGCAGCCTGCGGCCGAACCGGCTGCGCTTTGCCTACATCGGCGGCTCGCAGGTCGACGCCGAGCGCAAGGCGCAGGCCGAAGCGCTGCTCGGCTTGCCCCTGCACCAGGGCTACGGCCTCACCGAGGCCGCGCCGGCGGCCACGCGCACCGTGGGCCATGCGCCGCCGCCCGGCGTGTCGGCGGGCTGGCCGATCCCCGGCGTCGAGGTCGTGCTGCGCGACGAACACGGCGAACCCGTGCCGCCGGGTGGCCGCGGCGAGGTCTGGGTGCGCGGCCCGAACGTGATGAAGGGCTACTTCCGCGACGAAGCCGCGACGCGTGCCGCGGTCGACGCACACGGCTGGCTGCACACCGGCGACATCGGCGAGTTCGGCGCGGCAGGCGACCTCGCGATCGTCGGCCGCCTCAAGGAGATGATCATTCGCGGTGGCTTCAATGTGTACCCGGCCGAGATCGAGCGTGCGATCGCTGCCTACCCGGGCGTCGCGCAGTGCGCGGTCGTCGGCCGCACCGTCCCGGGCGACGAGGAGGTGGTTGCCTTCGTCGAGCCGCTCGCCGGCCAGGCGGTCGATGGGGAGGCGCTGCGGCGCTTTCTGCGCGAGCGGCTGGCGCCGTACAAGATCCCCGCCGAGGTGGTGTGCATGGCGCGCCTGCCGGCCAGCGGCACCGGCAAGCTCGCGAAGGCGCAGATGAAGGCCCTCGCCGCGGAGCAGGCACGATGAGCGCGCTCGACAGCCTGCTCGCACCGGCGAGCGTGGCCGTGGTCGGCGCTTCCGACAACCCGCACAAGGTCGGCGGCCGGCCGCTGCGCTACCTGCTCGACCAGGGCTATGCCGGGCGCATCTACGCGGTGAACCCGCGCCAGCGCAGCGTGCAGGGCCTGCCCGCATTCGCCGGGCTGGACGCACTGCCCGAGGTGCCCGACGTCGCCGTGCTCTGCGTCGCCGCCGAGCAGGCCGAGGAGCAACTCGAGCTGGCCGCGCGGCTGGGCGTTCGGCACGCACTGCTGTTTGCCTCCGGCTACGCGGAGGTCGGGGCCGAGGGCGCGGCGCGCGAGCAGCGGCTGCTGGCCATCGCACGCTCCGGTGGCCTGCGGCTGCTCGGGCCCAACAGCATCGGCGTCGCGAGCTTCGACAGCGGCGCGGTGCTGTCCTTCGCCTCGATCTACACCGACCATGCGCCGGCCGACGGCGCGGTGGCCATCGTCTCGCAGAGCGGCGCCTTCGGCGTCTCGGCCTATGCGCTGCTGCGCGAGCAGGGCATCGGCGTGCGCTGCGTCGCTGCGACCGGCAACGAGGCCGATCTCTGCTGCGCCGATTTCGTCGACGCACTCGCGCGCCGGCCTGGCGTGCGGCTGCTGCTGCTGTACCTGGAAGACGTGCAGGACGCGGCGCTCATGCGGCGCGCGCTCGAGACCGCGCGTGCGCACGGCGTTGCGGTGCTCGCGGTGCGGGCCGCGCGCTCGACCGAAGGCCGCCGCTCGGCGCGCTGGCACACCGGCTCCGAAGGCGCCGCCGATGCGCGGCTGGACGCGATGTTCGCCGCCGCCGGCTGCCGCACCGTCGCGCACCTGGGCGAACTGGTCGCCAGCGTGCCGCTCTACCTCGACCCGGCCGCGCGCTCGCCCGCCACACCGCCGCGCATTGCGATCGTCAGCAACTCCGGCGCGTCGTGCGTGCTCGCCGCCGACGCGGCCGATCGCCTGGGCCTGCCGCTCGCCGAACTCGGCGCCGGCACGCGGGCGATGCTCGACGCGTCGCTGCCGCCGTTCTCTCTGAACCGCAACCCGATCGACCTGACCGCGATGCTGCTGGCCGACGCCAGCCTGCTCGGCCGTGTGATGACCGGCGTGCTCGCCGACCCCGGCGTCGATGCCGCGCTGCTGGGCCTGCTCGCGATCGGCGGCCCGAGCTACGACGTGCCGCGCTTCGCACGCGAGGCGCGCCAGGCGGCGCTGGCCGCCGGCCGGCCGCTCGCGCTGTACAGCCCGCATGCCCACGTGCGCGCCACGTTCGCGCGCGAGGGTGTCGCCGTCTACACCCACGAGGCCGAGGCGCTGCAGGCGCTGGCCGAACACGCCGCGCACCGGCGCGCGCTGCAGCCTGCGGGCGTGGCGCAGGAGGAACTCCACAATGCCTGAGGTCGCAATCGTCGCCGCCGCCCGCACGCCGATCGGCAAGGCTTTCCGCGGTGCGCTCAACCTCACGCATGGCGGCACGCTGGGTGCGCATGCGGTGCGACACGCGGTGGCGCGCGCCGGCATCGAGCCGGCCGAGGTCGACGACGTGGTGCTGGGCTGCGCCTTCCCCGAAGGCGCGAACGGCTTCAACGTCGGCCGCATCAGCGCGCTCGCCGCCGGGCTGCCCGAGGCGGTGAGCGGCATGACGGTGAACCGCTACTGTTCGTCGGGCCTGCAGAGCATCGCCATCGCCGCCCACGCGATCCAGGCCGGCGCGCTGCGCTTCGCCGTCGCCGGCGGCACCGAGTCGGTCAGCTGCGTGCGCGAGCACACCAACACGCACATGCGCGAGGAGCCCTGGCTCGCCGCCCACGCGCCGCAGGTCTACCTGCCGATGATCGACACCGCCGAGATCGTGCAGCAGCGCTACGGCATCACGCGCGAGCGCCAGGACGAGTACGCCGCGGCGAGCCAGCAGCGCTACGCGGCGGCGCGTGCGGCGGGCCGCTTCGATGCCGAGATCGTGCCGATCGAGACGACGATGCGGCGCCGCGACGGCCAGGGCGCCGAGGCCCGCAGCTGGGACGAGCGTGTCACGCTCGCCCACGACGAAGGCGCGCGTGCCGATACCACCGCGGCGCGGCTGGCGGCGCTGAAGCCGGTGCGCGAGGCTGGCACCGTGACCGCCGGCAACGCCAGCCAGCTCTCCGACGGTGCCGCGGCCTGCGTGCTGGCCGACGCCGATGTCGCCGCGCGCCGGGGCCTGCCGGTGCTCGGCTGGTTCCGCGGCTTTGCGGTCGCCGGCTGCGCGCCTGACGAGATGGGCATCGGTCCGGTGTTCGCGGTGCCCGCGCTGCTGCGCCAAGCGCGTCTGACGGTCGACGACATCGGCCTGTGGGAGCTGAACGAGGCCTTTGCCGTCCAGGTGCTGTACTGCGCCGACCGGCTTGGCATTCCGCCCGAGCGGCTCAACGTGGACGGCGGCGCGATCGCGATCGGCCATCCCTTCGGCATGTCGGGCGCCCGCATGGCCGCGCACGCGCTGATCGAAGGCCGGCGGCGCGGCGTGCGGCATGTCGTCGTCACGATGTGCGTGGGTGGCGGGATGGGGGCAGCCGGCCTGTTTGAGGTGGCCTCGGCATGAACGCGCTGGCGGCGGCGGTGGGCCGCCACGAGACCGTGCGCGACCGGCTTTCGGCCGCGCCGCTCGCGGCGCTGGCCGCGACGCTGGACCGCGAGCCGCCACAACAGACCGTGCCACCCCTGTGGCATTGGGTCGCGTTCACGCCGAAGGCGCCCGCGTCGGAGATCGGCGCCGACGGCCATCCGAAGCGCGGTGGCTTCCTGCCGGCGCTGGACCTGCCGCGCCGCATGTGGGCCGGCGGCCGGATCGAATGGCATGCGTCGTTGCACGTCGACGAAGCGGTCGAGCGCCGCTCGACCATCGTGCATGCCGAGGAGAAAACCGGGCGCAGCGGGCGGCTCGCCTTCGTCACGCTGCGCCATGAGGTGCATGGCGCGGGTGGGCTGGCGCTCGTCGAGGAGCAGGACATCGTCTACCGCGAGCCGCCGCGTGCGGACGCTGTCCCTCCGACTGCGCCGACTGCACCTGCAGATGAGACCTGCGCTCGCAGCGTCGTGCCCGACCCGGTGCTGCTGTTCCGCTATTCGGCGCTGACCTTCAACGCCCACCGCATCCACTACGACCGCCCCTACGCCACCGGCGTGGAAGGCTACGACGGCCTGGTCGTGCATGGTCCACTGATCGCCACCTTGCTGATGGACCTGGCGCAGCACGAGCTCGGCGCCGGCGACCCGGTGCGCTTCGCGTTCAAGGCCGTCAGCCCGCTCGCCGACACATCGCCATTCAGCGTATGCGGTCGACCCGACGGTCCGGGCCGACTGGCGCTGTGGGCTCGCGCTGCACAAGGCCGCCTGGCGATGCAGGCCGACCTGCAGTTCCGCACCTGAGCTTGGCGCGTCTCGATCAGGGCTCCAGTTCCACCCAGCGCCGCCAGCTCTGTTCGCGCGGTCGTGGGCGAGCCGCCTCCGGCCGCTCGCAGTGCAGGAACTGGCCTGCACCCGCGCGGCCGAGGAACCGCTGGCCGTCCCAGACCACCTCGCCCCGCAGCAGCGTCATCGCAGGCCACGCCTGCAATTCGCGTCCTTCGTACGGCGTGTAGTCGGCGGCGTGGTGCAGCGCCTCGTTGCGGATGGTGTAGGGCGTTCCGGTGTCCCAGATCACGAGGTCGGCGTCGCTGCCGACCGCGATGGTGCCCTTGCGCGGGTACAGGCCATACAGGCGCGCCGCGTTGGTGGCGGTGAGCGCCACAAACTGCTGGAGCGTCAGGCGCCCGGTGAGCACGCCTTCCGAGAACAGCAGGCCCATGCGCGTCTCGATGCCCGGCACGCCGTTCGGGATGTAGGGGAACTCGGGTTCCTTGCCGCCCAGGCGCTTGCCGCCGGCGTCGTTGTCGTAGTTGAAGGGCGCGTGGTCCGACGAGAGCACGGTGAAGAGGCCATCGGCCAGGCCGTCCCAGATCACCTGCTGGTTGGCCTTGTCGCGCGGCGGCGGGCTGCACACGCAACGTGCGCCGTGGAAGCCCGGCAGGCCCAGGTCGTCCTGCGTGAGGAAGAGGTACTGCGGGCACGTCTCGGCAAACACGTTGAGCCCCTTGCCGCGCGCCCAGCGGATCTGCTCCACCGCCTCGGCGCCCGACACGTGCACCAGCAGGATCGGCACGTCGACCAGCTCGGCGAGCGTGATGGCGCGGTGCGTGGCCTCGCGCTCCACCGGCGAGGGCCGCGACAGGCCGTGGAAGCGCGGCGCCGTCTTGCCCACCGCGAGCAGGCGCTCGGTGAGGTAGGTGATGGCGTCGGTGTTCTCCGCGTGGACCATCACCATCGCGCCGTGCAGGCGCGCCACCTCCAGCAGCTCGAGGATCTGCCGGTCGTCGAGCTTCATGTCCTCGTAGGTCATGTAGAGCTTGAACGAGGTGTAGCCGCGGTCGATGAGCGCGGGCAGTTCTTCGTTCATCACCGTCGGCGTGGGGTCGCTCACGATCAGGTGGAAGGCGTAGTCGATGCTCGCCTTGCCCTCGGCGCGGCGGTGGTAGTCGTCGACGGCCGCCTGCACGCCCTGCCCTTTCTGTTGCGCCGCGAAGGGGATGACGGTGGTGGTGCCGCCACAGGCCGCCGAGCGGGTGCCGGTCTCGAAGTCGTCGGCCATGCGCACGGGCGGCAGCATCGGCTGGTCGATGTGGCAGTGCGAGTCGACACCGCCGGGGGTGACGAAGCGGCCGGCCGCATCGATCTCGCGGGTGTTGGGTCCCGCCTGCAGGCTTTCGCCCAGCGCGGTGATGCGGCCGCCGGTGATGCCGATATCGCAGCGGAACAGGTCGGCCGCGGTGGCCGCCTGCGCATTGCGCACGATCAGGTCGAAGGGGGTGCTCATGCGATCTCCTCCTCGAACAAGCTGCCCCAACCCTTCACGCGTCGCGTGTCCACGCCGCACATGCGCAGCGACTTCCACACGGCGGTGCTCACAGTGTCATAGACCGGAATGCCGAGCTCGGCTTCGAGCGCCGGCGCCAGGTGGGCGGCCCGCAGGTTGGTGCAGAAGGTGGTGAGGCACTGCGGCTTCGCCTTCGCGACTTCTCGCGCCATGCCGGTGAGCTGCTCGGGCGTCACCTCCGAGAAGCTGAAGTTCACGCTCTGGTTCAGGTGCTGCTCGGCCACGCAGTCGAAACCGCTCCTCGCGTAGTTGGCCACGATCGCCGACTGAACGTCGTGCAGGTAGGGCGTGACGAGGCCGAAGCGCTTGCGCTGCGTCTTCTCCATGATCTCGTTGAGCGCCAGCACCGAGGTGCAGCAGCGGATGCCCACCTCTGCTTCGATGTGCTGGCACAGCGCCACGTCGGCGCCGAAGCCGAGCCAGCCCGACGAGGTGCCGTTCCACGCAATCACATCGACACGCGCATCGGCCAGCAGGCGCGCCGCCTCGAGGATGGGCGCCATGTCGAACTGGCCCAAGGCTTGCGGCTTGAGCGAGATCTCGGTGACGCGGAAGCGCCCGAAATGCGCGCTCACCTCGGGCAGACCGGCCAGCATGGCCGAGGTGATCGGCTCCAGCGCGGTGTTGGAAGACGGGGTCAGCATCCCCAGCAGAACGCGCTTCATGCGAAGCACCCGCGAACGTCCCTACAATTTTTCATTGCCAGCCTCTCTGGTTTCGTCGACAAAATCGAGCATGCCTGCACACAAAGCCGCTCGCAAGAGCGTTGCCGCCCCTGCTACGACCCCGCCATTGCCGAGCGGCGCCGTCGTGCGTGGCGCCATCTACGACCGCATCCTCCAGGCGGTGCTCGAGCACCGCCTGCCGCCGGGCACCAAGCTCGTGGAAGACCGGCTGGCCGAACTCTTCGACACCAGCCGCGCGCAGGTGCGCGACGTGTTGGCGCGCCTGGCCGACGAGGGCGTGGTCACGACCATCCCGAACCGGGGGGCGTTCATCGCCTCGCCCACGCCGGAAGAAACGCGCGAGGTCTTCGAGGCGCGTCGCCTGATCGAGCCGGCGCTGGTGCGCCGCTTCATCGCCCAGCGCGACGACGCCGCGGTGGAGAGGTTGCGTGCCCTCGTTCTCGAGGAGCAGCAGGCGCGCACGCGGCAGGACCGGCCGACCATGGTGCGCCTGTCGGGCGAGTTCCACATCCGCCTGGCCGAATACGCCGGCAACCGCATGCTCGAGCGCAGCATGCGGGCGCTGGCCTCGCTCACCTGCCTGGCGATCTTTCTCTACGACGCGCCGCACGCCACCGCCTGCCGTGAAGACGAGCACGAGCTGCTGCTCAATGCCATCGCCCGCCGGCGCGCCGACCGGGCCGCCGAGCTGATGCTGGAGCACCTGGCCCACATCGAGGCCTCGCTCGACCTTCGCGTGCCGCGCGACGAGGCCGTCGACTTGGCCGCTGCGCTCATGCCACGCTGAGCCGGGCGCGGCCGGCCAGGTCGGATCAAGGTGCACCGGTCTGCACCGGACTGGGTCGTTGCGCACTGTTTGTCGGCATCATTAATTCAGATTGTCGACAATATGCACTCTTCGTGCCGACATAACGGGCCTGAAGTGGTGGCACGTTTCTTGTGTCTGGCGGGGTCATGCTTGGCCGAGACACCTGTTCATGACACCGCGCCGGACCCTCCTGCGTGGCGCGCTGGCGCTCGTCGGCGATGAGCTGAGCTTTGACCGCCAGCCGCGCGACGTGCTGGTCGCGGAGGGGCGAATCCTGGCCATCGAGCCTGCCGGCCGCATCGAGCACGCCGACGAGCTGATCGAGCTGCCCCGGCGCCTGCTCGCGCCCGGCCTCGTCAACGGCCACCAGCATTCGCACGAGCACTTCCAGCGCGGCCGCACCGAGAACCTGCCGCTGGAGCTGTGGATGCACCTGGTGCGCACGCGCATCCCGGTGAAGCTGACGCCGCGGCAGGTGTACCTGCGCACGATGATCGGCGCCATCGAAAGCCTGCGCACCGGTTGCACCACCCTGGTCGACGACCTGGCGCTCGGCCCCGCCATCGCCCGCGACCAGATCGACGCCGCGCTGCAGGCGTATGACGACGCCGGCATCCGTGCGCTGGTGGGCTTCGCGATGATGGACACGCCCATCGTCGACAACTTCCCCTTCGTCGACGAGCTGGTGCCGGCCGCGCTGCTGGCCGAGCTGCGCGCCACACCGCGGCCGAGCACCGATGCGCAAGTCGCACTCGTTCGCGAGCTGGCTGCCGTGCGTCACCCGCATCAGCAGCGCGTGGGGGTGCTGGTCTCGGCCTCGGCCCCTCAGCGTTGCACCGACGACTACCTCAAACGGCTGCGCGCGTTGGCCGACGAGCTGGCGCTGCCGGTCATCACCCACGTGCAGGAGACCCGCCTGCAGGTGGTGACCGGCCAGCTCTTCCACGGCTGCACGCTCGTCGAGCACCTGCAGCGCATCGGCTTCCTCAAGCCCGCGACGAGCCTCATCCACGCGGTGTGGCTCAACCCGCGCGAGATCGCCGCGCTGTCCGAGAGCGGCGCCACCGCGCAGCACAACCCGTGGAGCAACCTGCTGCTGGGCTCGGGCGTGCAGCCGGTGCGCGAGCTGCTCGACGCGGGCGTCAACGTGAGCCTCGGCTCCGATGGCTCCTGCTCCACCGTCACCACCAACATGCTGCAGACGGTGGGCAGCGCGGCTGGCCTCTCCAAGCTGCGTGGCGACGAGCCCTCGCGCTGGCTGAGCGCCCGCGAAGCCTGGCACGCCGGCACGCTGGCCGGTGGGCGTGCGCTTGGGTTTGGGGACTCGCTCGGCAGCCTGCGGGTCGGCGCGCGTGCCGACCTGGTCGGCTACCGGCTCGACAGCGTGAGCTTCACGCCGCTCAACGATCCGTTGCGCCAGCTCGCGTATGCGGAGCGCGGCGCAGGGGTCGACTTCGTGATGGTCGACGGCGAGGTGGCGATGCGCGGACAGCGCCTCACGCGCATTGACGAAGCAGCGCTGCTGGCCGAGATCGAGCACGAGTTCCACGGCCTGGCCGATCGTTACCGCGAGGCCGAGGCCTCGACCGCGCCGGTGCTGGCGGCGATGGAGGCCATCTACCGCCGCTCGCTCACGTTGCCGGTGGCCGGCGACACCTTCGCAGCACGGCTCGCACCGTTCAACCCCGCATGAAGCTACTGCTCCTCAACCCGAACACCACGCAGGCCGTGACCGATGCGGTGCTGGTGGCCGCACGCGCCGTCGCCCGGCCCGGCACCGAGCTGAAGGCGGTGACAGGCCGCTTCGGCCCGGTGGTGATCGGCTCGCGCGCCGAGAACGCCCTCGCGCAGCACAGCGTGCTGCAACTCGCCGCCGAGCATGCGCACGACTGCGACGCCGTGGTGCTGGCCGTCTCGCTCGACACCGGCCTGTGGGCCTGCCGTGAGCTGCTGAAGGTGCCGGTGACCGGCATGACCGAGGCCGGCCTGCTCGCGGGCTGCAGCGTGGCGACCCGCATCGGCCTCATCACCTATGGCCGTCGCATGGGGCCGCTCTATCGCGAGATCGCCGAGGGCTACGGGCTCGCCTCACGCCTGGCCGGCATCGCCACGCTGGACCTCACGCCGCAACAGACCTTCAGCGAGCCGCAGGCGGTGCGCGATGCAGTGCTCACCGCGGCACGGCAGCTGGTGCAACACGAGGGCGCCGAGGCGGTGCTGCTCGCAGGCGCCGCCATGGCCGCGATGGCCGCCGACCTGCAGCCCGAAGTCGACGTGCCCCTGCTCGATGGCGTGGCCTGCGCGGTGGCGCTCGCCGAAGCACACGTGAGCCTCAAGTTTCCGAAGGCCCGCAGCGGCAGCGTGTCGGGCACCGGTGGGCGCGAGGTACGCGGTGTGTCGCCCGAACTGGCGAACCTGTTCGCACAACGGCCATGAATGCACCGCACACCTGGACCGCCCGCGAATGCGCCCAGCGCGTGGCGGCGCGCGAGCTGAGCACCGTCGAGGTGGCGCGCCATTTCATCGAGCGTGTGGTGCAACTCAACCCCGCGCTCAATGCCATCGTTCAGTTCGACGCCGAGGCGGTGATGGCCGAAGCACGCCTCGTCGACCGCCGACTGGCAGCGGGCGAGTCGCTGCCCATGGCCGGCGTGCCGGTCACCATCAAGGACAACCTCTGGGTCGAAGGCCGCAACGTCACGCAGGGCTCGCGCCTCTTCGCCGACTTCGTCGCACCACGCGATGCGTGGGTGGTCAGCCGTTTGCGCGAGCTGGGCGCCGTCGTGCTCGGCATCACCAACTGCTCCGAGTTCGCCTGCAAGGGCGTGACCGAGAACCTCGTCTACGGCCCCACCCGCCACCCGATCGACAACACGCTCACGCCCGGCGGCTCGTCGGGCGGTGCGGTGTCGGCGCTCGCGGCGGGCCTCGGCCTGCTGGCCCTCGGCACCGATGCCGGCGGCTCCATCCGCCGGCCCGCGGCGCACTGTGGCCTGGTCGGGCACAAGCCCTCGCAGGGCGTGATCCCGCACCCCTGGGGCTTCGCCGAGCCGAACTACGGCGTGTCGGTGATCGGCCTCGCCGCGCGCAACGCGGGTGATTGCGCGTGGCTGCTCGATCACCTCTCGGGCTTCGACAACGGCGACCCGAGCGCCCCGTCGTTGGGCGTCGCGCTCCATGCGCATGCGGCCACCGCCATCGAACCGCCACGCGAGCTGCGGATCGCCTGGAGCCCGCAGCTTGGTGTCGGCTATGCCATCGACGCCGACGTGCTGGCCGCGCTCACCGCCCGGGTGCACGCCTTGCGCGAAGCCGGCTGGTCGGTGGCCGAGGCTGATCCGCCGTGGCCAGACGGCATCCGCGAATACCCGCTCGCCGCCTTGCAGCACGCCGGCCTGCACACGCTCTACGGCGATGCACTGACAACGCGCCGCCACGACATCGACCCCGACCTCGCCGCGCAGATCGATGCCGGTGCATCGATCACGCCCGACGAAGTGGCCCGCGTGCTGCGCCTGCGCGAACGCATCGTCGCCAGCCTCTCGCGCTTCTTTGACGCCTACGACCTCCTGCTCTGCCCCACCGCCCCGGTGACCGCCTGGCCGCTCGGCCAGATCGGCCCGCCGGTCATCGGCCGTGCACCCGCCGGCCCGCGAGGCCACGCCGCCTTCACCCCGCTCTTCAACTACTGCGGCGTGCCCGCGAGCTCGGTGCCCGCCGGTCTCGTGCGCGGCCTGCCGGTCGGCCTTCAGGTCGTCGGGCCGCGCTTCGAAGACGCGCGCGTGCTGCAGATGGCCGCCCTCGTGGAGCGCCTGCGGTGACCTGCGCCGCACAGCTTTGGGGAGCGAAGTTTGGTATGCAAATTGCACGTCAACGACCAGCGCAGGGCTGCAAGGGCCCTCTGGTTGGCGTGCCGAGCGAAACGTGTGGAACCACGACGCCGGCAGCCCCGGCGACCGTGACCCACCGTTGATTGTCATCAGCAACGTGCACCTGGCACACAGGTGCTTTTCAACGGAGATCACCATGTTTGAGCGTGTCAGCAGCCCCTCTTCTTCCCTCACCTCCCGTCGCAGCTTCCTCAAGAGCAGCAGCATCGCCGGCGCGAGCATCGCGTTGCCGGCCGGCCTGGCCAGCACCCTGATGCCGGGACTCGCCAGCGCACAGGCGCAGACCGTCATCAAGGCCACCCACGGCTCGGGCCTGTGCAACCTGGCCTTCTTCCTCGCCAAGAAGCGCGAGCTCTCCAAGGCCGACGGCGTCACGCTCGACTTCGTGATCACGCCCACCAATGCCGACATCGCCACGCTCTTCGGCGCGGGCCAGGTCGACATGTCGGTGATCCCGTATTCGAACTTCCTCACGCTGTACGACGCCGGTGCACCGGTGAAGATCGTGGCCGGCGCGGGCGTCGACGGTTGCATCCTCGTCGCACGCGAAGGCATCAAGAGCGCGGCCGACCTGAAGGGCAAGTCGCTTGGCACCTTCCAGGCCGACACGCTCGAAGTGCTGCCCTACGACTACCTCAAGAAGGCCGGCCTCTCGTTCAAGGACGTGAAGGTTCGCTACTTCAACACCTCGCCCGAGATGGCGCAGGCCTACAACGCCGGCGCGGTCGACGCCATCTGCCACATCGAGCCCTACGCCACGCAGTGCCTCACCGCGCGCAAGGGCTCGACCATCCTCAGCGACGGCAGCGACATCTACGGCAAGCACTACTCCGACTGCGTGCTTGCCGTGCGCACGCCGCTGATCGAGAAGAACCCGAAGGCGGTGAAGGCCGTCATCAAGGCCATGATGGTCGCGCAGAGCCAGGCCGAGGCCGACCCCGAAGCCGCGCTGAGAGACACGGTGGGCTCCTTCTACAAGACCTCGATGGAAGCCGCCAAGCTCGCCGCGAGCAAGCAGCCCATCATGATCGACCAGCGCAAGAACACGCAGTTCATCCTCGACCGCGCACAGTCGATGAAGGAACTGGGCTACGTGAAGAAGCTCGCGCCGCGCGCCGCCATCGACTGGACGCTGCTCGACCAGGTCATCGCCGAGAACCAGAGCCTGTACGCCGGCCTCAAGCTCAAGACCACGGCCTGACCGGCGGCGCATGCAAAGGAACGCTTCATGTCTGCGCTGCCCATGACCGGCCTCGACTCCACCGGGGACCGGCCGGCCCCCCGCCCCCCGAGCCCCGCCTCGGCCACCCGCCAGAAGGCACTCGCCGTCCTGCGGCGCGTGCTGTGGTGGCTGGCCTCGGTGGGCACCTTCGTCGCCATCTGGGAGTTCTGCTGGTGGCAAGGCCTGGCCGACCCGCTGATGCTGCCGCCACCGCACATGTTCCTGGCCGACCTGCCCGAGCAGTTCAAGTTCTTCGACCCGGCCGGCGCGCGCAGCCTGGAAGAAGACGGCGGCGGCCTGTTGTCGGTGCTGATCGTGATGGCCTGGACCTCGATGCGCGTGGTGCTCGGTCTCGCGATCGGCTTCGTGGGCGCCGTGGGCGTGGGGGTGGCGATCCGCTATTTCCCCATCTTCGGCAAGCTCACGCTGCCCACGATCACGCTGCTCACGCCGATCTCGCCGGTGGCCTGGCTGCCTGTGGCGATCTTCATCTTCGGCATCGGCAACGTGCCGGCGATCTTCCTCGTCTTCATCTCGGTGTTCTTCATCATCGTGCTGTCGACGCTCTCGCAGATCGACTCGGTGCCGGCGGCCTATGTGCACGTGGCCCGCATCATGGGAGCCAACAAGCACCAGCTCTTCCGACACGTCATCCTGCCGACCATCCTGCCGTCACTCTTCATGACGCTGCGGCTGAACCTGTTTGCCGCCTGGATGGTGGTGCTGATCGCCGAAGCGGTGGGCGTGGGCTCGGGCCTCGGCCAGATCGTGATGATGGCGCGCAACACCTTCAACGCGAGCCTGGTGTTCTTCACCATGACGCTGATCGGCCTCTTGGGCTTCGCGTTCGACCGCGGCCTCCTGTGGGTGCAGCAGCGGGTGTTGTGGTGGGTCGGCCCTTCAGCAGTGGGAGGCAAATGACATGACCACCCCCATGACCCACAAGCGCCCCCTCATCAGCCTGCGCAACGTGCGCAAGGTCTGGAACCCCGACACGCCGAAAGCACTCACCGCGATCGACGGCCTGTCGTTCGACGTGGCGCCGGGCGAATTCGTCGTGCTGCTGGGCCCCTCGGGCTGCGGCAAGAGCAGCCTGCTCTACATGGTGGCCGGGCTCGAATCGGCCACCGACGGCGAGCTCGAGTGCGACAGCCTGCCCATCACCGGCCCGGGTACCGACCGCGGCATGATCTTCCAGGAAGCCTCGCTCTACCCGTGGCTCACGATCGCCGACAACGTGACCTTCGGCCTCAAGCTGCAGGGCGTGTTCCCCGAGAAGCGCCGGCGCATCGCGCAGGAGCTGCTGCTCAAGGTGGGCCTGGCCGACGCCGCCGACAAGCGGCCCGACGAGCTCTCGGGCGGCATGCGGCAACGTGCGGCGCTCGCCCGCGCCCTCGCCATGCGGCCCAAGGTGCTGATGATGGACGAGCCATTTGCGGCGCTCGACATCCAGACGCGCGCCAAGATGCAGGGCCACCTGCTCGAAGTCTGGCGGGCCAGCGGCGCGAGCGTGCTGCTGGTCACCCACTCCATCGAGGAGGCGCTGGCGCTGGCCGACCGCATCGTGGTGTTCACCGCGAGGCCCGGCCGCATCAAGGAGATCGTGCCGGTCGACCTGCCACGGCCGCGCTCGATGCGCGACCCGCAGGTGATCGCGCTGCAGCAGCGCCTGGCCGACCTGCTCGCCGACGAAGTGGACCGCGCCTTCCTCGAGCAGGAAGCCGCGGTCTGAGCTCGACATGAAGACCGCCCGCCGCTCGGTGCCCGCACCGCGGCGTGGCCAAGCTCAACCCATTCAAGGAGAAACCACATGACAGCAGCCCTGGTTCGCGCCAAGTGGATCGTCACCGGCGTGCAAGACCGCCACACCCCGAACATCGTCAGCGACGGCGCCCTCGTCCACGAGCACGGCAAGGTGGTCGCGGTCGCCCCGTTCGACGAGATGCGCCAGCGCTTCCCCGATGCGCCCGTCACGCAGTACCCGCGGCACATGCTGCTGCCGGGTTTCGTCAACAGCCACCACCACGTGGGGCTCACGCCGCTGCAGCTCGGCTCGCCCGACTACGCGCTGGAGCTCTGGTTCGCCAGCCGCATGTCGGCGCGCGATGTCGACATCTACCTCGACACGCTCTACTCCGCCTTCGAGATGATCGCCTCGGGCATCACCACCGTGCAGCACATCCACGGCTGGATGCGCGGCAGCTTCGAGCAGGTGCACGGCGCATCGAGCGCAGTGCTCAAGGCCTACCAGGCCATCGGCATGCGCGCGTCGTACTGCTACGCCGTGCGCGAGCAGAACCGCCTCGTCTACGAAGACGATGCGAAGTTCTGCGCCAGCCTGCCGAGCGAGGTGGGCGTGCCGCTCGCCGAGCACCTGAAGCAGGCCACCCTGAGCTTCAGCGACCACATGAAGCTCTACAAGATGCTGCGCGACGAGAACGTGGGGCAGACGCTCACCCGCATCCAGCTCGCGCCCGCCAACCTGCACTGGATCACCGACGATGGCCTGATGACGCTGGTGGAGCAGGCCAAGGCCGACGACGTGCCGATGCACATGCACCTGCTCGAGACCGTCTACCAGAAGGAATACGCCCGCCGCCGCACCGGCACCACCGCCGTCAAGCACCTGCACAAGCTCGGCGCGCTCGGGCCGTGGATGACGCTCGGCCATGCGGTGTGGCTGACCGAGGAAGACGTGGAGCTCGTCGCGCACAGCAAGACCTGCGTTTGCCACAACTGCAGCAGCAACTTCCGCCTGCGCAGCGGCGTGGCGCCGGTGAACGACTTCGAGAAGCGCGGCGTGACGATCGGCATGGGCCTCGACGAAGCCGGCATCAACGAAGACCGCGACATGCTGCAGGAGATGAAGCTCGCGCTGCGGGCGCACCGCGTGCCGGGCATGAACGACGACGACGTGCCGAGCTGCCCGCAGGTGCTGCGCATGGCCAGCGAACACGGCGCGAAGACCACCGCCTTCCGCGGCCAGATCGGCCGGCTCGACCCGGGCATGCAGTTCGACGCGGTGGCCATCGACTTCGACGCGGCGATGTACCCCTTCCAGGACGACGACATCCCCCCGCTCGATGCCCTGATCCAGCGCGCCCACCAGCGCCATGTCGACACGGTGTACGTCGGCGGCGACCCCATCTACAGCCAGGGCCGCTTCAAGTACATCGACCGCGACCAGGTGCTCGCCCAGATCGCCGAAGCGCTGTCACGCCCACGCTCGCCCGACGAGGTGAAACGGCGTGAACTGTCGAAGGCGGTGTTCCCGCATGTGAAGCAGTTCTACGCCCACTACCTCGACGGCGAGCCGCCGCGGCAGCCGTTCTACGGGCCGTCGTCGCGCACCTGAGGGATCTCCCTTCCGGCGCGGCATTCCAAAAGCCGGATGGATCGATCCGAAAAAACTTTCGATTGGACGGCGCCTCCACAGGTCTCAATACTTCGGCCGCACCCCTGTGGAGACAACAGTGAAACAAACAATCATCGTGGCGGCTGCAGCGGCCGTCTGTTCCGGTGGCGCGCTGGCCCAGTCCAGCGTGACCCTCGGTGGTGTCATGGATGCGGCCGCGCGGAGCGTCGCCAATTCAGGCGGCGGCTCGGTCAAGTCGCTCGTCAGTGGCGCCAACAGCACGAGCCGGCTCTACTTCCGCGGCAACGAGGAACTCGGCAACGGGCTCTCCGCCGGCTTCTGGATCGAATCGGGCATCAACATCGATGCCGGCACGAGCAGTGGCGGCACGCAGTTCTGGGACCGGCGCGCCACGCTGTCGCTCGCGAGCAAGCCCGCTGGCGAAGTGCGCCTCGGGCGCGACTACACGCCGACCTACACCACCTGGTCGCGTCACGACGTGTTCTCGCACGTGGGCGTGGCGGGGTCGAACAACTTCTCCTCCGCTGCGCAGCAGGGGCCGGTCCGCAACGCCTTCGGCACCAACCCCAACACGACGGTGCGTTCCAGCAATTCGGTGCAGTACATCCTGCCCGCAGGGCTGGGTGGCGTGGAAGGCGCCCTGATGCTTGCCGCCGGTGAGGGGGGCACGGCCGCGAACGGCCAGCACAAGCTGATCGGTGGCCGTCTTGCGTGGCAAACCAAGGTGTTCGGCGTGAGCGCGGCCTATGCCACCACCGAAAACGACCTCACCGCCAGCGGCAAGTTCAAGGACGGCGTGATCGGCGCCAATGGCGCCATTGGGCCCGTGCGCCTCACGGCGGCCTTGCGTCGCTACGAGCAGTCGCAGGCCAAGCAGACCAACCTGATGCTCGGGGCCCTGGGCAGCATCGGCGCCACGGACCTGAAGCTCTCCTACCTGCAGGCCAACCTGCAGGGCCGTGTCGGCGCCACGTCGATCGACAACAACGACGCCCGCCAGATCGGCCTCGGCGTCGTCTACAACCTGTCGAAGCGAACCGGCCTCTACGCCCAGGCCGCGCGCATCGAGAACGAAGGGACCGCCACCTTCGTCATTCCCGGCGGCACGACGCTGCCCGCCGGGGGGCGATCCACCGGCTGGGAAGCAGGCCTGCGGCACAACTTCTGACCGGCACCACATGCACGCCGGTGCCCCTGCGGCCTTGCCGCCGGGTGCATGTGACTGTCACATGCACATCTACGACGCACGGTTCCCCGCGGCGCCCGGTGCCCGGCTGGTGCCGCCGGATGCGCTGGTGCCGGCCTATGCGGCCCTCCAGTCGCGGCTCGGCCTGCAACGCTGCGTCGTGGTCACGCCCTCGACCTACGGACAGGACAACCGCTGCACCGTCGAGGCGATCCGGGCGTTGAACGCCTCGGGTGTGCAGGCCCGCGGCATCGCGGTCCTGAGCGCCGATGTCGACGAGGCCACGCTCGCGAGCCTGCATGCCGAGGGCGTGCGCGGCGTGCGCTTCAACCAGACCCTGGGCGGCCTCTCGCTCGATGACCTGGAACCGCTTGCGGAACGCATCGCGCCCCTCGGGTGGCATGTCGAGCTGCTGCTGCCCGCGGCGCTCTGGCCGCAGGTCGCCACACGGTTGCAGCGGCTGCCCGTGCCCCTGGTGTTCGATCACCTGGGCCGGCTGCCCCATCCGGGGCGTGAGCACCCCGGGCATCACGCCATCCTGGCCTTGCTGGACACCGGGCGCGCCTGGGTCAAGCTGTCTGGCGCCTACCTGCAGGACGGCACCACCCCTGCGCAGTGGTCAGCCGATGCACAAGCCATGGCCAGGGCCTACCTGCATGTCGCCCCGCACCGCATGGTGTGGGGCAGCAACTGGCCTCACCCGACCGTGCACGCCGGCCTGCACGCCGCACCCGACGAAGCCGAGCTGCTGGCCCTGCTTCGCCGGTGGACCGCCGACGACGTGACGTGGCGGCGTGCGCTGGTCGACAACCCCACCGATCTCTACAACTTCTGACCGCCTCCCATGAACCCTCGCCTGCCCCTGCGCTTCGCCGCCGTCTTCGTCATGGCTATCTGTGCACCCGCGATCTCCATCGCGCAAGAGCCCTGGCCCGGACGCACCCTCAACTACGTCGTGCCCTATCCGCCGGGCGGCACCACCGACATCCTCGGGCGCACCATCGCCCAGCGCCTCGGCGAAGCCCTCAAGACGACGGTGATCGTCGACAACCGGGCCGGCGCCACCGGCACGATCGGCGGCGCCTTCGTGGCACGCGCGGCACCGGATGGCCAGACCGTGCTCGGCACCTCGATCGGCCCGCAGGCGATCGTCCCGCATCTGATGAAGCTGCCCTACGACCCGGCCAAGGCCTATGAGCCAGTGTCGCTGGTGGGCACGGTGCCGCACCTGCTGGTGGTCAACGCCGCCACCACGCCGTACACCTCGGTGGCGCAGCTCATCGCCGCTGCGAAGGAGAAACCGGGCAGCGTGGCCTTCGCCTCGGGCGGCAACGGCACCATCCTGCAGATGCAGGGCGAGCTCCTCCGGTTGCAGTCGCAGACCACGATGACCCACGTGCCGTACAAGGGCGACGTGCCGGCGCTGCAGGACGTGATCGGTGGCCAGGTGACCTTCATGTTCGCCCCCATCGCCGCCGCGCTTCCGCACGTGCAGTCCGGAAAGCTGCGCGCCCTGGCCGTCACGTCGGCGAGCCGGATGCCAGCCTTGCCCAGCGTGCCGACCATGACGGAAGCCGGCTTCAAGGATTTCGTCGTCGAGCAGTGGCAGGCGATCTATGTGCCGGCGAAGACACCCGCCGCCATCGTGCAGCGGCTGCACCAGGAGGTGAGCCGCATCCTCCAGGACCGCAGCGTCGCGGCCAGCTTCGAGAAGCTCGGCGTCACGGTCGTCGACGGCACGCCGGCGCAGCTGGCGCAGCGGCAGGCCGCCGACTCGCAGCGCTGGGCCGCCGTGATCCGCGACGCCGGCATCAAGCTCGACTGAAGCCCACGCCGCTTCGCTCGCCTGCCGCTCAGTCCGCAGAGGCGGAGCGCAGGAACAGTTCGACCAGCCGCTTCGCCGCCGGCGACAGGAAGCTGTTGGCCCGGTAGGTCACGACGAGCCGGCGCCGCATCGTGGCGCCGGTGATCGGCACTTCCTTCAGCCCGGGGATGCGGCTCGGCCCTTGCAGGTGGTGCCGCGAGATGAAGCTCAGCAGCCCCGTCTGCACGATCAGCGCGGGCAGGCTGATGAGGCTGGTCGTCTCCACCTGCACGTGGGGCCGCGGCAGGCCCTTGCGGTCGAAGGTGTGGTCCAGCCAGTCCCGCGTGGGCAACCCCGGCGGCTGTAGGGCCCATCGATACGCCACCAGGTCCTTGAGGCTCTTGGCCTTGCGGAACACCTCGTGGCGCTCGCTCGCGGCCACGACGATCATGTCCTCCAACAGCACCTGCGACACGTAGCCCGCATCGGGCGCGCTTTCGGTCGCCACCATCAGGTCGAGCTCGCCGGCGTGGAGCTGCGGCTTGAGCATGGCGATCAGCCCGACCACCGTGTGCAGCGTCACGTCGGGCGCTTCCTTCAGCAACTGGCGCGCGACCGCGGGCAGCAGGAACTGAGCCGCCGTCGGCACCACGCCCAGGCGCACATGCCCGGTCAGGCCGGCGCCGATCGACGACAACTCGCGCTTGGCGTCTTCCACATCGAAGCGCATGCGCTGCGCCCACTTGAGCAGCACGTGGCCCGCCTCGGTGAGCTTGATGCCGCGGCCGGCCTTCTCGAAGAGCGCGGCGCCGCAGGCGGTCTCCAGACGGCGGATGCTGCTGGTCAGGGCCGGCTGGGACCGGTGGAGCCGGGTGGACGCTCGACCCAGGTGCTGCAACTCGGCAATCGTCTCGAAGTAGCGCAGGTCTCGCAGATCCATTGCAAAAGCTCCATGAATGAATCAGAAGAAAGAATCGATTGGACTGTACATCTCGCGGCGCCAATACTGCAGGCAGATGATCACCCCGCCCCGACAGGAGGTGGTCCGGCTCGACACACACCAGGAGACATTCAATGCAAGCATCACGACGCCTCGTGCTGGCCTTCGCCGCCACGCTCATCTCCGGCAGCGCCCTGGCGCAGGCCTGGCCCTCCAAGCCCATCCGCATCGTGGTGCCCTTCCCTCCGGGCGGCGGCACCGACATCATTGCGCGCGAGACCAGCGAGCGTGTGTCCAAGGCCACCGGCTGGACCTTCGTGATCGACAACAAGCCCGGCGCCGGCGGCAACCTGGGCGTCGACAGCGTCGCCAAGTCGCCGGCCGATGGCTATACGCTGGTGCTCGGGCAGACCAGCAACCTGGCGATCAACCCCTCGCTGTACGCCAAGTTGCCGTACGACCCGCAGAAGGACCTGGTGCCGGTCGTGCTGATCGCGCAGGCGCCGCTCGTGCTCGTCACGGGCATCGGCTCCAAGTACAAGACGCTGGCCGACGTGACCGCCGCGGCCAAGGCCAAGCCGGGCCAGCTGAATTTCGCGTCGCCCGGCAACGGCACGGTGGCGCACCTGACCTCCGAGCTCTTCCAGAAGGCCGCCGGCATCAAGACGCAGCACGTGCCGTACAAGGGCGCCGCGCAGGCGCTGACCGACGTGGTGGGCGGCACGGTCGAGCTGTACATGTCGTCGGTGCCGACGCTGCTCGGGCAGATCAAGCAGGGCAAGCTGCGCGCGCTGGCGGTCACCTCCGCCGCGCGTGTGGACGACCTGCCGGACGTGCCCACCATCAACGAGTCGGGCTACAAGGGCTTCGACGCCGTCACGTGGTTCGGCCTGCTCGCGCCCGCTGGCACGCCCAAGGATGTGGTGGCCAAGGTGAATGCCGAGTTCAACAAGGCGCTCAAGGCCGCCGAGCTTCGCAAGCGACTCGGCGACGAAGGCGCCGACGCGGCCGGTGGCACGCCGGATGAGTTCGCCGCGCTGATCAAGACCGAGATCCCGCGCTGGGGCAAGGTCGTCAAGGATTCCGGCGCACGGATCGACTGACGCACGTTCCCCTTCTTTCCCCCGTTTCCCAAGGAGATTCTCATGAGTCAAGCCGCTGCATTGCCGGACGTGATCAAGGACATCGAGCGCGTCGACGCCGGTGTCGTGGAGCAGGCCGCGAAGTTCCCCTCGTCGATCTTTGCCGACGTGGCCGGCCGCCGCGGCGCGCTGCACGGCCGCATCTCGCCGCTCGCGCCGAGCATGCGGCTCGCGGGGCCTGCGGTGACGGTCGAGGTGCGCCCGGGCGACAACCTGATGATCCATGCGGCGCTCGCGCTCGCCAAGCCGGGCGACGTGATCGTCGTCGACGGCAAGGGCGACCTGAGCAGCGCCCTGATGGGCGAGATCATGTGCCAGCAGGCGGCCGCGCTGGGCATCGCAGGCGTCGTCATCGACGGCGCGGTGCGCGACAGCGAGGCCATCCGCGAACTGGGCTTCCCGATGTATGCCGCCGGCCTCAACCCCAACGGCCCGACCAAGTCGGTGGCCGGGCGTGTCAACCACCCGGTCTCGATCGGCGGCGTGACGGTGAACCCGGGTGACCTGGTGGTCGGCGATGCCGACGGCATCACCGTCATCGAGCGCCACAAGGCCGCTGCGATGCTGCCGCTGGCCGCCGAGAAGGTGGCCGCCGAGACGAAGCGCATCGCCGACATCAAGAGCCGCAAGGCCCTGCGCCCCGCCTGGCTGGACGGCGCCCTGCGGACGGCCGGCGTGCTGAAGGAAGGCGAATCGCTGTGAGCACCACCAAGCCCACCTTCCTCGTCACCGGCAACGACCTGGCCGAACAGGCCCTGGCCCTGCTCAAGGACTACACGCTGGTCTACGCCGGCAAGACGCCGACCGAAGACGACATCGTGTCGCTGTGCCGCCAGCACGACCCGGTGGCCATCATCGTGCGCTACGGCAAGGTCGGCGCCGCCGCGATGGACGCCGCCCCGAGCCTGAAGGTCATCTCCAAGCACGGCAGCGGCACCGACACCATCGACAAGGCCGCCGCCGCAGCACGCGGCATCCAGGTGGTGGCCGCGGCCGGCGCCAACGCGGCCGCCGTGGCGGAACACGCGCTGGCCTTGCTGCTGGCTTGCGCCAAGTCGGTCGTGGCGCTGAACGAGCGCATGCACGCCGGCCACTGGGACAAGTCGACCCACAAGAGCGTCGAGCTCGAGGGCCGCACCGTCGGCCTCGTCGGGCTCGGCGCGATCGGTCTGCGCTTCGCGCGCATGGCCGATGCGATGGGCATGCGCGTGCTGGGCCACGACCCCTATGCCAAGGAGGTGCCCGCGTACGTCGAACGTGCCGACCTGTCGACGATCTGGCGCGAGTCGGATGCGATCTCGCTGCACTGCCCGCTGACCGCCGACAACGCGAGGCTGCTCAACGCGCAAACGCTCGCGGCGTGCAAGAAGGGCGTCATCATCGTCAACACCGCACGCGGTGGCCTCATCGATGAAGCGGCGCTCTTGGCCGCCATCCGCAGCGGCCATGTCGCGAGCGCCGGCCTCGACAGCTTTGCGGTCGAGCCCATGACCGCCGGCCATCCGTTCCACGGCGAGGCGCGCATCACGCTCAGCCCGCACGTCGGCGGCGTCACCTCCGACGCCTACGTGAAGATGGGCGTGGCCGCCGCCCGCAACGCGCTCGCCGTGCTCAACGGCTGATCGCGCAGGAGAAGAACCATGAGACATCTCATCCGCCACATGCTGGCCGCCGTCGCCCTGGTGGTTTCCACCGCCGCCGCTGCACAAGCCTGGCCGGCCAAGCCGGTGCGCATCATCGTGCCGTACCCGCCCGGGGGCGCGGTCGACGTCGTCACGCGCAAGATGGCCGCCAAGCTGCAGGAGCAGACCGGACAGGCCTTCTTCGTCGAGAACAAGCCCGGCGCGGCCGGCACCATCGGCATCTCGGCGGCGTTGCAGGCGCCGGCCGACGGCTACACGCTGGTGGCGAACGACACCACCTACGCGCTGCTGCCGCACATCGTGCGCAAGCTGCCGTTCGACTACGACACGGCGCTCATCCCGGTCGGCGCCTACGTCTTCGCGCCCATGAGCGTGGTCGTGCGCGCCGAGTCGAAGTACAAGACGCTTGCCGAGCTGATCGGCACCGCGAAGGCCAGTGCCGGCCAGGTCAGCTACGGCACCGGCGGTGCCGGCTCGGCGCCGCACTTCGTGAGCGAGGCCCTGGGCATCGCGGCGGGCGCCAGGTTCATGCACGTCCCGTTCAAGGGCGCAGGCGAGGCCACGATGGCGGTGCTGTCGGGCACGGTCGACTTCCAGGTCGCGTCGACCCCTGGCGTGATGGGCCACGTGAAAGGCGGCAAGGCCCGGCTGCTGGCCGTGAGCGGCCCCAAGCGCCTCGCCCAGCTGCCCGACGTGCCCACGTTCAACGAGGCCGGCGTCAAGTTCGCCGGGCTCATGAACTTCACCGGCCTGTGGGCGCCCAAGGGCACGCCGCAGCCCGCGATCGACCGGCTGCAGAAGGAGATCGCCGTGGCGATGGCGTCGGCGGACATGAAGACGTTTGCCGATGGGCTCGCCTCCGAGCCGGGCCATTGGGACTCGGCGACGTTTGCAAAGGACCTGCGCGAGCGCACCGAGTTCTGGGGCAAGGTCGCGGCCAACACGGCGTTCGAGCGGCAATGATGTTCGTGCTGCAGGCGCCGCAGGTCCGCGAGACCGAGGTCTTCACCCGCCTGCCCGACCGCTTCCGGCGGACCGGCGTGCGCTCCGATTGGGCCGACGCCAACCGCGGCGGGCAGCCCACCGACTCGTTCCTCGAAGGCCCGGTCTTCGATGCCGCGGGCAACCTCTACGTGAGCGACATCCCCTTCGGTCGCATCTTCCGCATCGACCCGAAGGGCGATTGGGACCAGGTGGCCGAGTGGGCGGGTGAACCGAACGGCCTGAAGTGGCTCATCAGCGACCGCGAGCTGCTCGTCACCGACTACCGCAACGGCCTGATGGCGTGCGACGTGGTGACCGGTGCCGTGCGCCCCTACCTCGACCGGCGCAACAGCGAGCGCTTCAAGGGCGTGAACGACCTGGTGTTCGACTCGCAGGGCAACCTCTACTTCACCGACCAGGGCCAGACCGGCCTGCAAGACCCGACGGGGCGGCTCTACCGCCTGCGCCCCGACGGCCGCCTGGACCTGCTGCTCGCCAACGTGCCCAGCCCCAACGGCGTGGCCCTGTCGCCCGACGAGCGTGTGCTCTACCTGGGCGTGACGCGCGGCAACCAGGTGTGGCGCGTGCCGCTGCTGGACGACGGCAGCGTGTCCAAGGTCAGTGCCTTCTTCACGTCCTACGGGCCGAGCGGCCCCGACGGCCTCGCGGTCGACGAGACGGGCCGCGTGCTCGTGGCGAACCCGGGGCTCGGCGTGTGCTGGGTGCTCAGCCCGCGTGGCGAGCCGGAGCTGGTGTTGCGCAGTGCCGCCGGCGCGTCGTTGACCAACATCGCCTTTGGCGGGCCCGGGCGCAAGACGCTGTATTGCACCGAGTCCGTCAGCGGATCGGTCTTGCGTGCGACGCTGGAGGCCCCGGGCTTGCCGATCCACAAGGGTCCGGCCCCGGCCCTCAGCCGGTGACCGACTCCGCCATGTCCATGTCCTGCAGCGTCTTGATGAGGTGCTCGCCGAAGGTGTGCGCGATCACCGGCAGTTGACGGCCGCGCAGGCGGGCGAGCACCAGGCGGCCATGGGCCAGCTGCCGGTCCTCGATGCGCCGCGCCACGAGTTCGCCGCCGTCGGTGACCACGCCCACCGAGATCTGGAAGGTGATGGCCTGGCCGTGGTACAGGCAGCCGCGCAGGAACTCGAAGGAGTTGCTCTCCACCACCGGCTGAAGCTTCAGCGAGCTGCGCGCGAGGAAGCGCTCGATCAGCTGGCGACCGGCGATGTCGCGGTTCGGCATCACGAGCGGGTAGTTCGCGCAGTCGCGCAGGCGCACGCCGGGCTGGCCCGCCAGCGGGTGATCGCGGTGCATCACCGCCATGAGCTGCTGGTCGAACGCAGCCATCACGTCGATGTCGGTCTCCGGGTCGAGGTTGAAGACGAGCGCGAGGTCGGCGTCGTAGGCGCGCAGCGCCTGCAGCGCCTGGTAGTGGTCGCCGATGCGCACGGCGTACACCGCGAGCGGATGCGCCTCGCGGAAACGCGCGACCACGCCCGGCAGCAGCGCAGGCGCCAGCGCCTGGCTCGCCACGAGGCTCACGCGGCCCCTGCGCAGGCCCTTCAACTCCTCGATCTGTGAGCGCACCTCGTCGAGCTCCGCCGAACGAGCGCGGATGTAGCGCACGAAGAGCTCGCCCGCCGCGGTGAGCCGCATGCCGCGCGGCAGGCGCTCGAAGATCGGCGTGCCGAGTTCTTCCTCCAGGTCGAGCACACGGCGGTTCACCGCCGAGGGGTCGACGTGCAGCCGCTCGGCGGCCTGCCGGATGGAGCCGGAACGCGCGACCTCGTCGACATAGCTGAGGAATCGAAGGTGGTTCATGCGCCCACCCATGCAGGTTCGGTGCCATTGCGTTGCCGTATCGGCAACGGTCGAGGCGTGCCGCGCGCATTTTCCGCAACGGTGCACGCGCCACCGGCTTGTGCGCGACTGCGCGCTTTTGGCGCGTGTCGGCATGGGCTGCGAGGCTCGCGCCGGCGCCTTCGGCTCGACAACGACGTCTTCTGCATGACGCACGAGGCCATTCGACGCTCGCTGCGTTGAGGCGCGCCGCCCTATGACGAACCTGCATCCGTTGCCGTTTCGGCAACGCGTCGCCGCCAAAACAGCAGGACTCTCACACGCTTTCCGGCATGGGAGGTGCAACCGGCATCCGCAGCCGCCACCCCTGGAGATGCCATGTTCCGAGCTTTCTGTTCCACGCTGGTCTGCGCCGCGCTGCTGCTGTTGAACGGTACCGCCAGCGCGCAGGACACGCCCCCCATCAAGTTCGTGCTCGACTGGAAGTTCCAGGGCATCCACGCCTGGTACTTCCTCGCCAAGGAGCGCGGCTACTTCGCGCAGGAGAAGGTCGACGTGTCGTTCGACCAGGGCGACGGCTCGGCCAGCGCCGTGACGAAGGTGATGGCCGGCACCTACCAGGCCGCGTTCGGTGACCTCAACGCCATCGTGCAGAACGCCGCCGCCTCGCGACCCAACGTGCCGGTGATGGTCTACATGATCTACAACCGCGCGCCGTTCGCGATCATGACCAAGGCCTCAGGGCCGGTCCGTTCGCTGAAGGACCTCGAAGGCCGCAACGTCGGCTCGCCCGCCGGTGGCGCCGCGATGAAGATGTTCCCGGCGCTCGCCGAGCGCAGTGGCATCGAACCCACCAAGGTGAGCTGGACCAACATGGCGCCCAACCTGCAGGAGCAGATGCTGCTGCAGGGCCAGGTCGACGCGTCCGCAGTGTTCTCGGTCACCGCCTACATGAACCTCGTCGCGCAGCGCGTCGACCCCGAGAAGGACATCCGCTGGTTCCACTACGCCGACCACGGCATCGCGCTCTACGGCAACGGCGTGCTGGTCTCGCCGCAGCTGCTCAAGGACAAGCCCGACGCCGTGGCCGGCCTGGTGCGCGCCATCCACAAGGGCCTGCGCGACACCGTGGCCGACCCCGACGCCGCGATCGAGGCGCTCGCCAAGCAGGAGCCGCTGATCAACAAGGCGATCGAGAAACGCCGTCTGCTCTACGCGCTGCAGAACGTGGTGCTCACGCCGGAGGCCACGCGCCGCGGCGTGGGTGACGTGGACGACGAGCGCCTGCGCGTGGCCATCGCGCAAGTGAAAGACGCCTTCGACCTGCCGCGCGTGCCCGCGGGCAGCGAGGTGTTCGACCGCCGCTTCCTGCCCCCACTCGCCGACCGCCAGCTGCGCCTGAGCCTGAAATGAACGACAGCCTGCGCTTCGGCCCAGCCCCGCACAACGCGTGGACCTGGTCGCCCGACGGCGTGAGCCTCGTGCGCGAGGCCCGCGCGCCGCGCCCGGTGCGGCTTGCGACGCAGCACGACATGGTCGAGATCGACGTCGTGCGCAGCGCGCTGATCGTCGTCGACATGCAGAACGACTTCTGCCACCCCGAGGGCTGGTTCGGCCAGAAGGGCGTGTCGATGAAGGCGACGCGCAAGCCCATCCCGACGATCGCCGAGCTGCTGCCCGCGTGGCGCCACGCCGGCGGGCGGGTGGTGTGGCTCAACTGGGGCGTGCGCGCCGACACGTTGAACCTGAGCCCGCTGGTGCAGTTCAAGGCCTCGCGGCCCGGTGCCGACGGCCAGCCCGGTGTGGGCTATGCCGGTGTCTCGCCGCTCGACCATGGCCCGAGCCTCGTGCCCGGCTCGTGGGGCGCGCGCGTGGTCGACGAGCTGCCGGTGGACCCGGCCGACATCACCGTCCACAAGCACCGCCTGAGCGGCTTCTGGGACAACGAGCTCGACTCCATCCTGCGCCAGCAAGGCATCACCACCCTGCTCTTCGCCGGCGTCAACACCGACCGCTGCGTGTTCTCGACGCTGCAGGACGCCGCCTTCCTCGGCTACGACTGCGTGCTGCTGAAAGACGCCTGCGGCACGCCCTCGCCCGCGTACGTCACGCGGGCTATCCATTTCCTCGTCGAGAAGCTCCACGGCTTCGTGGCTTCCGCCGATTCGCTGATCCCCGCCCTCGTGCGCACCCCCAAGCCCTCTTCCCGAAAGGTCTCCCCATGAAACCTGTCCGCTGGCTGACCGCCCTTGCCACCGCCGCCGCGATGCTGCCCGCCATCGCCTTCGCCGACACGCCCATCAAGGTCGTGCTGAACTGGAAGTACCAGGGCCCGCAGGCCTGGTTCTTCGTCGCGCAGGACAAGGGCTACTTCAAGGCCGAGGGCCTCGACGTGACCATCGACCAGGGCGAGGGCTCGGCCGCGTCGATCACCAAGGTGGCCGCCGGCGCTTACCAGGCCGGCTTCGGCGACATCAACGCGGTGATCGACCTCGCGGCCAAGCGCCCGGCCGACGCACCGGTGGCCGTCTACATGCTCTACAACTCGCCGCCCTTCACCATCGTCGTGAAGAAGGACAGCCCGATCCGCACCCCGAAGGACCTGGAAGGCAAGACACTCGGCGCCCCCGCCAACGACGGCGCGCTCAAGCTCTTCCCCGCCTTCGCGAAGGCCGCGAAGGTCGACCCGACCAAGGTCTCGATCAGCAACATGGCGCCCAACCTGCGCGAGCAGATGCTGATGCGCGGCCAGGTCGACGGCATCTTCGGCTACATCAACACCATCGCCTTCAGCGCACGCCTCGTGGGCCTGGACCCCGAGAAGGACCTGCGCTTCATCAACTACGGCGACAACGGCCTCGACCTGTATTCCAACGCCGTGGTGTTCTCGCGCGCCTTCGTGAAGGAGAACCCCAAGGCCGTCGCCGGCTTCGTGAAGGCGCTGAACCGCGCGATCAACGACTCGCTCGCCAACCCCGAGATGGCGATGGACGCGGTGATGAAGCGCGAGCCGCTGCTCAAGCGCGACATCGAGCGCGACCGCCTCGCCGCCACGCTGAAAGACGAGATGAGCCACCCCGAGATCGCGCGCATCGGCCTCGGCGACATCGACCCCGCCCGCCTGACCCGCTCGATCGGCATCGTGGTCGAAGCCAACCAGCTCGCCCGCACGCCGACCGCCGCCGAGATCTTCGACCGCAGCTTCCTGCCGGCCCGCGCCGAGCGCGCCAGCAAGCTCTGAAAGGCACCCCACGATGAAATTGAACCTGACCGACAAGGTGGTCGTGATCACCGGCCCCGCCAAGGGCATGGGCCGCGCGGTGACGCTGGCCTTCGCCGAAGAAGGCTGCAAGCTCGTGCTGGCCGGCCGCGACACCGCCGCCATCGAGCCGGTGGCCGCCGAGGCGCGTGCGATGGGCGTGCCCGCCATCGTGGTGGCCTGCGACCTGACCGACGACACGCAGACCGAGGCCCTCGCCAAACACGCGCTGGAGGCCTTCGGCCGCATCGACGTGCTCGTCAACGTGGCCGGCGGCTCCGGCCCCATCGGCAAGACCGGCTGGGAGACGAGCGCGGCCGAGTTCAACGAGATCGTCGAGCTCAACATGACCGGCTGCTTCAACACCATGCATGCGGTGCTGCCGTCGATGGTCGCGCAGCGCAGCGGCAAGATCGTCAACGTGGGCGGCACCTTCGGCATGCGCGGCCGCGCCGGCCGCATGGCCTACTCGGCCTCGAAGTGGGGCCTGCGCGGCATCACCAAGAGCTTCGCGCTCGAGGCCGGCCCGCACAACATCAACGTCAACTGCGTCGCCCCCGGCATGGTCGACGGCCCGCGCTTCCGCGAGAAGGTCTGCGCCAACATGGCGAAGAAGCTGGGCATCACGCTCGAGGAGGCGATGGAACGCCACGCCGCCGATTACGCGCTCAAGCGTGTGTCGCAAGACGAAGACGTCGCCAACGCCTGCCTCTTCCTCGCGAGCGACGTCTCGCGCCAGATCACCGGCGTCGACCTCCCGGTCGATGGCGGCTGGGCCATGCTCTGAAGGAGACCACGACATGAGCCATGTGGACCTCGTCATCCGGGGCGGCAAGATCGTCTCGCCCGAACAGATCATCGACGCCTCGATCGCCATCGACGACGGCCGCATCGTCGCCATCGGCCACGACGACCTGATGCCCTCGGCCAAGGCGGAGCTGCGCGCCGACGGCCTGCACCTGCTGCCCGGCGCGATCGACAGCCATGTGCACTTCCGCGACCCGGGCTACCCGCACAAGGAGACCTGGAAGAGCGGCTCGGCCGCCGCGGCCTGCGGCGGTGTGACCACCGTGTTCGACATGCCCAACACCAAGCCGGCCACCGGCACGGTGGAGGCGCTGCAGATGAAGCTGCGCGCGGCCGAATCGTCGTACGTGGACTTCGGCATCCACGCGCTGCTGGGCGACGACACCATCGATTGCCTGGAGGACCTGCTCGACGCCGGCGCCACGAGCTTCAAGGCTTTCGTCGGCAACACCTTCGGCAACCTGCCTGCGCCCACCGACGGCGCGCTGCTCGAAGGCTTCGAGATCCTGGCGCCGCTGGGCATCCGCACCGTGGTGCATGCCGAGAACTCGTCGATCATGGCGCGCCGCCAGGCGAAGCTCGAAGCCGCTGGCCGGAATGACGCGTGGGCGCACCTCGCGTCGCGCCCGGCCGTCGCCGAGATCGAGGCCATCGGCCGGGTGCTGACGCTCGCCGAATGGACCGGCGCGCGTGTGCACATCGCCCACCACAGCGCGGCGGATTCGCTGTACGTGCTGCGTGATGCCAAGCGCCGCGGCGTCGACGTGACGGTGGAGACCTGCCCGCAGTACCTGCTGCTGCATACCGGCGACATGACGCGCCTGGGCGGCATCCTGCGCCTGAACCCGCCGATCCGCGAGCAGCGCCACCACCAGCCGCTTTGGGACGCGCTGATGGACGGCACCATCGACATGATCGCCACCGACCACGCGCCCCACACGCCGGAAGAGAAGACGCGCGAGAGCATCTGGGCCTGCGACTGCGGCTTCCCCGGCGTGGAGACGCAGATGTCGATCATGCTGACCGAGGTGAACCGCGCACGGGCCTCGCTGATGGACTACGTGAAGTGGAGCGCCGCGGCCCCCGCGAAGGCCTGGGGCCTGTACGGCGCCAAGGGCGTGCTCGCGCCCGGCGCCGATGCCGACATCGCCATCGTCGACATGAACGCGAAGGGCGTGCTGTCGCAGGGCAAGCTGCAGTCGATCAGCAAGATCTCGCCGTGGCACGGCCGCCCGGTGATGGGCCACCCGCTGCACACGCTGGTGCGCGGCCGCTTCGTGATGCGCGACGGCAAGCTCGTCACGGAGGCTGCCGGCTGGGGCAGGTCCATCAAGACCGTGCAGCGCATGCCGACGCCGCGCCCACGCAACACGGAGCACCGCATCACGGCAGTGCTGGCCACGCCCGAAGGTGCGCCGCGCGCCGACGTGGCGAAGTCGACGGCGGGAGACCTCGCATGAGTCATCAGACCGTCGGGGTGTTCCGGGTGCCGTGCCGTGGGCCGGGCGACCTGTCCGCGGTGCAGTCGCTGGTCGACGCGGGTCAGCTCGTGCCGGCCGAGATCGTCGCGGTGATGGGCAAGACCGAAGGCAACGGCTGCGTCAACGACCACACGCGTGAGTACGCGAGCATGGCGTGGTGCCACTGGCTGGCCAGTCAGCTCGGGTGTTCGCCGGCCGAGGCCGGCCAACGCGTGGCGCTGGTGATGTCGGGCGGCACTGAGGGCGTGCTGTCGCCACACTTCACTGTCTTCACACGCCGCTGGATCGCCGGCCCCGCGCCGGCCGGCCCCAAGCGGCTCGTGATCGGCACCGCGCAGACGCGCGACTTCGCCCCCCACGAGCTGGGCCGCGCCGCGCAGGTGGACGCCACGGCCGAGGCCGTGCGCGAGGCCATGCGCGAGGCCGGCATCGTGTCCATCGACGACGTGCACTTCGTGCAGGTCAAGTGCCCGCTGCTCACCTCCACCGCGGTGCAGCGCGCGGTCGACGCCGGCCGCGAGCCGGTCACGCGCGACACCTACGAGTCGATGGGCTACTCACGCGGCGCGTCGGCGCTGGGCATCGCGGTGGCACTGCGCGAGGTGCCGCGCGACGCCGTGACCGACGAGGTGGTGCTGCGCGACTACTCGCTGTACTCGGGCCGTGCATCGGCCTCGGCCGGCATCGAGCTCGACCACAACGTGGTGATCGTGCTGGGCGAAGCGGCGGGCGCCGGGTCGCCGTATCGCATCGCCCATGCGGTGATGAACGACGCGATCGACGGCCGGGCCGTGCAGGCGCTGCTCAGCGGCTTCGGCGAACCGGGCCGCCTGGTGAACCTGCTCGCCAAGGCCGAGGCGAGCCCCGATGGCCGCGTGCGCGGCGAGCGCCACACCATGCTCAACGACTCGGACATCAACGCCACGCGCCACGCCCGCGCGGCCGTGGGCGGCGTGCTGGCCTCGCTCGCTGGGCACACCGCGCTCTACGTGTCCGGCGGCGCCGAACACCAGGGCCCGGCCGGCGGCGGCCCGGTGGCCGCCATCCTTCACCTCGGAGAACCCGCATGAGCTCACCCATGATCGACCTCGCCGACGTCACCGTGCGCTACGGCGCCAAGGGCACGCTGGCCCTCTCGTCGACCGACCTGCGCATCGAGCAGGGCGAGTTCGTGGCGCTCGTGGGGCCGAGCGGCTGCGGCAAGTCCACCATCCTGAAGCTCGTGGCCGGGCTGCTGCAGCCCAGTTCCGGCGGGCTGATCGTGGCGGGCCGCGAGAGCCCGGCCGGCGCGGTGCGCATCGGCCTGGCGTTCCAGAACCCGACGATGATGCCGTGGCTCAACATCCGCGACAACGTGATGATGCCGCTCAAGATCGTCGAGCCCTTCCGGCAGGACTACGCGCGCAAGAAGCGCGGCGAGTTTGCCGAGCGGGCCGAGGCGCTGCTCGCGAAGGTGGGCCTGGCCGGCCTGGGCGACAAGCGGCCGTGGGAGCTCTCGGGCGGCATGCTGCAGCGCGCCTCGCTGTGCCGCGCGCTGATCCACGAGCCGCAATTGCTGCTGCTCGACGAACCCTTCGGCGCGCTCGACTCCTTCACCCGCGAGGAGCTGTGGGCGCTGACGCAGCAACTCTGGCTCGACACGAAGCCCACCGTGCTGCTCGTGACGCACGACCTGCGCGAAGCGGCCTACCTCGCCACGCGCATCTGCGTGATGACCTCGCGCCCCGGCCGCATCCTCGAAGACCGTGCGGTCGACTTCCCCCGGCCGCGCACGCTGGAGATGAGCTACGCACCGGAGTTCGCATCGCTGGTGCAGGCGCTGCGCATGCGCATCGCCGAGGCGCGCACGGCGCCGGTGGCGCTCGTTCCCACCCAACCCGAGAAGGTGGCCGCATGAACCCGCAGCTTCGCCAGCGCCTGCTGTCCGCTTCCGCCCTCGTGGGCTTCTTCGTGCTGTGGGAGGTGCTGTGCGCGGCGAGCGGCGTGTCCGACCTGATCCTGCCACGCCCCACGCAGATCGCTCACGTGCTCTACGAGAAGCTGCCGCTGCTGTGGCCGCACGCGGTGCAGACGCTCCACACCACGCTCGCGGGCTTTGGCCTCGGCGTCGTCATCGGCATCCTGCTCGGGCTGCTGATCGGCTCGTCGCGCACCGCGTACGACGTGGCCTACCCGCTGCTCGTCGGCTTCTCCAGCATCCCGAAGGTGGCGGTGGTTCCGATCTTCGTGGTGTGGTTCGGCTCGGGCACGGTGCCGGCCATCCTCACCTCGATGGTCATCAGCATCTTCCCCGTGGTGGTGAACGTGGCCACCGGCCTCGCCAACACCGAGCCCGAGCTGGAAGACGTGCTGAAGGTGCTGGGCGCGAAGAAGCGCGACATCCTGTGGAACGTGTCGCTGCCGCGTGCGCTGCCCTACCTCTTCGCCTCGCTGAAGATCGCGATCACGCTCGCCTTCGTGGGCACGGTGCTCGCCGAGACGGTGGCCTCGAACAAGGGCATCGGCAACCTGATGATGATCGCGAGCGGCAATTTCGACGTGCCGATGGTGTTCGCCGGCCTCGTGATCCTCGCGGTGCTGGGCGTCATCCTGTACGCCATCTCCTCCTGGGTGGAGCTGCGCATGACCGGCTGGGCGCAGCGCAAGAACGAGCTCGCGATGGGATGACGCGCACATGACCCCTGCCTTGAAGACCGTCGCCGTGTTCTGCGGCTCCAACTTCGGCGCCTCGCCCGCCTACGCCGAGGCCGCCGCCGCGCTCGGCCGCACGCTCGCCGAGCGGGGCATCGGCCTCGTCTACGGCGGCACCCACAAGGGCCTGATGGGTGTGGTGGCCGATTCCGTGCTCGGCGCGGGCGGCCGCGTCACCGGCGTGATCAACCAGCGCCTCTTCGACCGCGGCCACCTGCACCCGAAGCTCACCATGCACGAAGTGGCCGCCACCATGCGCGAGCGCAAGGCCCGCATGGCCGAGCTGGCCGACGCGTTCATCGCACTGCCCGGTGGCCTGGGCACGCTCGAAGAGCTGCTCGAGGCCGCCACGCTCACCCAGCTTGGCGACCACGTGAAGGCCTGCGGCGTGCTCAACACCCGCGGCTTCTACGAGCCGCTGCGCGCGCTGCTCGCCACCGCGGCCGAAGAAGGCTTCCTGAAGCCCGAGCACCGCGACATGATGGTGATCGACCCCGACCCCGCCGCCTTGCTCGACGCGCTCGCCGCCTGGCAGGCGCCCACTGTCACCAAGTGGATCGGGCAACCCGGTTCCTGAAAGAGCGCCACATGACACGTCTCCACATCACCGCCGCCGGCCACCGCTTCGTCGCCGAGACCCACCCCGATGCGCCCAAGACCGTCGCCGCCTTCCTGAAGCTGCTGCCCTACAAACAGAAGCTGATCCACGTGCGCTGGAGCGGCGAGGGCTGCTGGATCCCGATGGGCGACTTCGAGCTCGGCGTGGGCTACGAGAACCACACCAGCCACCCCTCGGTGGGCGACATCCTGTTCTACCCGGGTGGCTACAGCGAGACCGAGATCATCCTGGCCTACGGCAGCTGCAGCTTCTCCAGCAAGATGGGGCAGCTCGCCGGCAACCACTTCCTCACCATCGTCGAGGGCAAGGAAAACCTGCGCGCGCTCGGCGTGAAGACGCTGTGGGAAGGCGCGCAGGACGTGGAGTTCTCTCTGTGAAGGGACGCCTGCTCATCGAGGGCGGCCTCGTGGTGGCCGACGCGGCGAGCACGCCGCGCCATGCCGACGTCCTCATCGAAGACGGCCTCATCGCCGCCCTCACCGCCCCGGGCGCATCGGGTGTCGACGCGGCCGTGCCCCGGCTCGATGCCGCCGACCGCATCGTGATGCCCGGCCTCGTCAACGGCCACACGCACGCGCACGGCGGCCTCGGCCGCGGCGCGGTGGAGGATGTGGCGCTCGAAGGCTTCCTCGCCGCGTCGCCCTCCATCAACGGGCAGCGCGGCCTCGACGACCTCGCGCTGAGCGCCACGCTGACCGGCGTGGAGCTGCTGCGCAAGGGCTGCACCGCGCTCTTCGACATGACCACGCAGTTCCCATTCCCCACCGTGGACGGGCTGCACGCCGTGGCCGGCGCCTACGCACGCCTCGGCATCCGCGCGGTGGTGTCGCCGATGCTGGCCGACCACACGCTGTACCAGGCCTACCCCGAGCTGCTGGCCACGCTGCCCGACCCCTTGCGCGCCGGTGCCGCCGCACTCAAGGCCGCATCACCGGCCGACAACCTGGCCGCGGTGGAAGCCGCCGCGCGCGACTGGCCCTTCGACCCGGCCCGCGTGCGCCTGGGCATCGCGCCCACGATCCCGCTGCACTGCTCCGACGACTTCATGCGCGGCTGCGCACGCCTCTCGCACACCTTTGGCCTACCGATGCAGACGCACCTGGCCGAAAGCAAGATGCAGGCGGTGTTCGGCGAACAGCGCTACGGCAAGAGCCTCGTCGCCCACCTCGCCGACATCGGCCTGCTCGGCCCACGCCTGAGCACCGCCCACGCCATCTGGATCGGCGACGACGACATCGAGCGGCTCGCCAAGGCCGGCGTCACCGCCATCCACAACCCACTGAGCAACCTGCGCCTAGGCTCCGGCATCGCGCCGGTGCGGCGCATGCTCCAACGTGGGCTGCGCGTGGGCGTGGGCAGCGATGGCGCGAACACGTCGGACACGCAAAACCTCTTCGAGGCCACGCGCCTGGCGGCCTTCCTCTCGCGCGTGATGAGCCCCGACGAGAGCCGCTGGATCGACGCTGCCGAGGCCTTGCACATGGCGACCGTTGGCAGCGCCCATGCGCTCGGCTGGGGTGATCGCCTCGGCCGCATCGAAGCGGGCCGCGAGGCCGACCTGGTGCTGCTCGACCTGTCGCAACCCATCTACGTGCCGCTGCGCCACGTGGTGCGCCAGATGGTGCATGGGGAAAACGGCGCGGCGGTGGACCGCGTGCTCGTCGGCGGCGAGGTGGTCGTTGCCGGCGGCAAGGTGCTGACGGTCGACGAAGCGGCGCTGCGCCGGCAGGCCCAGGCCGCAGCCGAGCGGCTGGATGCGCTCAATGCAGAGGGGCGGCACCTGGCGCAGGCGATGCGGCCCTGGGTCAGCTCGTTCTGCTGTGGGGTCGGCAAGTCGCCGTTCCACCTACATGGCGGACGGCCGGGCTGATGCCGCAGACGCCCCCGAAGCTCAGTCGGCGGGAACCTGGTTGCCGGCGCCGCCACCATCTCCCGCATCGCCGTCACGCAGCAACAGCGTCACCAGGACCGCTGAATCGGCACGGGCGCTGAGCGAGTGCTTCTGCTGCGCCGGCAGCACGACCAGCTGACCGGGCCCGAGCCTTCGTGTGCCGCCGGGCATGCGGACTTCCACATCGCCTTCGAGGCAGTGGATGGTGCACTCGTCGTCGACGTGATGCTCCGGCTGGTCGCGCCGGGCCGGCAGCACGAGGTGCAGCAACTGCAGCCGCCGGGTCTTCAACAGGCTGGTGCTGACGGAATCTTTCAACGCCGCGCCGAGGGGCGCGACGCCGATCACGTCGAGAGGTTGGGCGTGGGGCAATGCCATGGCTGCACTGCCCGCACTCAACGTGGCGTGGTCCGAGTGGCGCGGCCGGGCACGGCGGCGGCCACCTTGCGTGCACGGTAGTGGTTGTAGACCTTCTTGGCGAGGCCCGAGGTGATGGCGAAGACGATGAGTTTGCGCAGCAGCATGGCGTGGCTCCTGAAGTGGAATGCCGACGCTAACCGAGGCGCCGTGTCGCAGGCATCAGGGGCAGGCGCGACCGGCGGTAGGCCCGGACCTACAGCCGCCGAGACTCAAGGACTTCGAGCCTCCAGCTGTCGGCCGTCTCGGGCGTGCCGCGCGCCTGCTCCTCGCACCGGGTGGGGGTGGGCGGCGTCACGGCGTCTTCTTCCCGCGCCGGGGCCTGACGGGCGTCATGGCGACGCTGCGCCAGCACCATCATCGTCGCGAAGGTGAACGGCTTCCTGGGCTGGCTCATCTGCTCACCCCGCCCTGTCGGCCTGGCGCCTGCAGCCCTAGGCCGCCCGCATGGCGCGCAGCCCATGCTCGCGCGACACCACGGGCCGGTAGCCCAGCTCACGCTGCGCCTTGGCGATGTCGACCGTGAAGGGCGCGCCGATCAACCTGAGCATCTGGCGCGTGATCGGCGGCTCGCCCTGGCGGGAGAAGGTGCGCCACACCCACTCCATCACGCTCGCCATGACCCAGGCCACCGGCAAGGGGGCCGAGGCTTTGGGCGGCGCGATGCCGCGCGTCTGCAAGAGACCGGAGATCACCTCCTTGAGCGTGCTGTCGGCGCCGTCGCTCACGAAATAGGCCTCGCCGCCGCGGCCCTTGTGCACCGCCAGTTCGAGCGCGTGGCAGACGTTGTCGACATGGGCCGTGGACATGGCCTGAGAGCCATCGCCGACCCAGCGGAATTGCCCGGCCTTCACCGTCTCGACCATGTGCGCCAGCGTCGGCATGCCCGCACCCCAGATCATGGGCGGGCGCACCACCACCGTCTCGAACACGCCGGGCCGGTTGGCGCCCAGCACGAGCGACTCGCTCCTCGCCTTCGACGCGCTGTAAGGCGCCCAGGCGCGCTCGTGGCGCGGCAGCGATTCGTTGGCGCGCAGCATCGGCGCCATGTCACCCATCACCACGGCCGCCGCGCCGAGCTGCACGAAGCGCTTGACCGAAGCGCTCTGTGCCGCCTGCAACAGCACCGCCGTGCCGTCGACGTTGGACCGCTCGAACTCGGCCGGGTCGCCCCAGAGCTTGAAGTGCGCCGCGACGTGGAAGACCGCGTCGCACCCTGCGCAGGCCTGCGCCAGCGAGGCTGCATCGTCGAGCGAGCCACGCACCGGCTGCGCACCCCGCCTGCCTACAATCCGGGCCGCCTCTTCACTGCGTGCCAGTGCTCGTACGTGCCACCCTTGGGCGACCAGTCGTTCCACCAAGCGGCCACCCACGAAACCTGATCCACCCGTCACGAGGCATGTCGTCGTCATCTGTCGCTCCTATATCACCGATATACGAATAGTATGTCGAAGGCATAGTGCTGTCAAGGACCGGCGCTTTTCGTTTTTTCGAGGACAGGCATGGACACTGGAACGGCAATACTCGACGCAGCCTCGGCCCTGCTCGAAGCGCACGGCCCCGCCGGGCTGACGACGCGCGCCATCTGCGACGCCGCCGGCATCAAGTCGCCCACGCTCTACCACCACTTCGGCGACAAGGACGGGCTGGAGCGCGCCCTCATCCAGCGCGGCATGGCCGACTTCATGCGGCGCAAGCAGCAGGCGATCGCGTCGGACGACCCGCTGGACCAGCTGCGCGCCGGGTGGGACATCGCGCTCGAATTCGCGCTCAAGCGCCCGGCCCTCTACGCGCTGCTGGCCCACCACGCCCGCCTGGAGCCGGCCCTGCTGGAAGACGCCTACGCCGTGATGCAGGCGCGGGTGCAACGCCTGGTCGACATGGGCCGGCTGCGCGGGCCTGTGGAGGCGACGGCGCGCACCATCTGGGCGGCCTCGCAAGGCGCGCTCTCGCTGGTGCACCGCGGCTTGCCGCGCAAGGAGATCGAAGCGACGAGCAACGTGCTCTTCGAGGCGGTGATCCGCGCGCTGGCGCAGGCACAGGGCGGTGTCGGCCCTTAGCAGCGCCTCACCAGTTCCATCACCGCCTCCAACGGGAGCGGCTGCGTCACCGGCTGCCAGCAGTTCTGCTCCGAGCGGGCTTGGTCACCCCGCATGACGTGGCGGCGGCTGTCCATCGGCCGGAGGCAGTAAACAGACCCCGCCTCGCCGTGCCACAGCCCGCCGTTGGCGTTGCACGTCTTGCACGGCCCATGCGATCGAACTTTGCTCGGGTTGCCCATGCCGACATCTTGGCGCGGACCTGGCTCACCACGCGAGCCGGTCGGGCTTTCTGGGCACCGGCTAGAGTTTCCGGATGTGCTCGAACTACCGCCCGGTCACGCGGATGGATCGCATGCTCTCCTTCTTTGGGGTGGAGATTCCTGCGAATCAGCACGAGCGGGATGTGTTCCCGACCGGTGAGGCGCCCTTCATCCGGCTGCAGGTCGAGGGGCAGGAAGGCGGGCGGCCGGCGCTCGTGGCAGACGATGGTGTGTTCGGCCTCCTGCCCGCCTTCGCGACGGAGGTGAAGTACGGCCTTCGCACCTACAACGCGCGCAGCGAGACCGTGGCCACGCTGAAGAGCTTCAAGCCGGCGTGGAGCACGGCCCAGCGCTGCATCATCCCGGCCGAAGCGATCTACGAGCCGCGCTACTTTGGCACCGTCGAGAAGCCCGGCAAGTCGGTGCGCTATCGCATCAGCCAGCCGGGTGACGTGCCGCTGGGCATCGCGGGCATCTACCAGCGCTGGAAAGAACCGCGTGGCGACAAGTCGTTCTTCACGTTCACCATGCTCACGGTGAACGCGGACGGGCACCCGTTCATGCAGGACTACCAGAAGCCGGGCGATGAGAAACGCATGGTGGTCATCCTCGATCCGAAGGACTACATGGCCTGGCTCAGCTGCCCGATTGACGATGCGCCGAAGTTCTTCAGGGCGTGGATGGGTGTACTTGTGGGTGAGCCTGCGCCGCTTGCGCGAGGGGTCAAGACGGCACCACCGCCACCGCCTCAACAAGAGCTGTTCTAGCGGCCCAGTGTGAGTCCCTTAGTTGCGGCCGACTCAGCATCTGTGTCGACGGCTGGTGTGCAGCGGTTGCAGTCCTCCGAAAGAGAATCGCCAGCGACCGCTAGTGGCCAGAAGCGGTCAGCGAAAGTGATAGCAGTTCTACGCGGACGCTCGCGTCGTCGGTGGCAGTGCGGCTTATCGATGAAGGCAGCCAACCGATCTAAACCGACCAAGCCGCAGCCATTAGCACCGCAAAGTCGCGCCGCGACAGCACGGCCGTGCAGTCGCGCCAGTCCTTGTCGGGCGGCGCCATTGTGGCGGTGTAGCGAAGGTCGAAGCCAGTGGCCTCGCGCTGGGCATTGATGTACTCGTCCATCTTCACGCCCAGTGCCTCGATGTTGTCGATCCACTCGTCCTTGATCGTGTCCGGTACGGAGCCGAACAGGTCATATCGGTCACGCATGCGGTCCGAGAGGCGATCGTAGATCTTCTCGTCAACGGTCTGCTCGTTGACCAGGTTGAGCATGTCCACGGTGTCGCGCTTCTGGCCGAAGCGCTTGATGCGGCCGATGCGCTGTTCGAGCCGCGTCGGATTCCAGGGCAGGTCGACGTTCACCAGCGTGCCCAGGGTCTGCAGGTTCAGGCCCTCGCAGGCCGCGTCCGTCGCCACCATGATCCGGATTTGGTGCTCGGCCACCATCTTCTTCAGTGTCTCGCGTTCGCACGACACGCTGTCGCCGCGCTGGTAGAGCCGGCTGCGACCGGCACCAGCGTACAGACCGATGGCTTCATCCGGGTAGCGCTGGGCGAGCTGCTCCGCGACCCAGCGCGCCGTGTCGTAGTATTGGCTGAAGATGATCACGCCCAGCTCCAGCCACTTCTCGCAGTCCAGGTAGTACAGCAGTGCCGCCAGCTTGGGATCGGCCTCGATCTTCTCCAGCCGGTTCAGCAGCCGCTCCAGGGCCTCGCGCTCGTCGGTGGATTCAACGGCCAGCTCCGCGTCGCCCTCGTCCTCCTCGTCGCACAGGGTCTGGCCCTGCAGCAGCGCTCGCACCGTGTTCAGGCCCGCGTAGATGGACGAGCAAATTCGCTGCTCGACCAGGTTCTTCATGAACCCGCCGCCACCCCCGAGACTCTGGCCACGCGCGCTCAATGCTTTGCCGAAGGCGCGTGCCTCGCGGTAGGCCTCCCGAAAGTCTTCGCTGGTGCGCAGCGCCTTGGCCTCGAACAACGCATCGAAGCCGTGGGGCTCTCGGATCAGCTGGCGATCGGGGTGCACGTCCACGCCCACCCGCGCCAGCAGGCCGGCATCCTCCAAGCTAACGCGCTTGCGCAGCACCACGTGTCGCACCAGGGGGTTCTCTCGCTGAAAGAAGGTGGCGCCGGACACCTGCCGGTGCAGCTCGTCTTCCAGGATCTCGCGCGTGTCCTCGCTCAGGTCGGCCAACGATCGGGCGGTCTGGGTCTCGCCGTTTACCAGCCCCAGATCCTGGCGGATCGCGCTGAACAGCCGCCGGGCGCGCGGCTCGCGCGTGGAGTCCACCAGTGGCAGCGGAGACCGCAGCAGCTCCCACGCATGTTCGGCTGAGGTCACCTCCTGGCGGCCCGACAGAATCTCCAGCACCTCACCGGCCCGGTGCCAGGCCGCGAAGTCGTTACCCAGCACGAAGTTGCCTCTCCCCTGGTGCAGGATGCCGATCAGGTCCCACAGGTCTTGCGGCTGCGTCTGGATGGGCGTCGCTGTGCCCAGCAGCACATGCTCCGACCGGGCCGCGATCTCGCGCATGAACGCCAACAGTTCGTTCGGTGTGCCCGCGTCGGCGCCGAAGCCCTGCCGCGTACGCGCCTTGTGCGCCTCGTCCAGGATCACCAGGCCGAAACGCAGGCCCAGCAGGTGCTGCTTCTCGGCCGATTGCCGCATCATCAGCCCGGTCGAGACGATGCCGATGCGCAGCGGGCAGCGCGCGATGTGCTCTCGGCCGGCGGGCGAGATGGCCCGGTCCTGGTCATCGAGCCACACCTTGCGCACCGTGTCCCAGCGCGCGCACGGAATGCCGAGCTTGTCCAGCATCTCGGTCTGCCACTGCTCGCACAGTGTGGCCGGGGCGAAGATCACCACCGGCCGCCGGGCTTGCTGCTCGCGGTCGGCCAGCAGGCACAGCGTCAGCGCCGCCGTGCCGAGTGACAGTGTCTTGCCCAGCCCCACCTCGTCGGCCAGCAGCAGGCGCACCACCTTGTGCATCTGGTGGTGGCGCAGGCACTCGGTCACGAAGCCCTGCTGCCACGGCTGCAGCGCCAGGCCTTCGCGGTACAGCGGCGACTCGATCAGCGCGGCCGGCGCCACGTCGTCTTCGTCGTCGATCTCGTCGAACACCACCTCGCGGCGGTAGCCCCGCCGGTGCACCTCGCGGATCACCGCGTCGGGCAGCGGACGCGCCGCGTTCCACAGGAAGTCGAACTCGCTTTCGATCCAGGCCACACCCTCGGGCGACTCGTCTTCCCACAGGATCTCGTAGTGGCGTTGCCAGCCGCTGCGGGTCTCGTTCATCGAGCCGATGAAGCCCAGCTTGCGCCCATCGGCCAGTTCGATGACGCCGGCCTTGCCGTGCACGAAGCCGCACACGCTGTCGGGCGCCACACGCACCGCCTGGCCGTGCCGCTGCAGGAAGGCGTCCAGCCGGCGGTAGCGGTCGCGGTTTAGTAGCGCCTCGGCCTCGATGGCCTTCTCGTTCCAGCGGCCCATCATGCGGGCTTCGCGCAGCTGGGCCACCTTCAGGTCGTCGGGGTGGATGTCGACGTTGCACACGATCCGAACGTGCGGAATGCCCTCCAGCAGCTCGTGCGCCACTTCGAACAGCGAGCTGGTGAAGTAGCCCGCGATGCGTCGGTAGCTGTGCGCCCCCTTCATGTGCTCCAGCAGAAAGCTGGCGTCGAGCCGGTGCGTGCGTGACGAGAACCGCCGGATGGCCATGGCGTTGTCGTCCTCAGACCCCGAAGCGCTGGTTCTTTAGCCGGGCGCCCAGCACCTCGGCAGCCATGCGCACATCCGCCTCGGGTGCCTTGCGCTCCACGAAAGCCAGCAGGTCCATCAGCAACGGGCGAGCCTCCAGGAAGTCGGGCATCTCGGCCTGCAGCTGGCTGATGATGGTCTGCGGCTCCAGGTCAGCGCGCATCTGCTGCAGCGCGATGACCAGCCTGCCTAGGCGCGTGGCGCCCAGCTCGGTGCTGTCGGTCAGGTCGCGAGAGGCGAACTCGGTCACTTGCTTTAGCCTGGCCTCGTTGGGCGCCATGCTGGCCATGACGCGGGCGTAGTCCTGCACGCGGAAGGCCTTGGCGAAGTTCTGGTAGTTGTCCAGCTTGCGGGTGCCCGTGGTTTCCATGTCCATCATGCGCAGCACGAAGCGCTCGATGCCGGACAGCTTGCCCCAGGAGTCTGCCGTCAGGCCCTCGGGCACCAGCAGGTTGCTAGCCGCTTCAGCAGCCTGTTGCACGATCTCGTCAACCACCGTGACCTCGCCCCTCACACGCGGGCGCAGCGCGAAGCTGGTGACGTCTTCGCCACCGATGTGTGTGTAGCCGGTCAGCACCTTCAGCGCCGCTGCGTAGCCGGCCATCTGCAGGTCGGAGTCGTTGAACACAGGTTCGCCGTGGTGGGCCATCACGGCAGTGTTCAGGTGCATCATGGTTCGGATCTGCAGGTCCACCTCCTGCCGCACGGCGGGTAGCAAGCGCTGCTTGAAGGCCGGCCGGTCACCGGCCGGGCGCTTGCGCAGCATCAGCGTCACCGTGCCTTGCACATAGCCGCCCTTCTTCAGTTCGGACGTGGTCTCGGTGGCGATGTACCAGGCCGCCACCACCTGCAGCCCCGCTGCCCAGAAGATGCCGACGAGATCGCTCCAGACACCAGTGTCCTGGTGGGTGAACATGACGCACTGCATGCCGTTGTCGGGCATGTGTGTCGCCATCGCGGTGTAGGCCGCCACCATGTTGCGGCGGAAGTCTTCGCCTGATCCCTGAATGGCCAGGGCGCGCCTGGAGTCCCACACCCAGGAATCGAACGGGGCCGGCGGGTTGCGGCGGAGCCAGGCGATGAAGAACTCCGTGATCTCGTGGTAGTTGACCGCGTCCGCGTAGGGCGGATCGGTGATCCACAGGTCGCAGGCCTCGGCGACCTCGTGTGCAGGGTGGTTCCGCAGCGTGTGGGTCACGCCCGCGGGGATGGGCGCATGGGCGTTCTCGCCGTCCAGTGGGTCAAGCAGGCAACTCGAAGCCCGGCACCCATAGTTGTAGAGAACGTTCAGCGCCTGGTTGTCGAATACCTGCTTGGTGCCGCCGCTGCGACCATCTCCGTCGCCGGTGGACCAGCGGGTGAGGCGGGCGCTGGTGTTGATCATCTGGCAAGCCTTGAGGCAGAGTTCTGCGGTCGCGTGCTTGCGCAGCTCCGCGTATAGGAGCAGCTGCCGTGCATTGAAGAGGTGATGCCAGTGGGTCCAACCTCGTTCCCGACCCAGCCTGGCTGTCTCGTCTCCAGCCTCAATCACCATGTCGGGCACGAGTCCTTCGGCCTGCCATGCCATCAGGTTGCTCGCAACGATCCTCCGCACCTCAGCTTCGCGCTCCAGGTCCTCGTCCGTTGGCGATGCGAAGTAGGTGCGGGGTCGCGGGTCTGACACGGTGGTGCCGTCGATCCATTGGATCGCGTACAGCCGTTCTTGAAATGTGTCGCCGGTGAGCGGGTCGAAGTCTTCACGACCCCATCGGCGCAGGTTGTTTTGAGTGGTGCCATCCACGTCTCGAAAGTCGCCTCGCAACGTGCGGATGGGAACGCGGTAGACCTTACCGTTCAGCTCGTAGACCAGGGCGCTATCCCTTACGGTGCCGTTCGCCGCGGCTTTCATCTCCGCCGCTGATGCACCGTTGACGACCCGGATGTCGAAGCGCTGCTGCGCCTCGTTCGGAACGAGCTTAGCAATGACGCTGCCGTTCTTGGAGATCACCAATGACGGCAGGAGCGGTACTTGCCAGCCGCTCTCGGGGCAGCGTGTTTCCAAGCAGTACAGGTAGACCTTGGCTTGGTTGCCTGATGCGTCGCGCTCGATGCCCAGCTTTCGAACGGATTCCTTGATTGCCGTGGCAACTTCCCTCTGCTGGCGCTCGAGTTCGGCGTGCCGGGCTGCGTCTGTGCCGACGATGTTCAGTGCGCCCCAGGTGAGCATGCAGGCGATGGGATTCAGGTCCGACGCGAACGCATCGCAACCGATCCTGGCTGCTTCGAAGGGGATGGAGCCGCCACCGGCGAAGGTGTCCCCCACGCGCGCGCGTCGACCATAGCGGAGCTGGCCCAACTGCTCCACGAGTTCGTGGACGCTGCGGGCGTTGATTCCGAGGTGCGCGTAATGTTGGTTTACATCGGTCCAGATCGGCTCGAACAGCCATGCGGCGTCGACCTCCTCAGGCCGCTTTCCCAGATTCGAGCGTTGCTCATACGAATCCAGGTTCGCGATGTAGCGGCGATACAGCTCCAGCTTCTGTTCGGGCTCGATGTCGCGCCGCCAGCGCAGCGTGATGCCCCTCTCCTCGCAATCCAGCGGGAAGGTCCAGTACGCCAGTTGCCCGTCCTCAGGCTCCTCGCCCTTCACCTTTGCAGTGAAGAAGGCCCATGGATCAGCCAAAGAGATGCGCTTCGCCATCTCGTAGGGCTTCACGCCGTCAACGACAAACGCCCGGCGAGCCAAGCCCTCGGCGTCAAAGCCCATCAGCTTTTCGAAAATTTCAAGATCCCGCTCGGGGTCGTCGGTCTGCGGTAGCAGCACACCGAGAACGATGGCCCTTACTAGGATCAAAGGCTTGCGTCCCTTCCAGTAGGACCCGAGGCCGGTCAGCGTTTGGTAGAGGTTGGCCTTCCGCTCGCGTTGAGCCTCATGCGAGACCTTCTGCACTGGGAACACCGATTCGATCAGTGCCGGCGTGTCGCGCAGTGCGCCAGGGGTGAGAGGGGGACGTTTGGTCATGCAGCGGTTTCAGGCGATGCCAGACAAGCCGGCTCCGCCTGTGCCTTCGGCAATGGGCTGGGCGGCACCGGCGCATCCACTCTCGAGCAGATCCCTAGTGTTCATGCCGCACCGTCGCTAAAGAGGTCGAGGGTCGGACGCTCGCCTGCGATGTCGCTGTCGCGTGCGACCAGACCGCGGCGCGCGCGCGGCGACAGCAGCTCGCTCTGCGCGACGTCGCCCAGCGCGTGGCGCAGAGCAAGCCGCCAACCCTTGTCGCCATCTCCGATGCCGCCCGTGCTTATCGCGGTCATGCCGAACAGCCACCAACGCTCCTCCGGCAACAGCGCCAGCCAGTTACGCACAGCGACGGGGATCTTTTCCATCTCCATGTGCTCGACGGCCCACACCAGCACGCACAGCTCCTTGCCCAGCAGCCGGTCGACCAGGTTGTCGCCGGCCTTCCAGGCGCTGGGCTTCAGGTTGTGCGTGCTGAGCCGGGCATTGAAGGCGCGTTGCACTTCGGCGCGGATGGCCGTCCAGCGTGCGCGGTCGAGCACGGCCCGGTCGATCACGGAGTGCTCGTCGCTCAGAGCCTGCAGGCCGAGGTACTCGCTCACCTGCACGGGGGCAGTGTTCCTGCGCGGGACGATCACCTTGAAGTGGTGCGGGTCGGACGAGGCAGGCACGCCGAAGCCTAGGGTTGGGCGCGCGTCGGCCGGTACCCTGGCGGAGGCAGGCGCGGCAGCACTGGCATTCAGTGCGGCTGCTGAGCGTGTGGACCTGGGCTTGGTCATGGCTTCATGCCTCCTGGACCACGTCGCCAGGCTTCAGCTCCAGGCCCACCAGCTTGGCGAACTCCTTGGCAGCGAAGCCCGTGTCGAAATGGGCGCCGTCGCTGATGCTCACAACCACCGGCGCCTGGTCTTCGGCCAGCAGCTGGCGCAGGCTGTTGATCACGCCCTCGATGACACTGGCGGTGACCTCGCGCTCCTGGAAGCGCACGGTCACGGTCTTCTCGCCCTCGCCGATCTCGATGCGCACGCCCTTGAACCGCGTGCCGGGTTGGTCGCGGAAGCGGTTGATGACACCGAACACCCGGTCGGTGGTGTCCAGGCCGAAGCGCTTGGGCTGCAGCTTGACGGGCTTGGTGTCGTTGATCTGAACGGTCCTGTCGCCGCTGGCCGGGATCTGGAAGTCGGCCGTCTTGTTGGCCTCGCCGGCGCGGGCGTAGACGAGCAAGCGAGCCGCTGAAGCACCGATCTCGAACGGCCCCTCGTAGGGCAGGCCATCGCGCGGATTGGAGCCGTCCAACGTGTAGGCCAGCGTGGCCTTGGGCGTGCACGCCAGCGTGACGCGGCGCTTGTCGGCGGCTGGATCTACCTGGTGGCGGATCTTCAGCTCGGCGGTCCAGCGAACGGGCGCACCGGTTTCATAGTGGCCGGTGGTGTCGCGGGCCAGAAAGTACAACGTGCCTTCCGCCGTGATGAAGCTGTCGAGGTCTTCGACGGACTGCCCGTTGATCAGCCCCTCGGGACGGGTGGCGTAGACCACCACCGGGCTCTCGCCCGCGTGGCGTGGCGTGAGGCTCAGGATAGTGGCGCCCGTGTCTGGCTGGCTGCCGACGACCGACACGTTGACCGTGGTCTTGTCCTTTGGAAACGGGCCCTTCTCGATGTACCCGTCTTCACCCAGGCGCCAGCGGCCTTGTCTCAGGGCCTCGGCCTTCAGTGTGTCCATGCCGCCCGCGCCCGGCATCCAAGGCCAGTCTGGATTGCTCTTGGCGCGCGCGACCACGTCCTTCCACGGAGTGCGGCGGTTGTCCTTGCCCGAGGGCCACAGAACCTCTTCCGCCATGGCGAAGTACTCGCCGAAGCTCTCGGTCAGGTTGGCGGCCAGCTTGTAGTTGGCGCGTGGGCTGGCCAGCAGTGCGTCGATCTGCGCCTCGGCAGACTGCTCGCCCTTGCCGAGCTTGAGGCCGTTGTCGATGGTGACGTTGGCCAGGAAGTGCCGGCCGTCGATGGGATCGGTGCTCGGGAAGTAGACCCGGTTGTAGGCGGCGGAGAGCGCCTTGGCGAACCGGCCTTCCGCCTCTTCGAGCCGGTCACGCGCCTCCTCGAACAAGGTGTCACCGGCTTTTAGGCGCTTGTGGATCTGCTCGATGGCGTAGAGCTCGCGCAGGCGGTCTTCCACGGCGTCGGCCAGATGACTGTCCTGCCCCGTCAGCACCAGCAGATTGTTCTTCTCCTGCTGGTAGTCGAAGAAGTTCTGCAACTCGCTGGGCGGCACCTTGCCATCCGGCTTGATGACGATGAGGGTGCGCGGGCCGCTCAGGCGGATCTCATCGAGGCGAGGCAGCACCTGCACGTCTTGGTACGCCTGGCGCCTTTCGGGCTGGAGAATGCCGGTGAGCCGGTTGATCAGCGCCTGGTCGATCTTGGGCTGCGGTACCTCCTTGGCGCTGCGCTCGATCTGGCGCGAGAGGTTCTCGGTCTCCTTGACGAAGAGGCGCTGGTCCTCGCGGTGCAGGTACCAGGCTTGCTCGCGCAGCCGTTGCAGGGCTTGCAGGAACTCGTCGGGCTTGCGGCCAGGGGCGGCGAGGAACTCGATGACCTCGCTCTCTGACAGGCCGATGCGCCCGCCCACCGCGCGTGACAGCGACGACGCCAGCAGTAGGGTCATCACCTGGCGGGACGCATCGGTATCGAGCTCGGCGTCGATGGTCTCGGCGATGGCGTTGCCTTTGTCCGCGATGTCCCGCGTGACAGCCGGTAGCAGCTTGGGGGCGATGCGCTCGATCTCGTCGCGCACCTGGTCATCGTTCAGGGCCAGGTGCTGGGTGCCGATGAGGTGGACGTCGTCGTCCTCGCGCAGCGCCACACTCTTGAGCAGCCGCGCTGTGAACTGCATCAGGCCGCGGGTCTGCCGGAAGCCCTCGTTCTCCTTGAACAGGGCCACGAGGTGCTTGAACGACGGATGGAAGGGGTAGGTCTCCCGCACCTGCTCGGCGATCTGCTCGATGCTGGCGGCGACGACGTAGCCTGCGTCCTCGGCTTTCTTGACCTGCTGCGCGTACTCCTCAGCCACTTCGGCGACGACGCGCTCGTCGGGCATCTTGTCTATGAGACGCGTCTTCAGGATCTCGTAGATCTCGTTGCCGGCCAGCTGGACCGGCGTGATCGTCATCGCTTGGCGCCGGGTTTCCTGCTGTAGGTTCGAGATCGCATCGGCCAGCGCCTTGGTCTGCGCCTGGTAGCTGCCGGAGAGGTTGGCGACGACGATGCAGCAATTGGGCAGTTCCAGCGCGGCGCTCATCAGCGTGGCCAGTGAGAACACCACCATGTTGGCCAGCGTTCCCTGTCCGAAGACTTGGGTGCTGGCGTTGTCCAGGTAGGGCGGGAGTTCGTCGAGGAGGATCAGGGTCGGCTTGTCGCCGATGATCTCTTTCCACTTCGCCTGGTCGACCGATTTCGGGCCGTTGGCCCAATATGGCTTGATTGCCTCGGGTTCTCCCAGCTGCGTTGCGATATCACCCCAGATGTAGTTGTCGGGAGTGTTCCGGCCGTTGAAGGCGGCGATGCGCGCTTGGCCGAAGTCGATTCGGTCCTTCAGATCACCGGGCAGCACCTCTTGACGCAGATGCGGATGGCGCGCCAATAGGCCCAGTGCAATCATCATGTGGGTCTTGCCGCCACCCATCGCTTGGGTCAACTCGAAGACCGCCTGGTCCGACTTGCCGGACAGGCGCAGCAGGCCTTCGCGGAAAAGCTGTGCCATGCCGTGCGTGACGAAGTTGCGCGAAAAGAACTCACGCCCGTCACCCTCGTCCTGAATGAGCTCGGCCAGGTTCTCGATGCCCTGGCTCATTCGGTAGTCGTGTATCGCCGCGTTGAAGCGGCAGGCCTGCTTGACGGTCTTGATCACGAAGTGGCTCCCTTAGCGACTCGCTTGCTCTTGCTGGTGACGCCCGGGGCAATGCCCTTGACCCTGCAGTGTTCGCGGATCAGCACCTCGACCATATTGGCGATGGAGCGGTGCTCCATCTCGGCAGCGCGCTGCAGCGCTTGCTTTATCTCGGGCTCGATGCGCAGCGTGAGCGTGGCGGTCTTGCTGGCAGCCATGGCGTCCTCATCTTGGGGATGCAAATGTACTGCAGTTTGCGGTCGCTCAGCATTGGGACGACTGCTATGGATGTCGAGGAACGAAACAATGCGTGCTTCTCTGATTGCCAGCGACGCGAATGGGCCGAGAGCAGCCCCTGAACGCACGGCCCGCGACAGTTGCAATTCAGGCTGAAGCTGCACTTCACATGATGACTGGCAGCTGTGCAGCGATTGCCGTCTGTCCTCTCAGGCGAGTCTATGCACGGTGTCTACCAGGCAGTAGTCATTGGCTTGGCGTTGATGGCGCGCCTGCTCGAAGACTGCTTGTGAGCGTGAAGGCGACACTGCGAGCGAATTTGCACGCTGAGGGTGACTGAGCGACCGCTGTGGTCGGCCGCGAGCTGACGACCCAATGACGTCGCTTGGCAATCCGAGACCAACAAGTGGGACGAAAGGCCGATTCTCCTTTCGTAGCCGTCAGGCACCTGCAGAACCACCGGACGAAGTAGCCTTCGCTGCAGGTTGTGCCTTTAGCGGCGTGACCTTCTTGGCCGAGTGCACAGCCAGCACGTTGCACACGAAGCGCTCACCCGCGTTGCGAGCGCTGATCGCGGTCAACACGTACTGGACGACGAACATCGCAGCACCGGTCCACAGGGCCTTCGTGCTCGCATTGGCGACATACAGCCCGAGCGGAGCGATGACGATGAGCGGCAGCGATAGCACGGCCATGTCCCGGTACATCAAGAAGTCTTTCTGCGCGTATGCGACCTCAGGAGTAGTCTCGACCTGCTTGTACAACTTGTACCACTTCGAGTTTTGTTCCCTTGGCTCGTCGGCCCACGCACCAGCGTTCTTCTTTAGCTGCGCCATGTCCACACGGTGATCCGCTGGGCCGTACTTGGTAAACGCCTCGCAGCCCGGCAACCAGCCGTAAGGCTTCCAGTACACGAGCATGGCCTTGAAGTTCGACGACATCACGTTCATCAGCAGGAGCACGACGATCGGCAACACTGCGGCGCCAAGCGCGCGATAGAGACCGAGCTGCGTAGTCGTAGCGCTGGTGATCAGTTCGGGCGCGACGAAGAGGGCCAGGACGATGGCATCGGCCGTCGCGAGGGCGACGTGCCACGCGAAGTTCAGCGACTTCAAGGATCGTTCAGCGCTTTTCATCCGTGGTACTCCGTATCGATGGTGAAGTTTTCATCGTCCACATCGATGACGATCCAGCCGTCTCTGCGAGTCGTCAGCACGTGCCGGTCCTTCATTGTTGTTCGCACGCGTACCCCACTTTGCCGGACTACCTTGCGGTAGTCCGGCACCATCTCCTGCGTCTTGTGCACGATCGGCTTGTCGGAGATCACTACGCACGAAGGCGTGAAGTACTTGTAGATGTCCTCGCAGTACCCGCTCTCGCGTCCATGGTGGGACGCCATCAGGACGTCAGTGCCCGAAAGTTCGGCCCGGAAGTCAGCCCGCTGTAGCAGGGCGGTCCAGCCTGCCTTTTCGAGATCGCCGGGAAACAGCATCTTGAAGTTCCCGTACTTGATGAACGTCGCGAAGCTCAGGTTGTTCGTGTCCTTGAACTGACCGTACCCACTGCCGTACGAGTTGTAGAAGGCCTTGTACGTGATGCCACCCATGCTTGTGTTAAATGGAGCGGTGACGTTCTCGGTATATGTGCTGAGCGCGTTCACGTACCAAGAAGCATCTTCGGTGAGCGGACCGCTTACGAGCTTGATGCGACGCATCTCCTCGCCGGTGTAGGTCGGATTTCGCAGCAGCGTGACCACCTCAATGCCGGCGTCTTCCAATCCTTTCAGGTCGGACATGTGGTCTTGGTCGGCATTGGTGATAAAGAGATAGTCGAGTTTGTCGCGACCCATTGCCTTAATCGCCCTGCTCGGTTTGAAGTCCGCCGACGAGCCGCAGTCGATCATGGCCAAGCGACCACCAACCTCTTGGTTCAGGCCGACCCTGGTCACGTGCTGGAGCATCACGCAACACCCGTGCTCGACATCCTCCACCCGAATTCGCATGAATCCTGGCATCCCTCGCCTCCGCTGCTTGTTCTTACCGGGAACCTAAAAGCGTCGTGCGCACCGATCACCTGCCGACAGGCGGACGCAGCACGTCGATGAACTGCGCTCGGCCGTCCTTCTTGAACATCCAAAACTTCCAGCCGTTCGTCGACGCAGCGGTGTCTGACGCGCCACAGTCCTTCTTCGCTGCGAACGCAGACGGTGACACTTCGTACGTCCTGCCCTTGTATTCAATGCCGCCTGTCGTGACCTTCGCTTTCAGGTGCTTGCCGCCGTATTCTGCGAAGAGCTCTAGTCCGACAGGCAACTCGAACCCACGCTGGGTCGTGAAGACCTTTGGCTCCGGATGCACTGGCATTGATAGAACGACACGCTTGTTTTGGTTCGGGAACGCCTTATCGTGGTCATCCAGAATGCGACTCAAGATCCCAGCAAGACCCTCAACCGCGGGCATCTCCGACTTAGCCTGCAGCCGCAAGATGAGGTCCTTGGGCAACGAGGTTTGAACCATCACCGGGATTGACATCGCTTTACTCATAGTTTCTCTGGATCAACTATAAAGTAACTTTACAGTCCGCGCAATAGTTTTTATTGTCGGAGACCCTGAGGAGGGTCCCGGCCAGAACCGCAAGCCGACCAGCGTCGGCCTTGAGGTGCCACACGGACGACACGATTTCTTCCGACTGCGCCCAAGGTTGCTGGTCATCCGTCCTGCTTGGACACGGCCATACCTGTTGATGCCGGCGAGCAACTCACGGGCCGCCCGATCGTGGCTGAGAATGCTGGCGCAGAGCCGCCAGCATCGCGGCCGCGGAACATTCACGGAGAGTGCATGCGAATCGAAATTCGGGGTGAGGACGAACTGGAACAGGCGCTTCGCGAGATACACCGGCGAGCCCTCGCGTATGAGGGGCCGCTGATGCACGAGTTCATGGAGTTAGCCAACCTGAGCGCGCCTGTCGAGCCAGATGAGCCCCTTGGAGAAGGGCTTGTGGTCGCCGGGCAAGGCGTTCGCAACGCGTCACCGGCAAACCGCAGGGAGATCAAGGGGCGGTTTGAAGAGGCGCTATCGCTGTTGATGGTGCTCGCTTTTCCGGTTAACAGCCGAACAGAGCAAGCGGTGCGCCGCGAACTCAACGAGACGCTGGAGCACGATCAACAGGTCAAGTCAATGCAGATGCTCGTGGGCAACCGGAAGACCAGTCTTAAAAGGAACCTTGGGCGCCGCCCAACGAGACAGCAGGTCGCATTGCGGCAGGCGTTTCTCGATTTCCTCCCAAGACAGACGGAGGTGGACCTATGAGCACGACACCCTCCGCTGCGTCAGTCCCAAAGAAGAAGAACCAGCCGGCGCCATTAGACCTCGTCAAAGCTGTCGGCAAGCTCTTTGACATCGCAGCGAAGGCCCCGACGCCGCTGAAGCTACAGGTGATGACCCGCGATAAGCTGTTCGAAATGCTAGTCCTCGCGCGCTTATTGCGGGCCTTTCGGCGTGCCTATCCGAAGGCGTCGATCGTTCATGTGCCACCTTCCAAGGGAGGCAAAGCATCGGAACTGGTAGTTGCGAGCAAGCCGGCTCTTGCCGATCGCAAAAGGTTCTCACATTTCGACCTGTTCGACGACGCCGGCAATCCAATGGGTGAGGTCTGGACCTCCGTCGAGTTCGAATCGCTAAGTTGGGACAGAAACGGCGGAGCCCCGGGGAAAGCTCCTCGCGAGGCCCGCCATGAACTCGACGTGTGTGTCCTTGCGCCAGCCGCAGATGAGCGGCCTGCGCACTCCCAGGTCATCGCGGGCATCAGTTGCAAGGACGTCCGCACGTCAACGAAAGAAAACGTGCGAGAAGCATTGGGGCTACGCCGCGAGACGGCATTCTTGCGGGATCCTCAGCCAAGTCTCGCCACTTGGCTGGTTCCGGTCGTCCCCGCGGAACCTAGTGCGCCGATCCTTCTTGTTAGCTCCGATTTAGGGGTGAAGAAGTACTCGTCACCGGTTGACGCCTTAGGCGTCTATGTCCGATTCGTACGCCGACCTTGGGAGTCGGAAGCCTGAGCCTCTCGAGGTTCGCTTTACCGCGACCCAGCAACACAATCTGTGTCTGCAACGGGTCGGTTTCAGCCGATCGCCCCGTGTGGAAGCTGTCTCTCACGGAGCGTCATACGGTTGGCAAATCTCGAGTGACGTTCAGCAGGCGCAGTGGACTTCGAATAGCTGGCGTCGCGAACGACTGCTCTCAGTCTAGGCAGTCGCCCATCAGCCGCACTCGAGCGGCAGCACCCAGTCTTAATGAGTCATTCGTTGGGACCATTGCGCTTACCGGCGCAGTACAAGAGCGCTGTCACTGAGACGCGGCATCACAACGAGCGCAGATCACTCGAACACCTCCGCCCCGCCAAGCGCCCGCTCCACGGCGCGCAACGCCCGCCCACAGTCATCCCGATTCAGCCCACCCCCTAAGCACAGCCGCAACCCTTCCGGCGGCTGCCGATCCGTCGAGAACGCACTGGCCGCCACCGCCGCCACCCCAAGCTCCCGCAACGCACCCGCAATCTGCGTGGCCGACGAGCCCCCGTTGGCATCCCCTTCCGGTAGCGGCAACCACCCATGGAACCCCTGCGGGTGCACCCGCAGCCCATACGCCCCGAGCCGCTCCCGCATCAGCGCACTGCGCCACCCGCACTCCGCCCGCACCGCCGCCAGCACCTCGCGCCCATGCCCCTGCTCCAGCCAGTGCGACACCACCGCGTTGATGAAGGGCGAGGCCATCACCGTCGTCGCGCGCAGGGCGCCGGCCAGGCGCTGCTGGGCGGCGTGCGTCGGCGCGAGCACGTAGGCCACGCGCATGCCGGCGCCCAGCCACTTCGACAAACCGCTGATGTAGTAGGTCAGCGCGCCGGCGTAGTCGGCCAGCGCCGGCGGCGTGGCGGCGGGCAGCATGCCGTAGGCGTCGTCTTCGATGATGGGGATGCTCAAGCGCAGCGCGATGTCGGCGATCTGCTCGCGGCGGCGCATGGGCAGCGTGGCGGTGGTGGGGTTGTGGATGTTCGGGCAGAGGTAGATCGCGCCCACGGGTGTGCTCTTGCACGCGGCCTCCAGCTCCTCGGGCACCAGGCCGTGCTCGTCCATCGTGATCGGCAGGAGCTGGGTGCCCAGCTGCGCGGCGATGGCCTTCAGGCCGGGGTACACCAGGCTCTCGACGCACAGGCTCTGGCCCGGCTTCACCAGCATCGACATCAGCGCCAGCAGCACGGCGTGGATGCCCGGCGCCACCAGCACCCGGTCGGCCTTGGCCTCGGGCACCCACTGCGCGAGCCAGTGCGCGGCGAGTTCGCGGTCGTGCGCGGTGCCGCCGAAGTCTTGATACCGCATCAGGTCGTGCAGCGTCGAGTGGGTGATGGCCTCGGCGGCGCTCTGCTGCAGCGCCTGCATCGCGGGGTGGTCCTCGATCTCGGGCGGCATGTTCATCGTCATCTCGGCGCCGGTGCCGGCGCGCAGCGGCAGGCCGATGAAGGAGCCGCGCACGTACGAGCCCATGCCGGGGCGAGAGGCGATGAGCCCGCGCTCGCGGGCCGAGGCGAAGCCGCGCACCACCGTCGTGTAGTTGAGCTGCAGCGTGACGGCCAGGTCGCGCAGCGGCGGCAGGCGCTGGCGCGGGGCGAGCCGGCCCTGCTGCAGGTCTTCGGCGATCAGCTCGGGGATGAGCTGATACGCCGGCAGGCTGCTGTGGCGAATGCGAGCGATCCAGTGCGTGAACGGCATGGCCCAGTGTGCCTGTCGCACGGCTTGATTGCACGGCCTCGCCCTCGTGATGCGCGGCCATTCCAGGTGCACGCCGGCCATTGATCGGGTGCATTGATCGCATCGGCTGCCGTCTGATGGTGCGGGGCGCATCGGCGTGCCTGCGGTGGGCCGTCGTGGTGTGCCGTGCCCGTGACGCCCCGTTGATCGCATGTTGATCGGCCGCCCGCGCCGCGGCGTGGCATGTCGCTCGCAAAGAGAGGAGCGTCCGGCGCCGTGCCGGCCCAACCACCACGCGAGGACTCACATGCCCAAGGTCACCCACCCCGCCGCCCAGAAGGGCGATTTCCTGGTCGACTACGAAGAGAAGGTGTTCGAGGACGTCAAGGCCAAGCCCGGCGAGAAGGCGCTGGTCACCTTCCACACCGTGGCTTTCGAAGGCTCGATCGGCTTCGTCAACCTGCTGCAGGCCACGCGGCTGCAACGCAAGGGCTTCGACACCTCGATCCTGCTCTACGGCCCGGGCGTCACGCTGGGCGTGAAGCGCGGCTTCCCGAAGCTGGGCGACGCGGCCTTCCCCGGCCACCAGAACTTCAACGAGCAGATCGGCAAGTTCATCGCCGAGGGCGGCAAGGTCTACGCCTGCCGCTTCGCGCTGCAGGCGCTCTACGGCCACGGCGAAGGCGCGCTGATCGAAGGCATCCGCCCGATCAACCCGCTCGACGTGCTCGACATCGTGCTGCTCCATCGCAAAGAGGGTGCGTTCATCCTCGACACCTGGACGCTGTGAGATGAGCACGAAGCCGAAGTCGGTGCGCGCCGCGGCGGCCCAGATCTCGCCCGATCTGGAGAGTGCCGACGGCACGCTCGCCCGCGTGCTCGAGACCGTGCGCGAGGCCTCGCGCAAGGGCGTGGAGCTGATCGTCTTCCCCGAGACCTTCGTGCCCTACTACCCCTACTTCAGCTTCGTGCAGCCGCCGGTGCAGCAGGGGCCGGCGCACCTGCTCCTGATGGAGCGCGCGCCCACCGTGCCGGGGCCGCTGACCGATGCGGTGGCGGCAGCCGCACGCGAGGCCGGCATGGTGATCGTGCTCGGCGTCAACGAGCGCGACCACGGCAGCCTCTACAACACGCAGGTGATCTTCGACGCCGACGGCCGCCTGCTGCTCAAGCGCCGCAAGATCACGCCGACCTACCACGAGCGCATGGTGTGGGGCCAGGGCGATGGCGCCGGCCTCACCACCGTCGACACGCGCGTGGGCCGCGTCGGCGCGCTGGCCTGCTGGGAGCACTACAACCCGCTCGCCCGCTACGCGCTGATGGGGCAGCACGAAGAGATCCACTGCGCGCAGTTCCCCGGCTCGCTGGTCGGCCAGATCTTTGCCGACCAGATGGGCGTGACCATCCGCCACCACGCGCTGGAGTCGGGCTGCTTCGTCGTCAACGCCACCGGCTGGCTGCACGAGGCGCAGGTGCGCGCCGTCACGGCCGACGAGAAGCTGCAGGGCGCGCTGCGTGGCGGCTGCCACACGGCCATCGTGTCGCCGGAAGGCAAGTACCTCGCCGAGCCGCTGACCGAAGGCGAAGGCCTGGTGATCGCCGACCTCGACATGGCGCTCATCACCAAGCGCAAACGCATGATGGATTCGGTGGGCCACTACGCGCGCCCCGAGCTGCTGAGCCTGGTGATCCGCCGCGACGCGACCAGCACCACGCAGCCGTGGCCGTCTGCGCCCTCTCAAGAAACCGCCCTGCCCTTGCCCGAAGGAGTTCCCCATGACTGAAGCCCTCGCGATGCCCGAAGCCTCGCGCGCCTTGATGACCGAGCTGCAGTCGCAGGGCCTGCGCCTGCTCGACCCCGGCGCGGGCGCGGCCAGCCGCCGCGGCGGCGCCGGCCCGTCGGACCACAAGGCGGTGACGGTCGATGGCGTGACGCTGATGGTGCCGGTGCACACCCACACCGCCTTCAGCTCGCCCTTCGTCGCCGACGCGCCCGGGCCCGACGGCCGCAGCGTATTGCGCAAAGGCAGCATCCCGATCGCGAGCGTGAGCTTCCCGCGGCAGCCGCGCTTCTATGCGCGCAGCACGGCCGACGGCATTCCGTATTCGCACATCGCCACGCTGCACGGCAGCGATGTGCTCGCCACCACCGTGCTGCAGACCTGCATCCGCTACGAGAGCCGGCGCAAAGCCTGCCGCTTCTGCGCCATCGGCCAGTCGCTCGCGGCCGGCCGCACCGTCGCGCACAAGACACCGGCGCAGCTCGCCGAGGTGGCGAAGGCCGCGGTCGAGCTCGATGGCGTGAAGCACATGGTGATGACCACCGGCACGCCGCCTACGCCCGACCGTGGCGCCAAGGTGCTGTGCGACAGCGCCGAGGCCATCCGCGCCGCGGTCGACCTGCCGCTGCAGGCGCAGTGCGAGCCGCCCGACACCGATGCGTGGTTCCAGCGCATGAAGGACGCGGGTGTCGACACGCTGGGCATGCACCTGGAAGTGATCGGCGACGCGCTGCGGCGCGAGATCCTGCCCGGCAAGGCCGAGGTGCCGATGAGCCGCTATTGGGATGCGTTCGAGGCGGCGGTCGAGGTGTTCGGCCGCGGCCAGGTCAGCACCTACCTGCTCGCCGGCCTGGGCGACAGCGCCGAGCTGCTGCTCGCGACCAGCGAGCGGCTGCTGGCGATGGGGGTCTACCCCTTCGTCGTGCCCTTCGTGCCCATCAGCGGCACGCCGCTCGAAGACCGGCCCGCCCCGTCGGCCGAGTTCATGCGCAGCGTGCTGGAGCCGCTGGGCCGGCTGGTGGCCGATGCCGGCCTGCGCGCCGGCGACATCAAGGCGGGCTGCGGGCGTTGCGCGGCCTGCTCCACCTTGTCTCGCTACGAAGCCCCGCTCGCCGTTTGACGAAGGAGAACACGATGCAGCTCCACGCCTTCCACCCGCAACCCTGGTGCGAGCTCGACCCGTCGTACACGCCGCAGGGCTTCCGCATCCAGTGGGCCAGCGACCCGTGGATGGAGCGCGAGGCGCTGGCGCTGCGGCGGCAGGTGTTCTGCGAGGAGCAGCGCGTCTTCGTGCACGACGACCTCGACGACATCGACCGCCACGAGCCGAGCACGCGCTCGCTGGTGGCGCTCACCTGCCTGGCCGGCGAGGCCGACGAGGTGATCGGCACCGTACGCATCCACCAGGCCGCACCCGGCGTGTGGTGGGGCTCGCGCCTGGCGGTGCGGGCCGACTGGCGGCAGCACAAGCGGCTGGGCTCCAGCCTGATCCGCCTGGCGGTGAGCAGCGCGCATGCGCTCGGCTGCGATGAATTCCTGGCGCACGTGCAGGCGCAGAACGTGCCGCTCTTCCAGCGCCTGAACTGGGAGCTGCTGGAGATGCGCGAGCTGCATGGCCGGCCGCATGGCTGGATGCGCGCCTCGCTCGCCCACTACCCACCCTGCCCCACGCCGTATGCCGGCTTCGTGCTCACGCAAGGCTGAGGCGACGATGGACCACCTGACGCAACTCGCCCAGGCGCTGCGCCAGAGCCGCGGCTTCGCGCACAAGCGCGACATCGCCGCGGTGCTGCCGCAGCTGGGCTCGGTGGCCGGCGTCACGAGCGTGCCCAACGGTGACGACTGCGCCGTGCTGCCCGATGCCAGTGGCGACGGCCACCTGCTGCTCGCCATCGAAGGCCTGGTGCAGGACTTCATCGCCGCCATGCCCTGGTTCGCCGGCTACAGCGGCGTGATGGTCAACCTGAGCGACATCGCCGCGATGGGCGGGCGGCCGCTGGCGGTGGTGGATGCGCTGTGGGCCGGCGAGCCCGAAGTGGCGCAGCAGCTGCTGGCCGGCATGCGCGCCGCGTGCGAGCGCTACGGGGTGCCGCTGGTCGGCGGCCACAGCAACCTGCACGCGGGCCACGGCCAGCTCGCGGTGGCCGTGCTCGGCCGCGCGAAGCGGCTGATCAGCAGCTTTGCGGCGCGGCCCGGCGACCGGCTGCTGATGGCCGTCGACCTGCGCGGGGAATGGCAGGGCGGCCACCCGTTCTGGAATGCCTCGACCTCGGCACCGGCCGAGCGGCTGCGCGCCGACCTGGCGCTGCTGCCTCAGATTGCCGAAGCCGGCCTGTGCGATGCCGGCAAGGACATCAGCATGGCGGGCGTGCTGGGCACGCTGCTGATGCTGCTGGAATGTTCCGGCGCCGGCGCGCACGTGGACCTCGCGCGCCTGCCGCTGCCGCCCGGCACGCCCGGCTGGCACGAGACCGGTGAGGCCGCTTTCGCGGCGCACCTGCGCTGGCTCTGCGCCTTCCCAAGCTACGGCTACCTGCTGAGCGTGCGCGAAGCGCAGGCCGAGGTGGTGCAGGAGGTGTTCGATTCGCACGGCATTGCCTGCGCCGACATCGGCACCGTGCAGCCCGGCGCTCGCCTGACGCTGCAGCTCGGCGACGCGCAGACAATGCTGTGGGACCTGGCGGCCGAGCCCTTCATCGGCGCCGCGCCCGCGCTGCCCACGCACAAGGCGGCTGCATGAACATCGCCCTGCTCACGCACTCGGTGCACCCGCGCGGCGGCGTGATCCACACGCTGGAGCTGGCCGACGCGCTGGTGCAGCGCGGCCACCGCGTGACGGTGATCGCCTCGGCCGAGCCGGGCGAGACGCTGTTCCGTGCGACGGCGTTTCCGGTCGAGCTGGTCCGCCTGCCGGTGCTGACCGGCGACCTGGTGGAGCAGGTGCGGCAGCGCATCGACGCTCTGGTCGCGTCCTTGCCCGCCGTGCTGCGGCGAGGCGGCTTCGAGCTGCTGCATGCGCAAGACAGCGTCAGCGGCAACGCCCTCGCCCTGCTGCGCGAGCGTGGCGTCCATGTGCCGCCCTGGCTGCGCACGGTGCACCACCTCGACGTCTTCGCGCAGGAGACGCTCAACCGTTGGCAGGCGCGCGCCTGGCGTGAGGCCGATGGCGTGGCCTGTGTCAGCGACACCTGGTGCGCGCATTTCCGCGAGCACTTCGGCGTGCAGCCGGCGCGCATGTACAACGGCGTCGACCTGCGCCGCTACCGACCGGCGGCCGATACGCTCGATGGGCCCCGCCTGCAGTCGCTCGGGCTGGCCGACGACGCCGGCCCGGTGTGCCTGCTGGTCGGCGGCGTGGAGGAGCGCAAGAACACCGTGCGGGTGCTGCACGCCTTCGCCACGCTGCGCCGCGACGACCCCGCGTGGGCCCAGGCCCGCCTGGTGGTGGCCGGTGGCGCCAGCATGCTCGACCACGGCAGCGCCCGCCGCGCCTGGCAGCAGGCGCTGGGCGAGCTCGGCCTCGGCGAAGGGCCCGGTGCCCCGGTACTGCGCACCGGCCCGCTGCCCGACGAGATGCTGCCCACGCTGATGCGCCGCGCCGACGTGCTGGCCATGCCCTCGCTCGTCGAAGGCTTCGGCCTCGTCGCGCTCGAAGCGCTGGCGTGCGGCACACCGGTGCTGGTGTCCAACCGCCCGCCGTTCACCGAGCACCTGCGGGAGACGCCGGCCGTCGCGTGGTGCGACCCGGAGCGCATCGAGTCCATCGCCGCCGGCCTGCAATCGGCTGCGCGCACGCCCAAGCTCGGCGCACCGCCGGCCGTGTGCCAGGCCCATGCGTGGGAGCGCAGCGCAGCGCTGCACGAAGCCTGGTACCTGCGCACGCTGCACGCATCCGCCGACAAGCGTGTTGAAGCACTCACCCTCTGAGACCGACCCCATGCCCGCCATGCACTACCGCCTTCGCTGGCCCGATGCCAGCGAGACCCTCTGCTACTCGCCCTCGCTCGTGATCCACGACTACCTCACGCCCGGCGAGGACTACCCGCTGCCCGAGCTGCTGCGCCGCGTGCGCGAGGCCACCGCCATCGCGAGCGAGCGGGTGCGCGAGAAATTCGGCTTCGCCTGCTCGCGCGCCGCCGACCAGCTGCTGCAGACCGAGGCGCATGCGGCCTCGTTCGCCCACGACGCCGAGGCCCGCGTGCGGGTGCTCGCGTTCGAACCTGCCTGAGCTTTCACCGGAGTACCGACATGAAGAACCCCACCCTGCCGCATCACGAAGTCGTCGTCGTCGGCGGCGGCCAGGCCGGCCTGTCCATCAGCCACGGCCTGAAGACCGAAGGCATCGAGCACGTGGTGTTCGAGAAGCACCGCGCGATGCACGTGTGGCGCACGCAGCGCTGGGACAACTTCTGCCTCGTCACGCCCAACTGGCAGTGCGCATTGCCGGGCTATCCGTATCGCGGTGACGACCCGCACGGCTTCATGAAGCGCGAGGAGATCGTGCAGTACCTGGATGCGTTTCGCGACTACGTGGACGCGCCACTGCGCGAGGGTGTGGCGGTGGAGCTGGTGAAGCCGCTGCCCGAGGGTGGCTTCCTCGTGCGCAGCAGCGAGGGCGAGTGCACCGCGCAACAGGTCGTCGTCGCCTCGGGCGGCTACCACGAGCCCATCGTGCCGCGCCTGGCCGAGCGCTTGCCGGCGCCGGTGGTGCAGCTCCATTCGGCGCAGTACCGCAACGCCGCGCAGTTGCCGCCCGGCAAGGTGCTGGTGGTCGGCTCGGGCCAGAGCGGCGCGCAGATCGCCGAAGACCTGCACCTCGCCGGCCGCGAGGTGGTGCTGGCGGTGGGCGATGCGCCGCGCTGCGCGCGCTTCTACCGCGGCCGCGACGTGGTCGACTGGCTGGCCGACATGGGCTACTACGACATGCCGGTGGGCCAGCACCCGCTGCGCGAAGGCGTGCGCGACAACACCAACCACTACGTGACCGGCCGCGACGGTGGGCGCGACATCGACTTGCGCCGCTTCGCCATCGAAGGCATGGAGCTCTACGGTGCGCTCACCGGCCTCGACGCCGACGGCGACACGCTGCGCTTCGCCCCGCGCCTGCGCGAGGTGCTCGACCAGGCCGACCGCACCTACAACGGCATCAACGCCTCGATCGACCGCTACATCGACGAGCAGCGCCTGCAGGCGCCGCCCGCGAGCGTGTACGAGCCGGTGTGGCAGCCGAGTGAGGAGCGCGAGACCTTGTCGCTGAGGGAGGCGGGCGTCGCGAGCGTGGTGTGGTGCATCGGCTTCGCACCCGATTTCCGCTGGCTCGATGCCCCGGTCTTCAACGGCCGCGGCCACCCGGTGCACGAGCGCGGGATCACGCGTGTGCCCGGCCTCTACTTCATCGGCCTGCCGTGGCTGCACACCTGGGGCTCGGGGCGCTTCTCGGGTGTGGCGCGGGATGCGGCGTTCGTGGTGCAGCGGGTGACGGAGCTGCGATCGACAAAGACGAAAGCGACGGGTGCGCCGAGCACGCTCGTCGACCTCGCGGTCGTCTAGGGCGTCGAGCCGATCCAGATGACACCGGCGGGCAGCCGCACTTCGTCGCAGTTGTTGCCTTCGCCTGCCCGGTCGATCACCAGGAAGTCGCACGGTGCCTCCAGCGCAAGCAAGGGGTGGTGCCAGGTGCCCGGCGCGTAGTTGACGCCCTGCCCGGCCCGGGCGGTGAAACAGCGCAGCGTGCCGAGGTCGGGCGCATCGGCCCCTTCGCAGACCACCACGAGATAGGGCCGGCACGACATGGGGATGAAGGCCTGGCTGCCCAGCGGGTGCCGTTCGATCACCGAGAGGGCGAAGGGCAGCTCGCGCGGCAACGCGCGGAAGATGCTGAGCTTCGGCCGGCCGCCCTCGCGGTCGACGTCGATGCGGGCCAGGTCGTCATAGCGCTCGGCGTAGCCTTCGTTGATCGTGAAATGGCGCGAGGCCGAAGCGACCTCGACGACGTCGCCGAAGGGCGCGAAGGCTGCCGCCGTCAAGGGCTCGAACGGAAGGGGGCGACGCACCTAGAACGCCCTCACCTCGCCGCGCCGCACGAACTGGCCCATGCCTTCGCGGCCTTTCCACTCGGCACCGTCGACGATCAGCTCGCCGCGCAGGAACACCTTCTCCACCCGCCCCTGCAGCGTGCGCCCTTCGAGCAGCGTGTAGTCGCACTGGCTGTGCAGATGCTCGGCATGGATGGTCTGCGTGGCGTTGGGGTTGAAGAGCACCACGTCGGCGTCGCTGCCGATGGCGATCGTGCCCTTCTTCGGGAAGAGGCCGAAGAGCTTGGCTGGCGTGGTCGAGGTGAGCTGCACGAAGCGGTTGAGCGACAGGCGGCCCTGCATCACGCCGATGTCGTAGAGGCTCACCAGCCGCGTCTCGATGCCCGGCGCGCCGTTGGGGATGAGCGAGAAGTCGTCTTTCCCGCGCATCTTCTGCAGCTGGTAGCCCAGGTGGCCCTCCTTCATGCAGAAGGGGCAGTGGTCGGTCGCGATCACCTGCAGGTCGTCGTAGCGCAGCGCACGCCACAGGTGGTTCTGGTCGTCGGTGGTGCGCAGCGGCGGCGTCATCACGTATTTGGCGATCTCGAAGTCGTCGCTCGAATACACCGAGTCGTCGAACAGCAGGTAGTGCGGGCAGGTCTCCGCAAAGACGGGGATGCCCTCGTCGCGCGCGGCCACGATGTGCTTCAGGGCCTGGTTCGACGAGACGTGCACGAAGTAGATCGGCGCTTCGGCCAGCTCCGCCAGGCGGATGCCGCGGTGCGTGGCTTCGCCTTCCATCAGCGCCGGGCGCGTCATCGCGTGGTAGCGCGGCGCGGTGTGGCCGGCGGCGAGCGCCTCCTTGATCAGCAGGTCGATCACCGTGCCGTTTTCGGCATGCAGGGCGACCATGCCACCGTCGGCGCCCACCTGGCGCAGCATCTGGAAGATGGCCGCGTCGTCGGCCATCATCACGCCGGGGTAGGCCATGAACATCTTGAAGCTCGTCACGCCCTCGTGGCGCATGGCGTGCTTCACGTCGGCCAGCACCTGCGCATCGACGCGTGTCACGATGCAGTGCAGGCTGTAGTCGATGCAGACCTGCGGCTCCGCGCTGCGCTGGGCGCGGGCGATGGCTTCCAGCGGCGAGTCGGCCGCGGTCTGCAGGGCGAAGTCGACCACCGTGGTGGTGCCGCCAAAGGCTGCCGCCTTGGTGCCGCTGGCGAAGGTGTCGCAGGTGATCGTCGGCCCGATCACGTTTTCCAGGTGCACGTGGGTGTCGACACCGCCGGGCAGCACGTAGAGCCCGCTCGCGTCGACCACCTTCACGTCGGGGCCGACCGCCATGTCGCGGGCGATGGCGTGCACGATGCCGTCTTGCAGCAGCACGTCGGCCAGGTAGTCGTCGGTCGCGGTGATCACCCGGCCGCCTCGGATCAGGGTGGCGCTCATCGCAGCATGGTCCTTTCGAGTTCGCGTGCAAGCGACAGCAGCAGCCTGTCGCTGCCGCGCGGGCCGATCAGCGAGATGCCGACCGGGATGCCCTGGCTGTGTGCCAGCGGCAGGCTCACCTGCGGCAGGCCGGTGAGGCCGGCGATGCAGGTGAGCTGGAGGATGCGGCCGACCGCCTGCTGCATCTCGGGCAGCGTGGCGTCACGCCGGATGGGCAGGATGGGCACGGTCGGCAGGCACAGCAGGCGGTGGCCGCCGAGCAGCTCGTCGAGCCGCTCGCGCACGGCGGCCCGCACCAGGCGCGAGGGCGCCACCTCGTGTTCCTGCAGCGCCTGCGCCTGCAGCAGCGTCTGCGCCACGTCGTACGAGAACACCGGGTTGTACTGTGCCACCCAGGGCGCGAAGGTGCGGCCGAACTCGAAGCACTGCAGGCGCTGCTGGTGCGCACACCAGAGCGTGAGGCCCTCGGGTGCGAGCGTGACCGCGTGCAGCTCGGCCACGCGGGGTGCGAGCTGCGTGAGCGCGCCGTGGAAGGCGGCCTGCACCGGCGCATCGCACAAGGCCACGACGTCGCTCGCCACCAGCAGCTGGTCGATGCGGCCGGTGCCGCCCGGCGGCAGCAGCACGTCGCCCACGCGCATGAAGATGGCCGCATCGGCCGCGAAGAAGCCGGCCGTGTCGAAGCTCGGCGACTGCGTGACCATGCCCTCGACGGAGATGGCACCGTGCGTCGGCCGCAGGCCATACAGGCCGCAGAAGCTCGCCGGCGTGCGCACCGAGCCGCCCGAGTCGGTGCCGAGCGCGATGTCGGCCAGGCCACACGCCACCGCGGACGCCGAGCCGCTGGATGATCCGCCCGGCACCCGGTCGGGCGCACGCGGATTGAGCGGCGTGCCATCGAAACGGTTGATGCCCAGGAGGCCGAGCGAGATCTCGTCGGTGATGGCCTTGCCGACGAGCGATGCGCCCGCGTCCAGCAGACGCTGCACGGCCCACGCATGCGCGGTGGCCGGCGCGTGCGTGGCCGCCCAGGTGGGGTTGCCGGCTCCGGTGACGTGGCCCGCCACGTCAAACAGGTCCTTCGCCGCGAAGCGCAGTCCCTGGAGCGGCCCTTCGGCCGCGCCAGTCACCCTCACCTCGGTCTGCGGAACGAAGGCGCCCGTCATTCCTTGTAGAACTTCCGGAAGTCAGGGTGGGTGTGGAACCAATATTCAAACCCTTGCACGTTCTTCTGCATCGCGAAGTCGGAGAAGCGGGTGTACAGCGGGATGCGCGGCAGGTCGGTCATCACGATGTCGACCATCTTCTGCAGGGCGGTCTTGTAGACCTTCTCGTCCGACGCGAAGCGGGCGATCTCGATCTGCTCGTCGAGCGTCGGGTTGGTGTAGTTGGCGGTGTTGAACACCGCGTTGTTCTTGCCGTCGAAGTTCCAGAAGAAGAAGTACTCGGGGTAGTCGAGCCAGCCGTAGAACTCGGCGATCACCATCGGCATGGTCTTGCTCGCCATCTGGGCAAACCAGTTGGAGCCCGGCACCTTCTCCAGCGTGACCTCCACGCCGATCTTCTTCAGAGACTCCTGGATCAGGATGGCGGTGGGCTCACGCACCGTGGCTTCGCTGAGGTCGAACGACAGCGTGGTCTTGAAGCCGTTGGGGAAACCGGCTTCGGCGAGCAGCGCCTTGGCCTTGGCGAGATCGGTCGTGTACTTGATGGGCACGGGCCAGGTTGGCGCATAGGGCTTGCTCGGATCACCGCCGAACATGCCGACACCGCGGTTGTAGAGGGCACTGGACAGGATTTCCTTGTACGGGATGGCGTACGAGATGGCCTGGCGCACCTTCGGGTTGTCGAAGGGTTTGATCTTGGTGTTCATGTCCACGAAGATCAGGTCGTTCTGCACCGGCACGCCGATCACCTTGACCTTGGGGCTCTTGGCGAGCTCGGCGTAGTCCTTCGGCGGCAGGCCGACGGAGATGTCGACGTCGCCTTTCTCCAGCAGCGCGCGGCGCGTGCCGGCCGAGGCGATCTGGCGGTAGATCACCTTCTTGAGCTTGGGCAGCGGGCCCGACTTCCAGTCGTCGAAGCGCACGAACACCGTCTGCTGCCCCGGCGTCCACGACTCGATCTTGTAGGCGCCGCCGCCCGCGCCATTGCGCGACACCCATTCCAGCGCCCACGGGTCGGCCGGCGTGGCGTGCTTCTTGGCGAGCGTGGAGTTCACGATCACCGGCACCGGCACCACCAGGTCGGGGAGGATGAGCTTGTTGGGCTTGTCGAGCGTGATGCGGAAGGTGTAGTCGTCGACGACCGAGAACTTCTTCGGGTCGTCGAGCGAGCCGGCCGCCATCTGCACGGCCGGGAAGCCGCCCGCGGCCACCGCGCGGTCGAAGGACCACTTCACGTCTTTCGCGGTGACCGGCGTGCCGTCGTGGAACTTGGCGTTCTTGCGCAGGAAGAAGGTGTAGACGCGTCTGTCAGGGCTGATCTCCCAGCGCTCGGCGAGCTCGGGCGTGAGCACGGTGGCGTCGTACGACGCGTTGCCGTCGGGCAGCTTCTTCTGCCCGTGGCTCACCAGCCGGTCGTACACATGCCACGCGACCATGCGGCTGTGGTCGTTGGCGGTGGGCACCATCGTGTCGAGGCCGTTCGGGCCCATCTCCGAGACGATGACGAGGGTGTCTTTCGGCGGGGCCGCGAGGGCGGGCATCACGAGCGCGGCCGCCAGCAGGGCCAGGGCGGCGCTGCGGCGAAGTGTGGTGAGTGGCATGGCGATTCCTTGCGATGGGTGTGAGGTGAACGGGAGACGTCAGAGACCAAGTTGATCGAGCAGCGCGGGCCAGTGCTGCGCCCACGGCCGCGCCTGCTCGAAGGCGGCACTCGCCCTGAGCACGGTGCGGTCGTCGAGATGGCGGCCGATGATCTGCAGGCCGACCGGCAGGCCGTCTTTCGTGAAGCCGGCGGGGATGGACGCGGCCGGTTGCCCGGTGAGGTTGGCCGGGAAGGTGAAGCACAGCCAGTCGGCGTTGCGGCCCATGCGGCCTTCGATGATCTCGGGGCCCTGCATGTGCACCGGGAAGGGCGGCACTGCGAGCGTGGGCGTGATCAGCAGGTCGTAGTTCGACATGAAGCGCCACATCGTGTTGCAGATGGCCTTGCGCTGGGTGTGTGCGTCGGTGAAGTCGGCGCCGGTCCACGGCTTCATCACCAGGTCGACCAGGTGCGGCGAGATCTCGTGCTCGCGGCCGGCGATGAGCTTGCGCATGCCGGTGAGGTCGGTGTCGGCGGCGACGAGCGTCCAGAAGGTGGCACCGGCGTCAGAGCGCCAGCCGGGGTTGGCCCGCTCGACGTGGCAGCCGAGCTCCTTCTCGAACACCGCCACCGCTTCGCTCACCACGCGCCGCACCTCGGGGTCGACGGCGGCGTAGCCCCAGTCTTCGCTGTAGGCGATGCGCAGGCCCTTGAGGCTGGACGGCTGCGCGGCCTCGAGGTAGTCGAAGTCGGCCGCGGGGATGGAATAGCGGTCGCGCGGGTCGGGGCCGGCGATCACGCTCAGCATCAGCGCCGAGTCGGCGACAGTGCGGCTCATGGGGCCGATGTGCTCCAGCGTCTCCCAGCTCGACACGCCGGGGTAACGCTCGTCGCGGCAGCCGGGGTACAGCGCGACGCGGCCCATCGAGGCCTTGATGCCGTAGAGGCCGCAGTGCGCCGACGGGATGCGCACCGAGCCGCCCCCATCGCTGCCGATGGCGAACGGCGCCACGCCGGTGGCCACCGAGGCGCCCGAGCCGGCGCTCGAGCCGCCCGAGGTCATGGCGAGGTTCCACGGGTTGCGCGTGGTCTCGAAGACCGGGTTGTGGCCCACCCCGCTGTAGCCGAACTCGGGCACGTTGGTCTTGCCGATGATCACCGCGCCCGCGGCCTTCAGGCGCTCGACCACGATGTCGTCTTCGTCGGGGATGAACTCCTCGTAGAGCTTGGAGCCCATCACGGTCTTGATGCCCTTGGTGGCCACCAGGTCCTTGATGCCGATGGGCACGCCGGCGAGCGGGCCGATGGGCTCGCCCTTCGCGATCTGCGCATCGACCGCTTTCGCGGCCGCACGGGCCACCTCGGGCGTGGGCGTGCAGAAGGCGTGGAGGTAGGGCTCCAGCACGTCCATGCGTCGCAGCACGGCCTCGGTGACCTCGGTGGCCGAGAGCTCCTTGGAGCGGATGCGCTTGGCCAGCGTGACCGCGTCCATGCGGCAGATGGCGTTGTCGGCGGATGAAGTGCTCATGCGGATCCTTTCGTCAGGCGTTCAAGGCGAAGTGGCAGGCGGCGAGATGGCCCTCGCCCACCCGCTGCAGCACCGGCATCGCGCTCACGCAGCGCTCGGTGCCTTGGGGGCAGCGGCCGTGGAAGCGGCAGCTCTGCGGGTCGGGCGCGATGGGGCTGCGGGGCGAGCCTTCGAGCCGCAGGCGCTGCTCGCCGCGGCGTGCGGGGTCGGGAATGGCGGCGATCAGGGCCTGGGTGTAGGGGTGGGCGGGCGCGGTGAAGAGCGTCTCGGCCGGCGCCACCTCGACCACCTTGCCGAGGTACATCACCACGATGCGCTCGCACAGCAGCCGCACCACGTTGAGGTCGTGCGAGACGAAGAGGTAGCTCATGCCCAGGCGCCCGCGCAGCTCGTCGAGCAGGCGCAGGATCACCGCCTGCACCGAGACGTCGAGCGCCGAGGTGGGCTCGTCGAGGATCAGCAGCGAAGGCTCCACCACGATGGCGCGCGCGATGCCGACGCGGGCGCGCTGGCCGCCCGAGAGCTGGTGCGGGTAGCGCAGCACCAGCTCGTCGGGCAGGCCGACCATCTCGGCGGCGCGGCGCACACGGGTGTCGAGCTCGCTGCGGTCGCGGATCTTCAGCAGGCGGCGCAGCGGGTCGGCGATGGCGTCGAACACGCGCATCGATGGGTTGAGGCTTTCGGTCGGGTCCTGGAACACCATCTGGATGCGCGCGCGCAGCGGCGAGCGCACCAGTTGGCGTGGCGTCATCGCGCTCAGGTCCTGGCCGTCGAACAGCACGCGGCCCGAAGTGGGCGTGACGAGCTGGGCCAGCAGGCGCGCAAGCGTCGACTTGCCGCAGCCCGACTCGCCCACCAGGCCTACGCACTCGCCGTGGCCGATGCTCAAGCTGACGTCGTCGACCGCATGCAGCAGCTTTCCGCCGCTCACGGGGTAGTGCTTGACGAGCTTTTGCACGTCCAGCAGCGCAGGCGGTGCCGGCGCCTCCAGCGCAGCGTTCATGTCGTGCAGACGTTCAGGCATGTTCATGACGGGTGGCGGCAGCGCACGCGGTGGCCCGGGCCGAGCTCGACCCAGTCGAGGGGCGCCTCGCTGCAGGCAGCGGTGGCCCGGGTGCAGCGGTGCTGGAAACGGCACACCGGCAACTCGCCGCGCAGGTCGGGCAGCTGCCCTGGAATGGCCGACAGGCCCATCAGCGTGGTCTGCGGCGTGGGCGTGGCGGCCAGCAGTTGGCGGGTGTACGGATGTGCGGGCGCGCGCAGCAGCGCCTCGGTGGGCGCCACTTCGACCAGGTGGCCGGCGTGCATCACTGCGATGCGGTCGCAGTACTCGCCGGCGAGGCCGAGGTCGTGGGTGATGAGCAGCGTGGCCATGCGCTGGCTGCGGCTCATGTCGCGGATCAGGTCGAGGATCACCGCCTGGGTGGTGACGTCGAGCCCGGTGGTGGGCTCGTCGGCGATCAGGAGTGCCGGCGTGCAGGCGAGCGCCATCGCGATCATCACACGCTGGCACATGCCGCCCGAGAGTTCGAAGGGGTAGGCGTGGTAGCGGCGCTCGGGGTCGGGGATGCGCACGCGTGCGAGCGCCTGCACGGCACGCTGCTTCAGGTCCTCACGCTTCACCGCGGCGTGGCGGCTCAGCACGTCTTCGATCTGGTGGCCCACCTTGCGGATCGGGTTGAGCGCGGTGCGCGGGCTCTGGAAGATCATCGACAGCTCGCGCCCGCGCAGCTCGCCGAGCGCCGAGGGCGTGGCCTTGAGCAGGTCGGTGCCGCCGAAGGTGATGGCGCCGCCTTCGATGCGCGCCGCGTCGTCCTGCAGGCCCATCACGGTGTAGGCCATGACGGACTTGCCGGACCCGCTCTCGCCGACCACGCCGACGATCTCGCCGCGCTCGATGCTGAGCGAGACGTTTTCGAGCGCCTTCACCGTGCCGTGGCGAGTGCGGAAGTTGAGCGACAGATCGCTCACATCAAGAAGCGCCGTCATGTGCGCCTCCGCGGATCCAGCAGGTCGCGCAGGCCGTCGCCCAGCAGGTTGAAGCAGAACACCGCCAGCACCAGCGCCATGCCGGGGAAGGCGAAGGTCCACCACTCGCCCGAGATGATGTTGCTCGCGCCCTCCGACACCATGATTCCCCACTCCGGCGTGGGAGCGCGCACGCCGAGGCCGATGAAGGACAGGCCAGCCGCGTTGAGGATGGCCCAGCCCATGTTGAGCGAGGCCTGCACCGCCATCGGCGGCAGGATGTTGGGCACGATGTGGTGCATCAGCACCTGCAGCGGCGTGTTGCCGCCCATGCGCGCCGCCTCCACGTAGCCCAGGTCGCGCCGCACATTGACCTCGCCGCGGGCGAAGCGGAAGTAGAACGGCAGGTTGATGACGATGGTCGCGATGATGATGTTGAGCACGTTGTTGCCCAGCGCCGCGACGATCCCCATGGCCAGCACGAAGAGCGGAAACGCCATGATGGTGTCCATCAGCCGGCCGAGCAGGCGGTCGGTCCAGCCGCCGAAGTACCCGGCCAGGGCCCCGAGCGCGAGGCCGATGGCGAAGGAGAGCGCCACCGCCGAGATCGCCATGCCGAGGTCGAGCCGGGCGGCGACGATGACGCGGCTGAGGATGTCGCGGCCCAGCGCATCGGTGCCGAACCAGTGCGCGGCCGAGGGCGGCTGCAGGCGCGCCGTGCCGTCGGTCATCAGCGGGTCGTAGGGCGCGAGCCAGGGCCCGAAGAGCGCGCACAGCAGGAGCAGCGCGAGGATGAGGACGGCGACGAGCGTGAGTCGGTTCTCGCCGAAGACGTAGCGTGCGTTGCGGACCAGCAGGGGCAAGCGAGGGGCGAGTTGCATGGTCACCCCTCGAAGCGCACGCGCGGGTCGATCAGCGTGCTGGCGATGTCGACCGCGAGGTTGAGCAGGATGTAGAGCACCGCCATCATCAGCACGAAGCCCTGCACCGCCGCGTAGTCGGAGGCCAGCACCGCGCTCACCGCATAGGCGCCGATGCCTTGCCAGCCGAACACCTGCTCGATCAGCACGTTGGAGCCGAGCAGGAAGCTGAACACCATGCCCATCACGTTGGCGAGCGGCAGCAGCGCATTGCGAAACGCGTAGGTGAAGATCACCGTGCGCGGCGCCAGGCCGCCGGCGCGCGCGGTGCGCACGAAGTCGGAACCCAGCGCGCCCAGCATCGCGGCACGGGTGATGCGCGCGATGGGCGCGAGCGCAAAGAGACCGAGCGCGATGGAGGGCAGCACGAGCTGGCCGGCCGCGGCACGGAAGGTCGCGCCGTCACCGGCGAGCAGGCTGTCGATGAGGTAGGCGCCGGTCACCGTGGGCGGCGGGGAATTGAGGATCTCGTTGAGCCGGCCCACCGGCTGCGGCGCGAGGTCGAGCAGGAAATAGAAGACATACACCAGCACCAGCCCGACGAAGAAGGTGGGGAAGGCCGAGCCCACGGTGATGCTGCCGCGGCACAGGTGATCGACCCACGAATCGGGCTTGGTCGCGGCCAGCACCCCCATCGGGATCGCGAAGGCGAGCGCGAAGACCAGCGCACACACGCTCAGCTCGAGCGACGCGGGCAGGCGCACCAGCAGGTCGTGCAGCACCGGCTGGCCGGTGGTGAGCGAGGTGCCGAGGTTGCCCTGCGCCAGGTCGCCGAGGTAGCGGAAGAACTGCTCGATGAGCGGCTTGTCGAGCCCGAGCTTGGCGCGGATCTGCGCGATCGACTCATCGTTGGCCGCCGGCCCGGCGAAGTAGGCCGCCGGGTCGCCCGGCAGCGCGTGCGACAGCAGAAACGTGATGACCACGATGCCCGCCAGGCTGGGCACCGTGCCGAGGAGTCGTTTCCAGACGAAGGCCATGTGGCACTCAACGCATATCGCATGCCAATGTGGCGCCGCACCAAACGCGCCCATGCGTCTCGTGACTTGCCACAGAGGCATGTCGGCCTCGCCCGCACGTTTGTGGGGCCGGCTCGTTTCGCCCATGGCACGACAGAGGGGCGCACCCGTTCCGCGCATCTGCACTTTCAAGATGCACAGGAAAGTGACTTGACTGACAATGCCAGTGCATCGCGAGGTGGCGCAGCGCTTGCTTCGGGCATCGAGGGAAGACAAGGAGAGATCCCATGAGCGACGACACCACCCCGGCCCGGCAGCTGACCCTGCACGGCGCGCAGCGCGTGCTGCAGGCCGCCATCGCCCACGCGCACGCCATCGGCCAGCCGATGTGCATCGCGGTGGTCGACCTCGGCGGCAACCTGCTCGCCTTCGCGCGCATGGATGGCGCCAAGGCGCTGAGCGTCATCTCGTCGACCAACAAGGCGCGCACCGCGGCGCTCTCGGCCGCCCCCACCGGCGGGGCGCATGCCGACGTCGAGCTGCAGGTCACGCTCGCCCACGAATCGAAGTGGACCAACCTCATCGGCGGGCTGCCGATCCGTGTCGACGGCTTCGTCGTCGGCGCGGTGGCGGCGGGCTCGGGCACCGGCGCGCAAGACCTGGCCGTCGCGCGCGCCGGTGCGGCGGCGATCCCCGGCGCCGACCTCTACGACGACTTCACGCCGATGGGTGCGGAAGACACAGGCATCATCCGGGGCTCGCACCCGCTGCCCGTCCGCAGCTGAGGGCGCACCACACAGCTCATGGCCACTTCAGCAAAGACCTCGACCCGGCCCGCCGCCAAGAAGAAGCCTTCCACGGCTCCTCAGACCAAGGCCGCCAAGCCCGCCAAGACCGCCGCGGCTGCGGCGGCACCCCGCCGCGACGACCTGCAGGTCGGCGGCCGCCTGCGCCATGCGCGCCTGCTCGCCGGCATCCGCATGCGCGACCTGGCCGACAAGGTGGGCTGCACCGAGAGCATGGTGTCGAAGATCGAGGCCGGGCGCGTGGTGCCCTCGCTGCCCATGCTGCAGCGCCTGGTCGATGCACTGGGCCGCGACCTCGCCTCCTTCTTCGGCTCAGACCCCAACTCGCCGGCCATGGTGCTGCGCAACGGGCAACGCCCTGTGGCCCACACCGACCCCATCCGCGAAGGCCAGCGCGTGAGCTACGAACGCCTGGTGCCCTTCGGCGCCGGCAACCTGCTCGAAGGCAACATCCACGTGGTGGAGCCCGGCGGCCTGAAGAACGACCCCATCACTCACCAGGGCGAAACGCTGGGCTACGTGGTCGAGGGGCAGCTCGAGCTGACGGTCGAGGCGACCAGCTACACGCTCAACGCGGGTGATTCCTTCTTCTTCAAGAACCACCTCACCAACAGCTACCGCAACCCGGGCACCGTGACGGCGCGTGTGCTGTGGGTCAACACGCCGCAGGTTCACTGAGCTTGAACGCCGCCCGGGCCAGGTCGCCCGAGGTGCGCAGGCCCAGCTTGCGCTTGATGTTGGCGCGATGCGTCTCGATGGTGTGCACGCTGCGGTGCAGGCTGCGCGCGATCTCGCCGGTCTTGAGGCCGCGGCCGATGAGACGCAGCACTTCCATCTCGCGGTCGCTCAGGCCACCGACGGCACCGCCCGCCGGGTCGCTGCGCTCGGTACCACTCGCCAGGCGGGCGAGGATGTCGCTCGACACCGTTTCGCTGAGGTAGATGCGCCCTGCGCGCACCTGCCGCAGCGCGGCCACGATCTTGCGCGTGGCCTCCTGTTTCATCAGATAGCCGCGGGCACCGGCCCGCAGGGCGCGCTCGGCATGCAGGCGCTCGTCGTGCATCGAGAGCACGAGACACTGCAAGGCCGGATGGCGTGCCTTCGCCCGGCGGATCAACTCCAGGCCCGATTGCTCTTCGAGCGACAGGTCGACGATGGCGACATCGGCGGGTTGCTCGGCGAGCACGGCCAAGGCCTCGTCGACCGAGCCCGCTTCGGAGCACGCCTCGAAGTCGCTTTCGCGGCCCACGAGCTGCGCGATGCCATGCCGCAGGATGGGGTGGTCGTCGACGATCAGGACGCGGGTCTTCTTCGTGTCAGCGTTCATTCGGGGACCTCCAGGTGACCTCGACCTGCCACGCGCCATCGCTGGCACCGGCATGGAAGGTGGCGCCGATGAGCTGGGCACGGTGCCGCATGATGCGCAGCCCGATGCCCTGCCCTTCCGCCGCGCCGATCGCCGCCGGCAGCGGGTTGCGCGCGCGCAGCGTCAGCGCCCCCGCCTGCTGCCCCAGCGCAATGCCGATGGCCGCGCCCGGTGCGTGCTTCACCGCGTTGTTCACCGCCTCCTGCGCGATGCGGTAGAGGTGCACCGCGGCGATGTGGTCGGGCGCGTCGACCGGGCGCGGGCATTCGAGCGTGCAGGTGCGGCGCAGCTGGCGCTCGGTGTTCTCGGCCAGTTGCTGCAGCGCCATCATCAGCCCGCCCTCTTCCATCTCGACCGGGTAGAGGCCGCGCGCCAGCAGCCGGGTCTGCGCCACTGCCGACGACAGCATCGCCTCGACACGCTCGGCGCTCGCCTGGGCGTCGCGCGCCCCGGCCGCTTCGAGGTCGCGCGCGAGCAGCTCGGCCTGGATGGCGGTGGCCGTCAGGTGCTGGCCCAGCCCATCGTGCAGGGCCTGGCCGAAGCGCTGCTGCTCGCGTTCGCTGACGGCGATCAGCTCGTGTTCCAGCCGCTGCCGCTCGGCCATCTGCACCTGCAGCGCGGCATTCGCTTCGGCCAGGGCCTGGGTGCGTTCGGCCACGCGCTGCTCGAGTTGACGGCGCGCCTGCCGCAAGGCATCGGCCGCCTCGACCCGCGCGCTGACATCGATGCCGGAGACGATGGCGTGCGTCATGCTGCCGTGTTCGTCGCGCAGGGCGGTCGCCGTCCAGCTCACGGTGATGGGCGGGCCGCGGTGACGGCGCAGCGGGCTTTCGAGCTTCTCCCTGTCAGCGAGCTTGAGGCGCAACAGCTCGGCATGGCCGCTGACCTTGGCGTGGTGCTCGGCCGGGATCAGCGCCTCTTCGAAGCGCTGGCCGACCAGCGTGGCCGAGTTGAAGCCCGTCGCATGTTCGAAGCTGCGGTTGACGCGCTCGATGCGGCCCTGCCCGTCGAGCACCACCACCAGCGCGCCCTCGGCGTCGAGGATGGCGGAGCCGAAGTCGCGGTCACGGATGGCCTGCGCCCGGGCCCGGTCGCGCTCGCTCTGGCTGGCGGCGAGCAGCAGGCTCGTCACGGTGATCACGTTCGCAAACACCCACCAGCGCACCAGGCTGCTGGTGAGCCCGCCATCCACGAACGGGCCGGCCCCGCGCACCGTGCCCCACACCGCGGCGAGCGTGACGAGCAGCGTGAGCAGGGTGGCGCCGCGCTGGCCGAAGCGCAGCGCCGCCCACACCGCGAGGGGGAACAGGGCCAGCGATGCGGGGTAGTAGCCCGGCGTGGCGGTCAGGCCCTGCAGCAGCGCGCCGCCGAACACGAGCGCGCACAGCAGCGCCAGCAGCACGAGCAGTGCCGCGGCTTCCGCCACCTGCGCGCGGGTCCAGGTGGCGGACGCGCTGCGACACCAGATGAGCAGGAAGGGCGTGAGCACCACCACGCCGGCGGCGTCGCCCATCCACCATTGCAGCGCCACGGCGGCCCACGCGTCGGTGGGCACACGCCCGTCGAGCCACAGCGACGTCGGGCCGATCAAGGCGCTCAGGCCGGCACAGGCGGTGCCGAGCAGGATGAGGCTCACCACGTCGCGCACACGCTCCAGCGCCTGCGCGAAGCCGGTGCGGCGCAGGCCCCACCAGCAGGCGAAGGTCTGGGCCAGGTTGCCGAGCGAGATGCCGGCCACGGCGGCCAGCGAAGCGCCGGTGCCGGCGTTGGCGATCAGGTCGCCGAGCACGATGCCCGGCCACAGGCCCGGGCCCCAGCGCAGGAAGACGAAAAGGCTCAGGCCGGTCGGCGCCCACACCAGCGTGACGTTGGGGGCGATGCTGGACGTGGCCAGGCCGAGCCGGGCCGCCGCACCGTAGAGCAGGCCGAAGAGCACGCACCAGCAGGCCCAGCGCCAGCGGGCCTGTCCGCCGGTGGGCCAGGCGCTGAAGGTGGCAGGCAATCGCAAGGAGGCCATTCCGCGAACGTGCATGAACCGTGCCGAGGGCGTCAATCGGTCTCGAAGATGGCGTCGACCTCCACCGCCGCTCGGCGTGGGAGCGAGGCGACGCCGATGGCGGTGCGCGCGTGGCGCCCGCAGTCCTCGCCCCACAGGGCGGCGAAGAGGTCGGAGGCCCCGTTGACCACCATCGGCACGAACTCGAACTCCGGCTCGCAGTTCACGAAGCCGCCCACCCGCAGGCAGCGCTGAACACGGCCCAGGTCGCCCTCGCAGGCGAGCTTCAGGCAGGCCAGCAGGTTGAGCGCGCACAGGCGCGCGGCCTGCTGGCCCTGCTCCACCGTGAACTCGCGGCCGAGCTTGCCGACGTAGGGCACGCTGCCGTTCCACTCGCACACCTGGCCGGCGAGATACACGGTGCGGCCGCTGCGCCGCCAGGGCACGAAGTTGGCAATCGGCGTGGGCGGCGTCGGCAGCACGAGGCCCATCTCCGCGAGCTTGTCTTCGACTGCGCTCATGCCTTCAGGCCCGACAGCAAGGCACCCGAGTCCGTCATGAAGCCATACAGCAGCTTCACGTTGTACTCGGTGGCCTGCATGCAGAACGGCGGCGAGGTGGTGCCCACGCAGTCGCGCAGCATCAGCACGTCGTAGCCGAGGAAGCTCGCGTCTTCCAGCGTGGTCATCACGCACTGGTCGGCGTTCACGCCGGCGAAGAAGAGCGTGGTCAGGCCCATGTTGCGCAGGATGGAGTCGAGCTCGGTGTCCCAGAAGCCGCTGAACCGGTGCTTGCTGACGTGGATGTCCTGCTCGCCCGGATTCAGCTCGTCGACGATCTGCGCACCCCACGAGCCCTTGAGCAGGATCTCGGCGCCGCCGGGAATGCGCTCGCCGAGGCCGGCGCCCTCGCCGTCCTGCGTGTGGGCGTGCAGCAGCGAGGGGTGGATGTTGAGCAGGTCGCGGCGCACGCCCCAGTTGAGCCACACGATGGGCACCCCCTGCGCGCGCAGCGCGGGCACGAGCCGGCGCAGCGGCTCGATGGGGGCGCGGTCGGGCGTGATGTCGATGCCGCGGTAGTCGAGGTAGCCGCCTTTCGCGCAGAAGTCGTTCTGCATGTCGACGACGATCAGCGCGCTGCGGTTGGCGTCGACCGTCACCGCCTGCGGCTCGGCCGAAAGTTCGACCGGCCGCACCGGCCGACGTTCGGCGCGCGTGAGGTCGCAGTGCGCGGCGCTCACGCGCCAGCGGTTGGCGAGGTGGGAGCCCATCGGTTTCATGGCGGGCTCCTCACTGCACAGTGCCCACGACGCCCTTGACGAAGAAGTTCATGCTCTCCAGCTGCTCCATCGGCATGCGCGTGCCTGCCTGCAGGATGGCCTTGCCGTCCTGCCCGGTCATCGGGCCCGACCAGACGATGAACTTGTCCTTGAGGATGTCTTCCTTCTTCGCGAGCACGGTCTTGCGCACGGCCTCGGGCACGGCGGGGCCGAAGGGGTCGAGCACCACGGTGCCGTCCTTCAGGTCGCCGCGCACGTGGCTGGGCTTCCACTTGCCGGCCTGGATCTCCTTCGTCAGCTTGAGCATGGTCGGGCCCCAGTTCCACGAGGCACCGGTGAGCACGGCCTTGGGGGCGAGCTTCGACACGTCGACATCCTTGCCGACCATGTAGATGCCGCGCTTCTCGGCGGTCTGCGCGATGGTCATCGGGCTGTCGACCTGCTCGCCGATCACGTCGATGCCGGCATCGGCCAGCGAGTTGGTGGCCTCGGCCTCCTTCGGGGGCTGCAGCCAGCCGCCGGTCCACACCACGGTGGTGGTGGCATTCGGGTTCATGGCCTGCGCGCCCAGCGTGAAGGCGTTGATCGAGCGCACCACCTGCGGAATCGGAAACGCGGCGATGAAGCCGAGCTTGCCGCTCTTGCTCACCGCACCGGCGGCCATGCCGGCGAGGTACATCGCGTCGTCGCTGTTGGCCCAGTAGGTGCCGACGTTGTCGCTGGTCTTCAGGCCGCCGGCGTGCAGGAAGGCGACCTTGGGGTACTTCTTGCCGAGTGCGATGGCGTAGTCGAGGTAGCCGTAGCTGGTGGCGAAGATGATGCTCGCGCCGCCCTGCTTGATCATGCGCTCCATCACCTTCTCGACCTCGGCGGTCTCGGGGATGTTTTCCACATGCAGGGTCTTGGTGCCGGGGATGTTTTTCTCGACGAACTTGCGGCCCACGTCCATCGAGGTGTTGTAGCCGTAGTCCTTCTCAGGCCCGACGTAGATGTAGCCGATGGTGGCGGCCTGGGCGATGGCGGTGCCGGCGGCGAAGGCGAGCACGGCGAGATGGCGAAGCAGCTTCATGGGGCGGTCCCTCCTGGGGTTGAAGAAAGAAAGTTCATCGGACGAAAACGGCACGCAGAGCCTCGGGCCCGCCACCACCCTTGAGGCGCGCGCAGGTGACGGCAAACACGGCGAGGCTTGCGAGGTAGGGCAGCGTGTGCAGCAGGTGCGCCGGCACCGCGCTGCCGGCGGCCTGCAGCCGCAGCGACAGCGCTTCGGCGAGGCCGAACAAGAGGGCAGCCGGCAGCGTGAGCCAGGGGTTCCAGCGGGCGACGATCACGAGCCCCACGGCGATCAGCCCACGGCCGGCGGTCATGCCTTCGGCCCAGGTGCGCGTGTGGTCGATGGACAGTGCGGCGCCGCCGAGACCCGACAGCACGCCGCCTGCCGTGATGCCGGTGACGATCACCTTCCACGGCGTGATGCCCGCGGCACGCGCCGCCGTCGGCGACTCGCCGACCGCGCGCCAGACGAGGCCGGTGCGCGTGCGGTACAGCCAGAGGCCGAGCACCGGCACCAGGGCCACGGCGATCCACAGCGTGGGCGTGAGCCCGCCGACACCCGGCGCAAAGCCCTCGATGCGCAAGCCGACGAGGCCGCTGCCCAGGAAGGCGCTGACGCCGAAGCCCAGCATCCACACCGCCAGGCCGCTCGCGAACTGGTCGGCACGCGCCGCAACGGTGAGCAGCGAATAGACCGCCGACAGCAGCACGCCAGCGGCAGCGCCCGCGGCCATGCCCAGCCACGGGTCGCCAGTGAGGGCCGTGGCGCCATACCCCGCCACCGCGCCCACCAGCATCTGGCCTTCGACCCCGAGGTTGATGCGACCCACCCGCTGCGTCAGGCATTCGCCCAGCAGCACGAGCAGCAGCGGCGCCGCGCTGCGCAAGGCCGAGACCGGCAGGCCCTGCAGCAAGGTGTCAGACACGACCCGCCTCCTTGCGCCAGCCGCCGGCACCCAGCAAGGCCACGAACATCAGGCCCTGCACCACGAGAACTGCCGACGACGGCACGTCGGTCATCATCTGCAGGCCATCGCCTGCGGCGAGCAGCGCGCCCACCAGCAGCGCGAGCACGGTCGCCGGCAGCACACGGTTGCCGGCGAGCCAAGCGACGAGAAAGCCCGAGAGGCCGGCGCCGTTGGCGAACGATGCCTGCAGGCGACCCTGCACAGAGGCCGTTTCCGCGATGCCGGCCAGGCCAGCCAGCGCGCCGCCCACGGCCATGGTCAGCAGCACCTGCCGGCCGACGTTCAGGCCGGCCAAGGGTGCGAGCCGCGGGTTGCTGCGCAGCACGTCGAGCACCAGGCCCCAGCGGCTCCGCGTGAGCAGCGCATGCAGCACGGCGGCCACCACCAGCGCGATCAGCAGCCCCGCGTGCACGCGGCTGTCGCCGAGCAGCGGCAGGCGTGCGCTGTCGGGGAAGTCGATGCTGGCCGGCCAGCCCTGGCTCTGCGGGTTCTTCCAGGGGCCGTAGACGAGCCAGGTGACAAGCAGCGACGCCACGTAGTTGAGCATCAGCGTCGAGATCGTCTCGTTGACATCGGCCACGACGCGCAGCAGCGCCGGCACCAGCGCCCACACCGCACCGCCCACCATCCCGCCCATCACCACGCCAGGCAAGGACGCCTGCGGTGTGAAGAGCATCATCCCGGTGCCGACGAGCGCGCCGAAGTAGAGCTGCCCCTCCGCGCCAACGGAGACGAGCCCGAGCCGCGCCGGCACCAGCGTGGCGAGCGCGCACAGCAGGATGGGCGTCGCGCGCAGCAGCGATTCGCCGAGGGCATAGGCGCTGCCCGCGCCGGCCTGGACGATGGCCATCAGCATGTCGACCGGGCCGCGACCGATGAGCAGGAAGAAGCCGCCGGCCAGCACGGCAAAGGCGGTGATGGCGACGGCACCTTCGCGCCACGGTGCGGCGCTCATGCCGCCACCGCCTGAGGCTGCCCGGCCATGCAGGCCCCGAGCTCGGCGCGCGTCGCGCTCGCGGCGTCGAACACGGCTGTGACCCGGCCCTCGAACATCACCGCGATGCGGTGCGCGTGCCGCAGCAAATCGTCGAGGTCCTCGCTGACCCAGAGCACCGCACTGCCGCTGCACGCCAGCCCTAAGAGGGCCTCGTAGACTTGGGCCGTGGCCGACACGTCGAGCCCCATCGTCGGATAGCAGGCCACGATGGCAGCCGGCTCGTCGGCCAGCTCGCGGGCAGCGACGAGCTTCTGCAGGTTGCCGCCCGACAGCCGACCGGCCGTTGCCAGCGGATCGGCGGGACGCACGCCGAAACGCGCGATCAGCGGCCGGGCGCGCGCGGCGAGCATCTCGCCCGAAGGCACGAAGGGCAGCTCGCGCAGGCGCTTCAGCGCGAGGTTGACGGCCAGGGTCAGATCAGGCGCCACCGCATTGCGCAAGGGCTCGGGCGCGATGTAGCCGAGCTGCGGCGTCGGCTTGGCGGCGAGCCGAGGGGCACGCAGGCGCTGGCCGTCGAGGATCACCTCGCCGGCGTCGAGCGGCCGGGCACCACCGATCGCTTCGGCGACGTCTGCCTGCCCGCTGCCCGACACCCCCGCCACGCCGAGCACCTCGCCGGCGCGCACGGCCAGGTCGACGCCCTGAGCAACGCCGGCGTGCATGCCGCGCAGCTCGAGCCGGATGGCGGCCTCGGCCGCTGGCGCCTGCGGCGCACGCACCGCGTCGGGCTCATGGCCCACCATCCACTCGACGATCTGGGTGTCGGTCGCGTCCTGCGCGGGCACCTGCGCGACAACCCGCCCGGCCCGCATCACCGCCACCCGGTCGGCGCAGGCGCGCACGTCGGCCAGCTTGTGGCTGATCAGCACGACGGCCAGGCCACGTGCCGTGAGGTCGCGCATCAGGCGCCAGAGGCGCTCGGCCTCCAGCGGCGTGAGCACGGCGCTGGGCTCGTCGAAGACGACGCAGCGGGCGTCGCGCAGCAGCACCTTGGCCAGTTCGACGAGCTGCATCTGGCCCACGGGCAGGCGATCCACGCGCAAGTCGGGGTCGATGCCGGGCGCCACCGACTGCAGGTGGGTGTCGATCGCGGCCAGCCGCGCTGCGCGCCGTCCGATCCACCACGGCGCGGCCGGCTGCACGAGCGCCAGGTTCTCGCGCACCGTCAGGGCCGGCACCAGGCTGAACTGCTGGAACACCATGCCGATCCCGAGCGCCATGGCCGCGCGCGGCGACGCGATTGCGTGCCCCTGGCCGTCGATCTCGATGCAGCCGGCATCGGGCAGGTGCACGCCGTAGAGCATCTTCATCAGCGTGCTCTTGCCTGCGCCGTTCTCGCCGAGCAGGGCCAGCACTTCACCCGGGCGGATCTCGAGCGCCGCATCGTCGACGGCGGTCAGCGTGCCGAAGCGTTTGGTGAGGCCGACCAGTTGGAGGTGCATGGCTGCACTCTAGAAACGGGTCCTCGCGGCGGGCATCAGGCCGCACGTGGTTCCGGGGTAGTGGATTCCGTGAAGCGGAGACACGCGCACGCAAATTGCCAGAATGGGCTAGAACGTCTCCATGTCCGACCAGCACCCCCTCGAAGCCATCGTCTATGTCAGCGCCAGCGTCCAGCCGATGGGCGACGGCCGGCTGGAAGCGCTGCTGGTCGAGGCACGGCGCCTGAATCTGGAGAGCGGCGTGACGGGCGCGCTGATCTACAGCGATGGCGTCTTCATGCAGTACTTCGAGGGCGAGCCCGGGCCCATGGCGCAGACCTATGAGCGCATCCGCAAAAGCCGCCAGCACTCGCGCCTGGTCGAGCTGATGAACGAGCCCATCGGGGCGCGCGAGTTTCCCGACTGGCACATGGCACTGGCTCAGCCCTCCCAGTCGGAGCTGCTGGCCATCTCGACGGCCAACTGGGTGGTGGAGGGTGCACGATCCCGCGCACGCGCCAGCGCGCGCAGTCAAGGCTCGGGGGGACTGACGCTGCTGCGAGACTTCTGGCGCCGCAGGGGGTCGACGGGCTGAAAAAGGTTCAGCACCAGATACAGGGTGGTGCCCAGGCCGGCGTCGATGAACTGCCCGGCGGCGCCGCCCCGGGCCTCGGCCCAGCGGCGGGCCAGCATCAGGTTCACGCTCGGTGAACCCAGCGCCTGCTTGCCGCGGCCCTCGAACGAGGGCGCAAGCTGCACTTCGATCCGGCAGCCCTCCGGCGACTGCAGCCGCGCACGCACCGTGAGGACGGTGCCTTCGGGCGCCATGTCGGCCGCGTGCGTCAGCAGGCGCAGCAAGGCCTGCTTGAGGCCCACCCGGTCCACCACGACGGCGGCCACCTCGGCCTTCACGTCCACCGTGAGTTGCAAGCGCCTGCGCAAGAGCGGCGTGTGCAGCAGGTCTGCCACGCGCGCGATCAGCTCGCGCAGATCCACCTGCTCAGGCACGAACTCGCGGCCCTCGGCGTCCACGGTCGACAACTCGAGGACGTCGTTGATGAGCCGCAGCAGGTGGCGACCGCTGGTGTGGATGTGCCGGGCAAACTCGTGTCGCTTGCCCGAGTCGGGCGTGAGGGGGCTCGAGGCCAGGACTTCCGAGAACCCGATGATCGCGTTCAGCGGCGCGCGCAGCTCATGCGACAGGCTCCCGAGGAACCGGTTCTTCTCTCTGATCTGCAGGGCCGTGTCGCGTCGTTCGTCGAGCAGGCGCGCGTTGTCGGCGAGCGCCTCCGCCAGCGCCTTGCGCGTCGCCTGGGGTTCGGCTTCGAGATCGCCGCAGGCACGCCTGCAGAAGGCCTTTCGCAGCCCATCCCAAAGAAAGAAGCGGGGCAACGTGTCCTCGGATGTACGCCGGCACGACGCTGGCGAAAAACATGCGGCAAAAGGCGTGCCCCGCTTGGGTGCACGCAGCTCAGGCGGCTTGCAGGGCCTTGATGAACGCGTCGCGCTCCAGGGGCTTTTGAAGCAGCACGACCTCGGAGGGGAGCTGGCCGAACTCGGCGAGCTCCTTCGCGGTCTTCGCCGACACGGCGATCATGAGCCGGGGCCGGGTGGCCGCGTCGGCGAGCACGTTGCGGATCATCTCGATGCCGTCCATGTGCGGCATATGGACGTCGGTCACCACGATCTCGGGGGCGAACTTCGCGATCATCACGAGGCCCTGGAAGCCATTGCTGGCCACTCGCAAGAGCGCACCCGGCAGCGCCGCCTGGACCAGCGTCGCGAGCAGCTCGCGGTCGACGACATCGTCGTCGACGACCACCACACCTACCGGCCGCGGCGACGCCGGTGCCGGAGAGACAGTGGGTTCGTCGACGCCGGCGGCCTGCTCGTGCTGCGCAAACAGTGCCTCGGCGCTTCGTGCGTCGATGCGGCGGTGGCCGCCGGGCGTCTTCCAGGCCTTGAGGCGGCCGGAGTCCACCCAGCGCTGCACCGTCTGGAGCGAGATGCCCAGACGCTTGGCGACGTCGATCGTCGAGTAGGAGCGCGGGCCCTCGGTCATGCAGGCATCTTACGCAGGGCTCGCCTGCTTGTCCTCACGCCAAGCCTGCGTCGGCCTGCACGCCGACCAGCCCCATCGAGGGGCCGGCCATCAGCGACTCGATGTCCAGCAGGATGAGGGTGCGCTCCTGCACCGAGGCGATGCCGTTGATGAAGCGCGTCTCCGAGTTCACCGCCATCTCCGGCGCCGGCCGGATGTCGGCGGGGCCCAGGGCCAGCACGTCGCTCACCGAATCGACCACCACGCCCACGAGCCGATCGCAGACGTTGAGGACGATCACCACCGTGAAGTCGTCGACATCGGCGCGCTCGCAGTCGAGGGTCATGCGCGGGTCGACGACCGGCATGATGACGCCGCGCAGGTTGAGCACCCCCTTGACGAAGCGCGGTGCGTTCGCGATGCGCGTCGGGGCTTCGTACGAACGGATCTCCTGCACTTTCAGCAGGTCGATCCCGTACTCCTCGGCGCCGAGCCGGAAGCTGAGGTATTCAGCCGAGGCGGCCGTCGCCGGCCGCGTGGCGGCGACCTGCCGCGCGACCTGCAGGCCTTCCTGGATCATGTCCATGGCGTGTCCTCCGACCGGGGGCTCAGACCGGGGCGCCGATGCGGCGGTCGCTGTCGTCGAGCGTGAAGATGCCCACCGCCTCCACCAGGCGAGAGGCCTGCTGCTTGAGGCTGTCGGCGGCGGCCGCGCTTTCTTCCACGAGGGCGGCGTTCTGCTGGGTCACCTGGTCGAGCTGGCTCACCGCGTCGCCGATCTGGCTGATGCCCTGGGTCTGCTCCTGGGTGGCCGAACCGATCTCGCCGATCAGGTCGCTGACACGCTTGACCTGCAGCACGATGTCGTCCATCGCACGGCCGGCTTCGCCGACCTGCAGGCTGCCGGCTTCCACTTTTTCCACGCTTTCGGTGATGAGCCCCTTGATTTCCTTCGCGGCGCCAGCCGAGCGCTGGGCCAGCGTGCGGACCTCGCTCGCGACGACCGCGAAACCGCGGCCTTGCTCGCCGGCACGCGCCGCTTCCACGGCGGCGTTCAGCGCGAGGATGTTGGTCTGGAACGCGATGCCATCGATGACGCCGATGATGTCGGCGATCTTCTTGCTGGACGCGGTGATGCCTTCCATCGTCTGCACCACCTGTCCCACCACGGCGCCTCCCTGGCCAGCCGCCTGCGTCGCGGTGGCCGCGAGCTGCGTCGCCTGGCGCGCGGTGTCGGCGTTGGTCTTGACCGTGGCCGTGAGCTGCTCCATCGACGCCGCGGTCTGCTGGAGGTTGCTCGCCTGCTCTTCGGTGCGCTGGCTGAGGTCGGCGTTGCCGGTGGCGATCTGTGAGGAGCCGGTGGCGATGCTGTCGCTGCTGGAGCGCACCTGGCTCACCACCTTGCGCAGCGACTGCTGCATGTGGTCCATCGCGGCAACCACGCTGCCCGGCGAAGCACGCGAGGTGTCGATGCGGGTGGTGAGGTCACCGGTGGCCACGGCGTTTGCCACCTGGGCCACGTCGGCGGGTTCTCCGCCCAGCGAGCGGGTGATCCCGCGGGTGATCAGCACGCCCACGACGACGCCGCACACGGCGCTGACCGCGGTCAGCACACCCATCACGATGCTCATGAGCTTGAAGAGCTCGGTGCCCTCCTTGGCGGCGCGGGCACCGTTCTCCTCCTTCAGCTTGGTGAGCAGGGTGAGCTGGTCGTCGACGGTCTTGTTCGACTGCCTGACGGCGAGATCCAGCTTGGCGAGATCGGCATCACGGGCTTGCAGCGCCTTGGCGGCCGCGGCGGTGAAATAGGCATCGGCCGCGGGCAGCCAGACCTTGATCATGGCCTCGAGCCGGTCGAATTCGTCCTGGCCCTTCTTCAGATAGAAGAGGGGCCGCGCCCTGTCGAGCCACATGCGCATGTTGTCGACGGATTCCTGGTAGGTCTTGCGCGCGGCCTGGCGCTCTTCATCGTTGGTGGCCAGGGTGTATTGGCCGCGTGCTCTGGCCGCGTAGATCAGGTTGATGTTGGCTTCCTTGACATAGGAAATGCCGAGCAGTTCTTTCTCGTAGAGAGCGTCATTCACGGTGTCGAGCCGCATCAGCCCGTTGATGCCGAAGGCAGCCACCAATGCGCCCATCACGATGAGGGCGCCGAACGCGAGGGCCAGGCGTGTGCCGAGCCGGGTTTGCTTGAACATGGGTACTCCGCTGATGTGAGAGGCACCAGTCGCGCCTCACTCTGGTTGTCGGGCGTTTTCCGTCAACAACTGAGGGAAAAGTACCGATTTGGTCATTTTGGTTGTTTTGACCCTGGTCGATCCGGCGAAGTGAAGGGTGCTTGCGCCCCAGTTGCTCAGGCGTTCAACCCGGGGTGCTTTGCGAAACCAGGGTGATGGGCAGCGGCGGCACGTGCAGCACGTCGAGACGCGCGAAGATCACCGAGAGAGGTGATCGTCGATGCCCAAGCTGCTGTGGGTTGCGCTGCCACTGCTGGCGGCGGCTGTGCTCCTGGCCGTGCAGATGCTGCGCGGCCGCAGGCCCTCGCGCCAGGCGCTCAACGTGGCCTCGAGCGTGCTGCTGCTGGCCTACCTGCTGGCCACCGCCGGGCTGGGGATCTTCTGGGTCGCGAACCAGCAGCTGCCGGTGTTCGACTGGCACTACCTCTTCGGCTACGGCACGGTGCTGCTCGTCGCGCTGCACCTCGTCTTCAACTTCCGGGTGGTGTGGCGCTTCTTCATGCGCCGGCGTTCGCGCGAGGTTGCGCCCGGGCCCGAGCATCGCGCAGCCCTGCCGCAGCCTGCACGGCGCGGGGCGCTCGCGACGCTCGGCATTGCTGCGGCCGCCAGCCTGGCCTACGCGCTCGGGTGGCGACACGGGCGTCGCGACGTGGCCGCGCCTGACCGCCCAGACGCCGCGACCGACAGCGCAGAGCCCGGCATCGTCGAACGTTTCCATGCGCTCACGTCGCACTCGCGTACTGGCGTGTTGACGAGCGTGCCCCTCGTGGACTGGGGGGCCGCGCCGGCGCCGTTCAAGCGGTACGCCAAGGCGGTGCCGGTCCGCCTGCCCGGGCCAGGCGCGCGGCGCGCCACACCGCTCGACCTGGGCGCGCTCGCCGACATCCTGTGGCACACGACCGGCGTGACGCAGTCGCGCGGCGGGCTCATCCTGCGGGCATCGCCGTCGTCGGGCGCACTCTTCTCGACCGAGCTCTACCTCGCGGTGCGCGCGCTCCCCGGCCTGGCGCCGGGGGTGTGGCACCACGATGCGGAGTCTCATGCGCTCGCACCGCTCGGCGCGGCAGACGCGGCCGCGATGCTGCAGGCCGCTGTCTTCGACGAGGCCGCGCGCGACGCGCCGGTGCTGGTCGTCGCGACAGCAGTCTTTCGGCGCACCGGCCGCAAGTACGGTGACCGGACCTATCGCTACGTGCTCGCGGACCTGGGGCATGCGCTCGAAAACCTGCGGGTCGCGGCCCGCGTCTTCGACGTTCCGATGCGGCTCTTGCCCGCCTTCGACGAAGCGCGCGTCGCACAGGCGCTGGGCGTGGACCAGGCAGACGAAGGCGTGCTGGCGATCACCGCCCTCGGAGCGCCGTCCCCACCACCCGCCACGCCTGCGGTGGGCCGGCCTGGGCTGCGCCCACCTTCACCGGCTGGCCACTTACCCTCGCTCGGCGTCACCGGTGCCATCCACACGGCAACGTCGTTGCAGGCGGCCTCGTCACCGCACGTGGAGACCGTGCCGACGCATGCCGAACGCGCTGCACCGGCGGCCGCCGCCACCCTGCCCCCACTGCCCCGCACCCCGCCCCTCGCGCCCGACTGGCTGGCGGTGATCGCGAAACGCCGCTCGGTGCGCCGCTTCGCGGGCGCGCCACTGCCGCTGCCCGCACTCGCCGGCGTGCTGTCGGGCCTGGGTGGTGCGGGGCCGATGCTGTCGCACGCCGTGCGCGTGAACCTCGTCGTCAACCACGTGGCGGGCCTCGCACCCGGCGCCTACCGCTACGACGCAGAGCGTCACGCCCTGGCACCGCGCCGTGCCCCGCTGGCGTTGCGCGCGGCCGCCGGCGCAGCGGGGCTGGACCAGGACGTCATCACCGACGCCCACGTCGTCTTCGTGCTGTCGATCGACCGCGAGCGCTTCGCCGCCGACCCGCTCGGCGCCGCGCGCGGCTACCGCCACGCCTTCCTCGAGGCCGGGCTCATCGGCGAGCGTGTCTACCTCGAAGCCGGCGCCGGTGGCCTGGGCGCGTGCGGCGTGGGCGCCTTCTACGACGACGAGGCGGCCGCGCTGGTGGGCGTGGACCCGGCGCAGGAGTGGGTCGTGCACTTCGCGGCCCTCGGCGTGAAGGCCTAGCGGACCCTCGGCGCCCCATGCCAGTGCAGGCGCAGGCCGCCATGCACCGATCCGACTCATTTGACTCGCAGAATGCCTGGCACAGCTGTTGCAAGCACGTCGCTTCGGGAACAGCGTCATGCTGCAGATCCAGAAATGGCTGGCTAGGGTTCCGGTCCGCGCGCTGTCTTGGGGGCACGTGCGGATGTCTGGTCCGAGAGCTGGCGACCTCACTGAGGTTACACGGCGGGACAAAAGCCCGGGAGAGCCACACCACGCGGTGTGACGCTGCTCCCGCCCTTTGTCCAACTCTATTGGAGTGCCGTCGTCATGTTCTCGCGTCAACTCGTGGGCGCCCTCGCCCTCAGCCTTGCCAGCCTGTGCGGCACCGCCGCCCACGCCGCACCCAAGACCCAGTTCAACGTCTGCTGGACGATCTACGCCGGATGGATGCCGTGGGAATACGCCGGCACGCAGGGCATCGTCGACAAGTGGGCCAAGAAGTACGGCATCAACATCAAGGTCACGCAGCTCAACGACTACGTCGAGTCGATCAACCAGTACACCGCAGGCCAGTTCGACGGCTGCACCATGACCAACATGGACGCGCTGACCATCCCCGCCGCCGGCGGCGTCGACAGCACGGCCCTGATCCCCGGCAGCTACTCCAACGGCAACGACGGCATCGTGCTCAAGGGCGCCGGCAAGACGCTCAAGGACCTGAAGGGCCAGAACGTGCACCTGGTGCAGTTCTCGGTCTCGCACTACCTGCTCGCCCGCGGCCTTGACCAGGCCGGCCTGCGCGAGCGTGACATCAAGGTCGTCAACACGTCCGACGCCGACATCACCGGCGCCTTCGGCACGCCCAAGGTCACGGCTGCCGTCACGTGGAACCCGCAGCTCGCGACCATCGCCGCCACGCCCGGGGCGGTGAAGGTGTTCGACTCCAGCCAGGTGCCTGGCGAGATCATCGACCTGATGGTCGTCAACACCGCCACGCTGAAGGACAACCCCGCGCTCGGCAAGGCACTCACCGGCGCCTGGTTCGAGGTGATGGCGCTGATGAAGGCCGGCAACACGCCCGCGCTCACGCACATGGCCAAGGCCTCGGGCACCACGCTCGCCGACTACCAGTCGCAGCTCAAGACCACGGCGTTGATGTTCACGCCGGCCGACGCGGTGAGTTTCGTCACCAGCCCGAAGCTTGCCGACACGATGAAGCGCGTGGCGAAGTTCTCCTTCGACAAGAAGCTGCTCGGCGAAGGGGCGAAGAGCGCCGACGCGATCGGCGTGGCCTTCCCGGGCGGTGCGGTCAACGGCAACGCCAAGAACACCAAGCTGCGCTTCGACGACACCTACCTGCGCCTGGCGGCCGACGGCAAGCTCTGAGCGCCTGACGATGCGCTTCGTCAACCGTCATCCGGGGCCGGGTGGGCGGTGGCTGCTGATGCTGCTGCCGCTGATCCTGCTCGTCGCCGTCTATGCCACCGGCTCGGCCCTGCGCCTGGCCGACAACCCGGACGACAAGCTGCTGCCCAGCGCCACGCAGATGGCCGAGGCCATCGACCGCATGGCCTTCACCGAAGACGAGCGCACCGGCGAGATCCTGCTGTGGACGGACACCGCGGCGAGCCTCGTGCGGCTGGGCCTGGGCCTCGGCATCTCGGCGCTGGCGGGCCTGTGCCTGGGCATCGCGGCTGGCGCCTTCCCGCTGCTGCGCGCGCCGCTGTCGCCGATGCTCGCGCTGCTGTCGATGGTGCCGCCGGTGGCGATCCTGCCCATCCTCTTCATCGTGTTCGGGCTGGAAGAGCTGTCGAAGGTGATGCTGATCGTGATCGGCGTCACGCCGGTCCTGGCGCGCGACCTGGAGCAGCGCGCCCGCGAGATCCCGCGCGAGGTGCTGGTGAAGGCGCAGACGCTGGGCGCCAACAGCTGGACGCTGGTGCTGCGCGTCATCCTCCCGCAGCTCGCCTCGCGGCTGCTGGTGTCGCTGCGGCTGATGCTCGGCTCGGCGTGGCTCTTCCTCATCTGCGCCGAAGCCATCTCGGCGACCGCCGGCCTCGGCTACCGCATCTTCCTCGTGCGCCGCTACATGGCGATGGACGTGATCCTGCCCTACGTGGTGTGGATCACCCTGCTCGCCTGGCTGATGGACTACGGCCTGCGCCGCCTCAACCAGTGGTGCTTCCCGTGGTCGGTGGGAGACAAGCCATGAGCCGCGCGCCTTATCTGGAGGTGCGCAACGTCTGGCAGCGCTATGGCGCACACGTGGTGCTGGAACACCTGAACCTCAGCGTCGACGAAGGCGAGTTCTGCACGCTGGTGGGCGCCTCGGGCTGTGGCAAGTCGACCTTCCTGCGGCTGCTGCTGGGGCAGGAGCGGCCGAGCAAGGGGCAGCTCCTGCTGCGCGGCGAAGCGCTGCGCGACGAGCCCGATGCCAGCCGCGGCGTGGTGTTCCAGCGCTACTCGGTGCTGCCGCACCTGAGCGTGCTCGACAACGTGGCGATCGGCCTGGAGCTGCCGAACGCACCGCTGCTCGGGCGGCTGTGGGGGCGGCGCAAGCAGGCGGCCCGCGACGAGGCCGCGCGCCTGCTCGAACGTGTGGGCCTCGGGCACGCGCTGCACCAGTACCCGAGCCAGCTCTCGGGCGGCATGCAGCAGCGGCTCGCGATCGCGCAGGCCCTAATCCTGCGCCCCGCCATCCTGCTGCTCGACGAGCCCTTCGGCGCGCTCGACCCCGGCATCCGCAAGGACATGCACACGCTGCTGCTGGAGCTGTGGCGCGAAACGCGCCTGACCGTCTTCATGGTCACGCACGACCTCTCCGAAGGCTTCAACCTCGGCACGCGCCTGCTCGTGTTCGACAAGCTGCGCGTCGACCCGCAGGCACCGCAGGCCTACGGCGCGCGCATCACCTACGACATCCGTCTCAACCAAGACCGCCGCCTGGCCGACGCTGCCCTTTCGTCGCTGCCGGCGCGGGTTCTCACGCAGGAGCCCACATGAACACCGAGACCCTGGCCTTGCAGGCCACGCTGTACGAAGAGACCGTGCCCGGCGGCGGCCACACCTCGTTCATCCTGAAGCGCGGGCACCTGCTGCGGCTCGTCGACATCGAGGGCGGCGGGAACGTGAGTCTCATGCTGCTCAACGCCCACCAGCCGAGCGAGCGCCTCAACCTGCCCGACACGCTGAAGGGCCAGCACACCGCGCGGCTCACCGCAGGCCATTGCCTCTACTCCGACATGGGGCGCGTGCTGGCCGCCATCACCGCCGACAGCTGCGGCTGGCACGACCCCTTCGGCGGCGTGCTCAACGCCGACGAGGTGCGCGAGAAATACGGCACCGGCCGCTACCAGGAGCTGCGCAACGGCTTCTTCCGCAACGGCGTCGACAACCTGCTGGTCGAGATGGGCAAGTGGAACCTCGACCTGCAGGACCTGCTGATGGTGGTCAACCTCTTCAGCAAGGTCACGGTCGACGACGAAGGCAGCTTCCATTTCGTGCCGGGCCACTCGAAGCCGGGCGACCACGTCGAGCTCTACGCGCCGATGGACACGCTGGTCGTACTCACCGCCTTGCAGCACCCGATGGACCCGAACCCGCGCTACGAGCCGCGCCCGGTGCACCTGCGCTGGGGCCAGGCGCACAGCGACGGCGTGAGCACGGCCTGCCGCCACTCGCGGCCCGAGAACGAGCGCGCCTTCCACAACACCGAACGCTTCTACCTCTGAGAAGGAGAACCGCATGCAGATGCTGACCGCCAGCGACCGGCGCGCAGACAACGCCGTCTTCCGCCACGTCATCCCCGCCGGCGAGCCCTATCTCTTCGAAGTGAAGGCCGGCCAAACCCTGCGCCTGCTCGACCTCGAAGGCAACCAGGCCGTCGACACCCTCTTCTACAGCGCCTCGAATCGGCGCGAGCGCTACGACCCGCAGCGCACGATGCGGCGGCAGAACAAGGCCTACCTCACGACCGGCACGGTGCTGTATTCCAACCTCGGCCGCCCGCTGCTCACCATCACCGCCGACACCTGCGGCCGCCACGACACCCTCGGCGGCGCCTGCGCCCAGGAGAGCAATACCGTGCGCTACGCGCTCGGCAAGCGCTACATGCACAGCTGCCGCGACAACTTCCTCTGCGCCTGCCTGCACGACGGGCGGCTCAACAAGCGCGACATCGGCGCCAACATCAACTTCTTCATGAACGTGCCGGTCACGCCCGAGGGCGGCCTCACCTTCGAAGACGGCATCTCGGCGCCGGGCAAGTACGTCGAGTTGCGCGCCGAGCAGGACGTGATCGTGCTCATCTCCAACTGCCCGCAGCTCAACAACCCCTGCAACGGCTGGAACCCCACCCCCGCGGAGGTGCTGGTATGGAACTGAAGAGCTTGTCGCGGCGGCTGCTGGCCGCGCTGTTCGGCTTCATGAAGACGCGCGCCGGGCTGTACGGCCCCACACGCAAGCGCTGAGACGCAGACCCCGACCACACCCGCCGCGGACGACCGCGGCGCGCCACCTTCATGGCGGGACGGCCCGCACCTGATCGAAGGACGCTCGAATGTTCGACAAGCTGCTGATTGCCAACCGCGGCGCGATTGCCTGCCGCATCCTGCGCACCTTGCGCACGCTCGGCGTGCAGGGCGTGGCGGTGTTCTCCGAGGCCGATGCGGCCAGCCTGCACATCGCGCAAGCCGACCAGGCCCTGAGCCTGGGCGACGGGCCGGCCGCGCAGACCTACCTCGTGGTCGAGAAGATCCTCGCCGCCGCGCGCGAGAGCGGCGCGCAGGCCATCCACCCGGGCTATGGCTTCCTGTCCGAGAACGCGGCGTTTGCCGAGGCCTGCGAAGCCGCCGGCATCGTCTTCGTCGGGCCCACGCCCGAGCAACTGCGGGTGTTCGGCCTCAAGCACACGGCGCGCGCCATCGCCAAGCAGCACGGTGTGCCGCTGCTCGAAGGCACCGAGCTGCTGGACGACGTGGCCGCGGCCCTGGCGGCGGCCGAACAGGTGGGCTACCCGGTGATGCTCAAGAGCACCGCCGGCGGCGGCGGCATCGGCATGCGCGTGTGCCGCGATGCGCGCGAACTCTCGGAGGCCTTCGAGGCGGTGCGCCACCTCGGGCAGAGCAACTTCAGCGACTCGGGTGTCTTCATCGAGAAGTACATCCAGCGCGCCCGCCACCTCGAAGTGCAGATCTTCGGCGACGGCCGTGGCGAGGTCATCGCCCTCGGCGTGCGCGACTGCTCGGTGCAACGGCGCAACCAGAAGGTGCTGGAAGAAACCCCTGCGCCCAACCTCCCCGCCGGCATGGCCGAGCAGCTCTGCGCCGCCGCCATCACGCTCGGCAAGGCGGTGAGCTACCGCAGCGCGGGCACGGTCGAGTTCGTCTACGACAGCGAAGCCTCGCGCTTCTACTTCCTGGAGGTCAACACGCGGCTGCAGGTGGAGCACGGCGTGACCGAGCAGGTGTGGGGCGTCGACCTCGTGCGCTGGATGGTCGAGCTCGCCGCCGGCGACCTGCCGCCGCTCGCCTCGTTGATGAAGCCGCTCACACCTAGCGGCCATGCGATCCAGGCCCGCCTCTATGCCGAAGACCCGGGCCGCAACTTCCAGCCCTCGCCCGGCACGCTGACGCAGGCGCAGTTCCCACCCGGGCAGGGCCGCGAATTGCGCATCGACACCTGGGTCGAAGCCGGCTGCGAGATCCCGCCCTTCTTCGACCCGATGATCGCCAAGCTCATCGCGTGGGCGCCCACGCGCGACGAGGCCAAAGCGAGACTGGACAAGGCGCTGGCCGACACACAGCTCTACGGCGTGGAGACCAACCGCGGCTACCTGCGGCAGATCCTCGCCGACACACCGTTCGCCAGCGGCTCGCCGTGGACACGTTGCCTCGAAGGCCTGGCCTACCGCGCCGACACGGTCGAGGTGCTCGCCGGCGGCACGCAGACCACGGTGCAGGACTGGCCGAGTCGCCTGGGCCACTGGGCGGTGGGCGTGCCACCCTCGGGCCCGATGGACGACCGCGCGCTGCGCCTGGGCAACCGCCTGCTGGGCAATGCCCCCGGCGCCGCGGCGCTTGAGATCACGATGAACGGCCCCACGCTGCGCTTCAACACCGCCGCCGTGGCCGTGGTGACCGGCGCGGCCATGTCGATCACGCTCGATGGAATGGCGCAACCGATGGACACCGTGTTCGCGGTCCCCGCCGGCGCCACGCTGCGCCTGGGCAGCACCACGCAGGCCGGTGCGCGCAGCTACCTCGCTCTGCGCGGCGGCCTGCAGGTGCCCGACTACCTCGGCTCCAAGAGCACGTTCACGCTCGGCCAGTTCGGCGGCCACGTGGGCCGTGCGCTGCGCGCCGGCGACGTGCTGCACCTGAGCGCGCCGGGCGATGACACGACCGGCGCGAGCCTGCCCGCCGCCCTGCGCACCACACTCGCCCCGGTGCGCGAGTTGCGCGTGCTCTACGGCCCGCACGGTGCGCCCGAGTACTTCACCCCCGCCTACATCGACACCTTCTTCGCCGCCGAGTGGGAGGTGCACTTCAACTCCAGCCGCACCGGCGTGCGCCTGATCGGCCCCAAGCCCGAATGGGCACGCGACAGCGGCGGCGAGGCCGGCCTGCACCCGTCGAACATCCACGACAACCCCTATGCCGTCGGCGCGGTCGACTTCACCGGCGACATGCCGGTCATCCTCGGCCCCGATGGCCCGAGCCTTGGCGGCTTCGTCTGCCCGGTGACGGTGATCGAAGCCGACCTGTGGCATCTCGGCCAGCTCAAGGCCGGCGACCGGGTGCGCTTCGTGCCGGTCGACATGCCGACCGCGCGCCGGCTGGCACAGGCGCGCCGCGAGGAGATCGACACGCTGGCCGAGGTGCCCGTGGCGTGGTCGCCGGCCCCGTTGTCGTCACCGATCGTGCTCGACATCGGCGAGGCCGACCGCCGCCTCGTGGCCCGCCTGTCCGGCGACACCCACCTCCTGATCGAGATCGGCGCGCCCGAGCTCGACCTGGTGCTGCGCTTCCGCGCCCACGCGCTGATGCAGACGCTGGAGGCCGCGGCGCTCCCGGGCGTGATCGACCTCACGCCGGGCATCCGTTCGCTGCAGGTCCACTACCGCCCCGAGCAACTGCCGCTCGCGCAGCTGCTGGAGACCATCGCCGGCGGCTGGGAAGGCATCTGCAACGCGGGCAGGCTCACGCTGCCCTCGCGCATCGTGCACCTGCCGCTCTCGTGGGACGACCCGGCCTGCCAGCTCGCGATCCAGAAGTACATGACCACCGTGCGCAAGGACGCGCCCTGGTGCCCGAGCAACCTCGAGTTCATCCGCCGCATCAACGACCTGCCCGACCTCGACGCCGTGCAACGCACCGTCTTCGAGGCCAGCTACCTGGTGATGGGCCTGGGCGACGTCTACCTCGGCGCGCCGGTCGCCACGCCGCTCGACCCGCGGCACCGGCTCGTCACCACCAAGTACAACCCGGCCCGCACCTGGACGGCCGAGAACTCGGTGGGCATCGGCGGCGCCTACCTCTGCGTCTACGGCATGGAAGGCCCGGGCGGCTACCAGTTCGTCGGCCGCACGCTGCAGATGTGGAACCGCTACCGCCACGACGGCGCCTTCGGCGGCAAGCCGTGGCTGCTGCGCTTCTTCGACCAGATCCGCTTCCATCCGGTGTCGGCCGAGGAGCTGCTGCGCATCCGCCGCGACTTCCCGCTCGGCCGCTACCCCCTGCGCATCGAGACCACCGAGCTCGACCTCGCCGAGTACCAAGGCTTCCTCGCGCGCGAGGCCGAAGGCATCGCGGCCTTCCGTGCGCAGCAGCAGGCCGGTTTCCACGCCGAACGCGAGCGCTGGATCGCCTCCGGCCAGGCGCATTTCGAGAGCCAGGAGAGTGCCGCGGCCGACGACGAGCAAGCGCCGCTGCAGCCGGGGCAACATGGCGTCGAGAGCTTCATCGCCGGCAACCTGTGGCAGCTTCAGGTCCGTGTGGGCCAGAAGGTCGAGGCGGGCCAGGTGCTCGCGGTGCTGGAGTCGATGAAGATGGAGATCCTGCTGCCCTCCCCCTGCGACGGCGTCGTGCGCGAGCTGCGCGTGCAGCCCGGCTCGCCGGTGCGGGCGGGGCAGTACGTGATGGTCATCGACGCCGCGTGAGGTTCACGCCGGCCTGGGCGACCAGGCCCGGCGGCGTGCCCACCGGCCGAGCGCAGGCAGCACCAGCACCGCCGCCACGCAGGCCAGCAGCGCCATCGACATCGGGCGCTGCACGAACACCGACCAATGCCCCTCGCCGATCGACAGCGCGTTGCGCATCTGCGCTTCGGCCAGCGGGCCGAGGATCATGCCGACGATGACCGGCGCGGTGGGAAAGTCGAAGCGCCGCATCAGCACGCCGGCCAGGCCCACGCCGAACATGAGCACGAGGTCGAACGCACTCTGGCGCATGCCATACACGCCCACGGTCGCGAAGACGAGGATGCCGGCGTAGAGCTGCGGGCGCGGGATCTTGAGCAGCTTCACCCAGAGCCCGACCAGCGGCAGGTTGAGCACCAGCAGCATCACGTTGCCGATGTAGAGCGAGGCGATGAGTGCCCACACGAGTGCCGACGAGGTCTGGAAGAGCTGCGGCCCGGCCTGGATGCCGTAGTTCTGCAAGGCACTCAAGAGGATCGCGGCCGTCACCGAGGTCGGGATGCCCAGCGTGAGCAGCGGCACGAGCGTGGCCGTCACCGCCGAGTTGTTCGCCGCTTCAGGGCCGGCCACGCCTTCGATCGCGCCGGTGGTGCCGAACTCCCCCTGCGCCTTCGACAGCTTGCGCTCGGTGGCGTAGCTGAGGAAGGTGGGGATCTCCGAGCCACCGGCCGGCACCACGCCGAACGGGAAGCCGATCGCCGTGCCGCGCAGCCACGCCGGCCAGGAGCGCTTCCACTCCGCACGCGTCATGTGCACACGGTTCATGCGGTTGAGCGATGGTTCGCTGCGCCCTTCGTAGAGCACGGTGTAGAGCGTCTCGCCCACCGCGAAGAGGCCCACCGCGATCAACACCACCTCGATGCCGTCGAGGAACTCCGGCACGCCGCCGGTGTAGCGCACCTGGCCCGTGATCTGGTCGAGGCCGATGAGGCCGAGGGCCAGCCCGAGGAAGAGCGCGGTGATGCCGCGCAGCGCACTCTTGCCCAGCACCGCGCCCACGGTCGTGAAGGCGAGCAGCATCAGGCAGAAGTACTCGGGCGGCCCGAGCTTCACCGCGAAGTCGGCGACGAAGGGCGAGAAGAGCGTGACCATCACGGTCGCCAGCGTGCCGGCCACGAAGGAGCCGATGGCCGCGGTGGCGAGCGCCGCGCCGGCGCGGCCGCTCTTGGCCATCTTGAAGCCTTCGAGCGCGGTCACCATCGTGCCGGTCTCGCCCGGGGTGTTGAGCAGGATCGAGGTGGTCGAGCCGCCGTACATCGCGCCGTAGTAGATGCCGGCGAAGAAGATCATCGACGCGGTGGGCTCGACCTGCGTGGTGATGGGCAGCAGCATGGCCACCGTGACCGCCGGGCCGAGGCCCGGTAGCACGCCGATGGCCGTGCCGAGTGCGCAGCCGACGAAGGCCCACAAGAGGTTGATCGGCGTGCCGGCCGAGGCGAAGCCGGCGAGGAGCTGGTTCCAGATGTCCATGTACTTCGGAGAAAGAAAACCTCAGAGCCAGCCCTGCGGCAGCAGTGCGGGAAGGTGGATGGCGAGCAGCCCGCGGAAGAGCCAGAACACCGGCGCCGAGATCGCCAGGCCCGTGCCCAGGTCGACGAGCGCCTGCCGCCACGACCCGGCCGGCCGCCCTTCGGACTGGCGCAAGCCGCGCACGGCCATCGCGAAGCACAGCGCGCAGCTCAGCACGAAGCCGAGCGTGGTGATGAGCGCGGCGTTGGCCAGCACCGCAGCGCCGACCCAGGCGAAGGCGCGCCAGTCGCCGCGCGCCGCGCCCGACGGCGCTTCCACGTCGCGCCAGCCGCCGTGGCGCACCTGCCAGGCGAGCAGGCCGCCACACAGCATCAGCACCACGGCCACGAGCCACGGGAGGAAGTTGGGGCCGACACCCGCATAGCCCGCCGACCCGGGGATGAAGCAGGCACCTAGGGCGATCGCGCCGCCCACGGTGGCAATGCCCAGCCCGATCAGCAGCAGCTGGCCGGGCTGGCCGCGCCAAGAGAGATCCGACATCGCGGCGCTCACACCATGCCCGCCTTGACCATGGTGGCCCGCAGGGCCGCGAAGTCGCGCTCCACGAAGGCTTCGAACTCCGCACCGGCCAGCACGGCCGACGTCCACCCGTTCTTGTCGAGCGACTCGGCCCAGGCCTTGGACTTGAGCGCCTTGAGCACCATCTCGGTCAGCGCCTTGCGCTGCTCGGGTGTGATGCCGGGCGCTGCGTACACGCCGCGCCAGTTGCCGATCTCGACGTTGATGCCCTGCTCCTTGAGCGTGGCCACGTTGAGGCCTTTCACGCGCGCCGGTGCGGTGACACCGACCGCGCGCATCTTGCCGCTCTCGATGTACTGCGCGAACTCGCTGTAGCCGCTGCCCCCCACCGTGACGTTGCCGCCCAGGATGGCGGCCACCGCCTCGCCGCCGCCGCGGAAGGGCACGTAGTTGATGCGTGCCGGGTCGACGCCCACCTCGCGCGCGATCATCGCGGCCGCGATGTGCTCGGTGGAGCCGCGCGAGCCGCCGCCCCACTTCACGCTGCCCGGGTCGCGCTTCATCTGCTCGACCACGTCCTTCATGGTCTTCAGCGGCGAATCGGCCGGCAGCACGAAGACGTTGTACTCGGTCGTCATGCGCGCGATCGGCGTGGCCTGGGTGATGGAGACCGGCGGCTTGCCGGTGATGATGCCGCCCAGCATCACCGCGCCCATCACCATCAGCGCGTTCGGGTCGCCCTTGTTGGCATTGACGAACTGCGCGAGGCCCAGTGCCCCGGCAGCACCGCCCTTGTTCTCGAAGGTCACGGTGGCCGCCACGCCGGCGTCTTGCAGGGCCTTGCCGAGCGCGCGGCCGGTCAGGTCCCAGCCGCCGCCCGGGTTGGCGGGAATCATCATCTTGAGGTTGACGCTCGCGCGCGCCACGCCGGGCAGGCTGCCGGCGGCGGCCAGGGCGACCATCGATCTGAGGAAAGTGTCTCGACGCATGTGATGCCTCCTGAAGAGAAGAATGAACACATGGTCGACAGCGGAACTGTCAGCCGACTTTCAGCGGCCTTGGTGTAAACGCTAGTGCGCTGCAGCGGGTTTCCCCGCGGCGAGGTGACAGCCGGCTGACAGCGCCGCTCGCGAGCATGGGCTCCTCCCCACCGATGGAGCCCGTGATGCTGAGACGACGCTCTTGCCTCCTTGCGCTTGGCGCTGCGGGCCTGCCCGCGGCTGCATGGGCGCAGGCGAGGCCATCGCGCCCGCAGGCGCAGCTCTTCCCCAGGCTCAAGGTCTACATCCCTGCCGGCACCGGCGGCGGGTGGGACCAGACGGGCCGCCACCTCGGCGCCGCCATGCAGGCAGCAGGCCTCGTGGGCCAGCTGAGCTACGAGAACAAGGGCGGCAAGGGCGGCACCGTCGGCTTGGCCGACTTCCAGCAGCGCCACGCCGGCGACCCGGCCTGCCTCTTCGTCGGCGGTCTCGTGATGCTGGGCGCGCTCGCGCTCGAGCGCTCCGACGCGCTGCAGCAGCTCACCCCGGTGGCGCGGCTCACGAGCGACTACCTGGTGCTCTGCGTCGCGCAGGACGACCGCATGCTCGGCTCGTTGCCCGACCTCACGCGCCGCCTCGAGCACCAGGTGGGCAGCATCACCTTCACCGGCGGCTCCGCCGGCGGCGTCGACCACATGCTGGCCGCGATGCTGCTGCGCTCGCTGCGGCTCGACACGCGCCAGCTCACCTACGTGCCCACCTCCAGCGGCAAGGAAGCCATCGCGCTCGTGCAATCGGGCAAGGCGCACGTGGCGATCTCGGGCTACAGCGAATTCAAGTCGAGCATCGAAAGCAAGAGCTTGCGCGCGCTGGCGATGTCGTCGCGGCGCGCGCTCTTCGGCATCCCCTCACTGCGTGAGCAGGGCGTGGACACCGAGCTCGCCAACTGGCGCGCCGTGTTCGCCGCGGCCGGTCTTGCGGACCCGCAGCGCGAGGCCTTGCGCAAGCTGGTGGCGGCCACCGTCGAATCGAACGGCTGGCGCCAGTCGCTGCTGGAGAACAACTGGGTCGGCTCGCCGCTCTACGGCAGCGAGTTCGCGAACTTCATCCAGTTCGAGAGCGGCATCGCCACCGCCATCACCCACCTGCTCAAGCTCAAGGGATGAGGCGGCGGCAGGCCGGGTCTTCAGAACGCGTGCCGCACGCCGAACTGGATGCCGTTGGAGGTGTCGCCGCGCACCGGGCTGTTGAAGCCGAGGTTGGCGCCGGTGCTGGCCGAGCCGTCGTTCGACACCGCCGTCAAGTTGCCGTAGAGCCAGGTGCGGCGCGTGAGGTCGTAGCGTGCCTGCAGCGTGACGATCTTCGCGTCGTCGTCGGCCGCAGAGCCGGTCGCGTTCTTCACCATCGCGAAGCCGATCGACGGGATGAACGCGCCCATCGGTGCCGCCACGTTGCCGCCGACGATGCGCTTGCGCTCAGCAGTGCCCATGCCCTGGCCGTGCCCGTAGACGTTGAAGCGCACCGACCCGAAGTCGTAGCCGCCCACCAGCATCGCCGCGCGGCGGCGCTGGTCGCCCGCCACGGTGCCGTCGATGTCGATGATGTTGATGTAGGCCCCGGCCAGCATCGCGCCGCCCGACTTCCAGATGCCGCCGGCGCTGTACGACTTGTTGGAGTTCTTGCTGGCATCGGTGGTGCTGCGCTCGTCGCCCAGGCTGTACTGCAGCTGGCCGACGAAGCCGCCGACGGTGGGCGTGACGTAGGTGATGGTGTTGTCGAGCCGGTCGTTGTTCTCGATGCCGATGGCGCGGGCCACGTTGAGCACGTCGTAGGTCTTGGTGCCGACCAAGCCGGCCACGTCGTCGAAGGGCGTGTACTGGCGGCCCAGGCGCACGGCGCCGAAGCTGCCACCCAGGCCCACGAAGGCCTGGCGGCCGAAGGAGCGGCCACCCTGGCCGAGCTGGCCGTTGTCGATCGTGAAGCCCTGCTCCAGGTGGAAGAAGGCGCGCAGGCCGCCGCCCAGGTCTTCGCTGCCGCGCAGGCCCCAGCGGGAGCCGTGCATCTGGCCCGACTGCAATCGGGTGAGCGAGGTGGCGCCCTTGATGCGCTCGATGGCGGCGTCGGCCACGCCGAAGAGGGTGACGGAAGAAGCTTGTGCGCTGGCGATGTCGGCCAGGGTGGCAAGCGCGGCAAGGGCAAACAGGTGTTGTCGTGTCATGGCGTTTCCTCGTTGTTTCCTCGTTGAGGGGCGCCATCGATGGTGGTCAGCCAGGCTGTCAGCTGGCTGTCCGAAGTTCTAGGGCAAGTGCTAGGGTGTGCACATGAAGCTGCTTCTCGTCGAAGACCAACCGGCCATGCAGACCACGCTGGAGCGTGCGTTCCAGCGGCGCGGCATCCGCGTCACCATCTGCGGCGACGGCGCCCGTGCGCTCGACCGCTGGCAGGCGAGCGTGCCCGACGTGGTGGTGCTCGACCTGAGCCTGCCCGGCCTCGACGGCCTGCAGGTGCTGTCGCAGGCGCGCGCGGCGGGGCTCAAGACGCCGGTGCTGATCCTCACCGCGCGCGGCACCGTGGGCGACCGCATCCTCGGCCTCGACACCGGGGCCGACGACTACCTGCCCAAGCCCTTCGACCTCGACGAGCTGGAAGCGCGCATCCGCGCCCTGGCCCGCCGCAGCGACGCGGCGGCCCCGCCTGCCTCCGCCGGCCCGCGGCCCTTCAACGGCCTGAGCTGCGACGACGCGAGCGCCGCGGTTTACTTCCGCGGCGTGCCGCTCGACCTGGCCCCGCGCGAAGCCGCGCTGCTGCGCGCGCTGCTCGTGAAGCCGGGGCATGCGGTGTCGAAGGAGCGCCTCTTCGAGCTCGTCTTCCCGGGCGAGCCCGACGTGCAGTTCGAAGCCATCGAGGTGGTGGTGTACCGCCTGCGCAAGAAGCTCGCCGACACCGGCACGCAGGTCGTCAACCTGCGCGGGCTGGGCTACCTGCTGAAGTCGGCACCGTGAAGCGGCTGACCCTTCGCACGCAGCTGCTGCTGGGCATCCTGCTGCCGGTGGCGGCGCTCATCTCGGTCAACACGGTCAGCCTGTACGAGCAGGCGTCGCGGTCTGCCGACATGGCGTACGACCGCACGCTGCTCGCATCGGCCAAGCTGATCGGGGAGTTCCTCTCGGTCGCGGGCAGCGGGCCCGAGGCGCGGCTCGAGGCCGCGGTGCCCTACTCGGCGCTGGAGCCCTTCGAGGCCGACAAGCGAAGCCGCATGTACTACAAGGTGAGCGGCTTCTCGCACGAGCTGGTCTCGGGCTTCCCGGAGCTGCGCACCTGGCAGGGCAAGCTGCCCGACGGCGGCCCGTACTCGGCCCTGGTGCACTTCTACGACGACAGCTTCCGCGGCGAGCGTGTGCGCGTGGCGGTGCTGCTGCAGCCCGTGGCCACGCCCACGGCGCTGGGCATGGCCACGATCCAGGTGGCCGAGACGATGGAGCTGCGCGAAGCGCTGGCGCGGCAGATCCTCATCTCCACGCTGTGGCGGCAGCTGGCGCTGGTGGTCGTGATCGCGGTGGTGGTGGTGATCGTCGTGCAACGCGCTACACGCCCGGTGCGCCAGCTGAGCGCCGACATCGCCCGCCGCACCGAGAACGACCTCACCCCCATCGGCGCCGAGGGCACGCCGCGCGAGCTGCGGCCGCTGCTCGACGCCACCAACCAGGTGATGCAGCGCCTCAAGCACCTGCTCGACCACCAGAAGCGCTTCGTGCGCGACACCTCGCACCAGCTGCGCACGCCGCTCGCGGTGCTCAAGGTGCAAGTGCAGTCGGCGTTGCGCGGCGACGTGGGGCCCGACCAGGCGCTGCAGGAGATCAACCAGACCGTGGACCGCGCCACGGTGCTCGCCAACCAGATGCTCGCCCTGGCCAAGGTGGAGCAGCTGCGCCTGCAGGACCCGAACGACGCACCGCTCGCCGACTGGGCGGAGATCGTGCGCGCCGTGGCCTTGGATCTGTCGGCCCTCATCGGCGAGCGCCACCTCGACTTCGACATCGCCACCCAGCCCTCGCCCGTGCGCTCGCACGAGTGGGCACTGCGCGAGCTCACCCGCAACCTGCTGCACAACGCGATCAAGCACACGCCGGACCACGGCAGGCTGAGCGTCCGCCTGCACTCCGACGGCCGCCATGCCGCACTCGTGATCAGCGATTCGGGCCCCGGCATCACAGAGGAGCAGCGCGAGCGGCTCTTCACGCCCTTTGCCGCTGGGGACCTGCGCAGCGGCGTGGGGCTCGGCCTCGCCATCTGCCGCGAGATCGTCGATGCGCTGGGCGGCAGCATCACGCTCGACAACCGGCGTGCGCCGGGCCGCGTGCTGGGCCTGGATGCGACCGTCCGGCTCGGCTTGCACCACCACACCGACGAGGCCTGAGCTTCCGCCGACAGGTGCGCCGGAAGGGCCCGGTGGGGTGGCGCTCACGCCGTGGCAAAGAGCTCGCTGCGCGCCGCCTCGGTGATCGCGGCCACTCCCGGGTGCGAGATGCGCCGCTCGATCGAGATCGCGTAGAACTCCTCCACCAGATCGTCGGGTGAGCCCAGCCGCTCAACCTCGAACTGGCGCGAGATCTCCCTGGCCAGCACAGCCGGCGCCGGGAACACACCCAGCCCTTCCCTGCCGAACGCCTTCATCAACGCGGTGTCCTGGAACTCGGCCGCGATGTTCGGCGCAATTCCATGCTGGCGCAGCCAAGCATCGAGTCGCGGCCGCGATGCAGAGTCTGCAGCCGGCAGAAGCATGGGAAGCGGCTGGAGCGACTGCGGAAACCTTGCTCGAACCTGGCGAACGCTCGTGCCGTGCTTCCGAAGCACCCTCTCCGATGCGAAGAAGGCAATGCCACTGCCCCCGAGCAGATGGGTGAAGGCCTTGACGCCCAGGTTCCCCGGCAACGGCACATCGGAAATCACCAGGTCCACCCGGCGCATGGCGAGCTCTGTCATCAAGGCCGGCAGTTTCCCCTCGGGGCATTGCAGACGCGGGGTCGGTTCCAGACGAAGTGCAGGCTCGAGCACGTGATAGGCGATCAGCTTGGGCACCGAGTCGACGAAGCCGACCTTCAACAGCGGCGCACGTGGCGCATCCTTGCCTCCGCGAAGTGCGTCTTCCAGCTCCTGACCCAAGGTAAATATTTCGTCGGCGTACTGCATCACCATGCGTCCGGCTTCCGTGGGCTCCACGTTGCGGCCTACCTTCATCAGCAAGGGCCTGCCCAAGCGCTCCTCCAGCAAGTTGATCTGCCCGCTGAGGGTCTGCGGCGAGAGGTGAAGCTCTTCGCTCGCCTTCAGCACACCGCCTGAGCGGACGACGCTCCAGAAATAGTGGAGATGCTTGTAGTTCATGACGATCCTCTTTTTTCGAATCTTTTCCAAGAAATATCGATTATTCAGAACATTTGACTCTTCATAAAGTGGCGCTTCAGAAAGGAACGTCATGAAAGTCGATGTTCGAGGCGAAGGCCTCACGCCCACCCAGACGCACGCGATGGTTTCCAACGTGCGCACGACCTTCCGCGAGTTCGCACAGCGCATCGCTGCTGTCATCGTGGTGGTTGCGACCCAGGCCGAGAAGCGCCACGCCGCACGGAGCTGCCTGATCGAAGTGCACATGGCCGACGGGCACGTGGAGTACGTCGAGGAGCGCCAGCGGCGCCTGGGCTCTGCCTTGCGGCGTGCCATCCAGCGCGCGTGGAAAGCCGCTGTCCGCTGGCTCAAGCAGCAGCTGCCCGTACGACCTGCATTGCGCGCTCAGAAGGAACTGACGTGACCGAATTCCTTCATGCCGACTTCCTGGGCCAAGCCGTCTGGCTGTGGCTGGCTTTTATCGCGATCGTGGTGACCCTGCTTGCATTCGACCTGGGCGTGCTGCACAAGGATGACCGGGAGATAGGCGTCAAGGAGAGCTTGTGGCTTTCATGCGGCTACATCGCCGTGGCGGCCATCTTCGGCGTGTGGCTGTGGTGGCATCTGGGCTCAGCGCGAGGCATCGAGTACTTCACGGGCTACATCATCGAGAAGTCGTTGTCGATGGACAACGTGTTCGTCATCGCGATGATCTTCACCTTCTTCTCGATCCCGCGGCAGTACCAGCACCGCGTGCTGTTCTGGGGCATCCTGGGCGTCATCGTCCTGCGTGCCGTCATGATCGGCCTGGGCGCCGCGCTCGTCAGCCAGTTCGCCTGGGTCCTTTACATCTTTGGTGCTTTCCTGGTCATCACCGGCATCAAGATGCTTTGGATGGCGGACCACGAGCCGAACCTGGAAAACAATGTTCTCCTGAAGTGGCTGCGCAAGGTGATGCGCGTCACGTCGCAGGTGCGGGGCAATGCGTTCTTCGTCCGCGAGCCCGACCCGGCCACCGGCCAGCAGGTGACCTGGGCAACCCCGCTCTTCCTGGCGCTGTGCATGGTCGAGTTTGCCGATCTCATCTTCGCGGTCGACTCCGTGCCGGCGATCCTCGCGATCACCGACGACACCTTCATCGTCTACACGAGCAACATCTTCGCCATCCTCGGACTGCGTGCTCTGTATTTCGCGCTCGCCGCGATGATCCACCGCTTCGCGTATCTGAAGTACGCGCTGGCGCTTGTGCTGATGTTCATCGGCAGCAAGATCTTTCTGGTCAACATCATCGGCAAGATCCCGGCCGTCGTCAGCCTGGGGGTGACGGCAGCGCTCATCACCGGGGGCGTCATCGTGTCGCTCTGGAAAACGAGAAGCCAGCCCGGCGCCGCGCCTCTTCCCGATGCGCCTCGCAGCACCTCTTGATGGACGGTCAGAGATTCAACTGCCTTCGAGACCACCGCACCGTCGCCCCGTTATTCAAGGCTCCCCCTTGCCCCGGGCGACGGTGCCCTGCTGCAGCAGGATGGTCTCGCGGGCGAGCATCTCCAGGTCTTCTTCATCGTGGGTGATGAGCATCGTCGGCACCGCGATGTCGGCCTGCAGGTCGCGCAACTCCTGGCGCAGCTTCTGGCGCAGAGAGCGGTCGAGCGCGGCGAAGGGCTCGTCGAGCAGCAGGGCGGCGGGGTCGTTCACCAGGGCACGGGCCAGCGCGGTGCGCTGGCGCTGGCCGCCGGAGATCTGGTGCGGGAAGTGATCGGCCTGGGCCTGCAGGCCGAAGGCCTTCAGCCAGCGCTCGACGGCCGCGTCGTCGCTGCTGCGGCGGGGGTTGAGCCAGCCGGGGCGCCGGCCGAAGGCGATGTTCTGCTTCACCGTGAGGTGCGGGAAGAGCGCGTAGTCCTGGAACACGTAGCCGAGCTGGCGCTGCTGGGGCGACAGGTCGATGCGCTGCTGGTCGTCGAACAGCACGCGGCCGCCGATGGCGACACGGCCCGCATCGGGCGTGGAGATGCCGGCGATCATCTTGAGCGTCTGCGTCTTGCCGGCGCCCGAGGGACCGAAGAGCGCCAGGTGCGGCGCATCGCTCGAGAACGAGACGTCGAGCTGGAAGCGGCTTTCGCGGTGCCGCAGGAGCTTGTGCAACTCGACGTGCCAGATCATGCGCGGCGTGCGTTGTCGCGTGCCGGCACGAGGCGGCCCGCCGCCAGCAGCATGGTGATGCAGGTGATGGAGGTGACGGCGACGAGGAAGTTGGCCGTGTCGTCCTGGCCGGCTTGCACGGCCTCGTAGACGGCGATGGACAAGGTCTGCGTCTTGCCGGGGATGCTGCCGGCCACCATCAGCGTGGCGCCGAACTCGCCGAGCGCGCGCGCGAACGCGAGCAGCAGGCCGGCGAGGATGCCGCGCCACGCAAGCGGCAGCGAGACGCGGAGGAACACCCCCATCTCGCTGACGCCCAGCAGCCGGGCGGCGTCTTCGAGCTGCGGGTCGACCGTCTCGAACGCTGCGCGCGCCGCCTTGAAGACGAGCGGGAACGACACCACGGTGGCGGCGATCACCGCGCCCTGCCAGGTGAAGATGAGCCGCACGCCGAAGGTCTGCAGCAACCACGAGCCCAGCGGCGAGTGCGTGCCGATCACCACCAGCAGGTAGTAGCCGAGCACGGTCGGCGGCATGACCATCGGCAGCGTGAGTGCCGCGTCGACGAGGTTGCGGCCGGGGAAGCGCCAACGGGCGATCGCGTAGCCGATGCCCACGCCCAGCAGCAGGTTGAGCAACGTGGCCCACGCGGCGATCTTGAGGGTGAGGGCCAGTGCGACCCAGGCGGTGCTCATGGGTCTGTCGTCACGGCTTGCCGAAGCCGTGTCGGGCCAGCACCGCCTGCGCAGGCGCCGACACGAGGAAATCGACGAAGCGCTGGGCCAGCGCGGCATGGGGGCTGGCCACGAGCGGCGCCACCGGGTAGAGGATGGGCGACGGCGTCGGCACGCTGAAGGCGACCTTCACCTTGCCGTGCAGCAGGGCGGCGTCGGTGGCGTACACGAAGCCGGCGTCGACCTCACCGCGCGCCACGTAGTCGAGCGCCTGGCGCACGTTGTTCGCGCCGATCATCTTGGGCTCGATGGCCTTCCACAGGCCCGCGGCTTCGAGCACACCCTGGGTGTAGCGCCCCACCGGCACGCTGGCCGGCAGGCCGATGGCGATGCGCTGGTAGGGCGCCTGGCCGAGATCGGCCAAGGTCTTTGGGAGCCTCGTCGTCGCCGCAGGCACGATCAGCACCAGCGCGTTGGAGACGAAGTTCCTGCGTTGCGCCGCCTTCACCAGCCCGCGGGTCTGCGCCTGGTCCATCGTCTCCTGGTCGGCGCTTGCGAACACGTCGACCGGCGCGCCCCGGGTGAGCTGCTGCAGCAGCGCGCCCGACGCGCCGTGATTGAAGAGCACCTTGTGCCCCGGGTTGGCCGCCTCGAAGGCCGGGCCGAGCTCGCTGAACGCATTGGCAAGGCTCGAGGCGGCAGAGACCGTCAGCTCGGCCGCGTGGGCGCCAAGGGACGCCAGCAGCGCCAGCGCAGCAACGAGTTTGCGAGACGAGAACACGACGACGCTCCGCCAGGTCGATATATACGAGTGTACATGTCGGCCCCTCAGGCGTTGAGCAGCAGCGCGTCGTCGTCCATCGGCACCTGCGCCAGGTCGCGCAGCTCGGCCAGGGCCGGCAGGGCGGCGAGCACCTCGTCGGGATCGACGCCGAAGTCGATCAGGCAGGCGACCTCGTCGACCTCGATGGCCTTGAGCTTGTCGGTCATGCCCAGGCAGTCGTCGAGCGTGCCGAGCAGCGAGCTGGTGGCGTAGTAGCGCTCGAACGAGAACTCGAGCGCATCGGCCAGGTCGTTCTGCGAGGCGGGCGCCGCGCTGGCGGCGCACTGCTTCTGGAAGAAGGGCACGGCGGCGGTGTACTGGCCCACCAGGTTGGCCGAGCTTGCCAGGTAGCGCAGCATCGGCGCCTTCACCTTGCGGCGCACCTCCGCCTCGCTCTGGCCGACGAAGGTGTGCAGCATCAGCGTCACCGTGCCCTGCCCGGCTTGGCCCGCGTCGCGCCAGGCTTGCCGGTAGGCGGCGATCTTGTCGGCCAGCGCCTCGAGCGACTGGCCGAGCAGATGCGTCAGCACATTGAGGCCCATCGTGCCGGCGCGGCGGAAGGTCTGCGGGTTGCCGGCGGCGGTGATCCAGATCGGCAGGGTGCGCTGCACCGGCCGCGGCATGGTGCGCAGCTGCACGCAGTCGCCGAGCGCGTTGATCGCGTCGAAGGGCTCGCCAGCCCACAGGGCGCGCAGCTCGGCCACCCGCTCGAACACGAGCTCGTTGCGGCGTTCGTAGTGGCCGGGCGCGGCAAGCACGAAGTCGTTGGGAAACCAGCCCGAGGCCAGGCCGAGGTCGACACGGCCGCCGGAGAGGACGTCGACCATGGCCCACTCCTCCGCCACCCGCGCCGGGTGATGCAAGGGCACGACGACACTGCCGGAGCGGATGCGCACGCGCTGCGTCGTGGCGGCCAGCGCAGCCGCCATCACCGCGGGGTTGGGGGACAGGCCGCCGAAGGCATGAAAGTGGCGCTCGGGCGCCCACACGGCCGAGAAGCCGTTGTCGTCGGCAAAGCGTGCGCTCTCGAAGAGCAGGCGTCGCTGCGCGCTGGCCTGCGGGCCTCCCTCGTCGCTGCCGAAGTAGTAGAGGCCGAAGGCCAAGGGCCGCTCTTGATGGGCATGAAGGTCGATCTGCATGCCCGCATTCGATGGCGGCGGCCTGCTGCCGTGTTTGATCCAGGTTAAGGAGCTGGACCCCCACCCCCTGCCTGCAGGACGTGGCCATGCGCCTTGACGAAGGTCAAACCGCGCCGCGGCGGCGCACCAGACCATCCTCCGCATGGAAACCGTTGCCCCCGAAACTGCTTCGCAACTGGCCGTGCGCCTGTCCCGGGCGTCATGCCGGAAGTTCTACGACGTCTACAACGCGTTCGACTGGCCGGGCCGCCTGCAGGAAGGCGCCTGGTGCATGCCGCCGGAGCTGATCTCGCTCTACGGCACGCCCATGTGGGACACACTGGACGAGGCCACCCGCCACAAGCTCAGCCTGCACGAAGTGGCCAACATGTTCAGCCTCGTGCTGAAGGGCGAGCGCATCCTGGTGCAAGGGCTGGCGCACCGCCTCTACAGCACGAGCAACAACCGCGAGATCACCGAGTACCTGCACCACTTCCTCGACGAGGAAAACAAGCACATGGTGATGTTCGGCGAGTTCTGCCACCGCTACATCGGCAAGGTGTACCCCGAGAAGAAGCTGCCCCTTCCGAAGGACGCGAAGGAGATGGACCGCGGCAAGGAGGAGGTGGTCTTCTTCAGCATGGCGATGGTGGTGGAGGAACTGGGCGACTTCTACAACGTGCTCATCGGCCGCGACGAGCGTGTCGACCCGCTGGTGCGGGAGATCAACAAGGTGCACCACATCGACGAGGCGCGGCACCTCGCCTTCGGCCGGCTCTACCTGGCCGAGCTCTTCGAGCGCTACAGCCCGGGCTGGCCGCCCGAGAAGCTGGCGGCCTTCCGCGAATGGCTGGCCGCGTTCCTGAAGGCCTGCTGGGCCGACTACTACAACCCGAGCGTCTACCGCGATGCCGGCATCGCCGATGCGTACGAGGTGCGACAGAGGGCGCTCGCTCACCCGGCCACGCATGCGCACCGCACGCGCGGCGCCGAGAAGATCGTGGGCTACTTTCTCAGGACGGGCCTGTTGCGCGAACCACCCACCTGGTGAAGCGAGTGCCCGCCCGCCCCTGTCCATGGGGTGCCGGTTTCGGCCGGCTCAGGCACCATGCGTCCATGGACACGCCGAAGGAACCCACCCCACCCCAGACCGACGCCGCCATGCAAGCCAAGGTGGCCCAGTGGCTGGAGCTCAAGCGCGAGATGGAAGCGCTGTACGCGCAGGTCGAATACGCCCGCCTGCTGCTCAAGCTGGGCGTGTTGAAGTAAGCGGCCTCACAGGCGCGCCAGCGCCTGCCGCACCGCCTCGTAGCCGATCGGCTTGGTGAGGTGCACGTCGAAGCCCGCCTGCAGCGAACGCTGCTGGTCCTCGCGGGCGCCACGACCCGTCACGGCCACGAGCAAGGCCGGCGCATGGCGCGGCTCGTCACGCAGCCGCGTCGCCACCTCGTAGCCGCTCATGCCCGGCATCTCGATGTCGCAGAACACGGCCTGCGGCCGGAAGCGCGCCGCCGCCGCCAGGCCGGTCATCGCGCTGTAGGCCTTGAGCGTCTTGTGGCCGTGCGATTCGAGCAGCATGGCCAGCGTTTCCGCGGCGTCCTGGTTGTCGTCGATCACGAGCACCCGCAGGCGCTTCTCGCGCATGGCGAACTGGCCTTCGGCGGCCGGCGCGCCGCTGTCCACCACGGCATGGTCGAGGGCCGGTAGGCGCAGCGTGAAGCACGAGCCGCGGTCGGTGCCGGCGCTTTCGGCGCGCACCGAGCCGCCGTGCAGCTCCATCAGGCGGCGTACCAGCGCGAGGCCGATGCCCAGGCCGCCCTGCGAGCGGTCGAGCGTGCGGTTGACCTGGGCGAACATGTCGAACACCGAGTCGATCATGTCGGCAGGGATGCCCACGCCGTTGTCGGCAACGCTCACCTCGACCACGCCGTCCCAGTGCGCCATGCGCACGGTGATGCACCCGCCGTTGGGCGTGTACTTGGCGGCGTTGTTGACGAGGTTGCTGACCACCTGCGCCAGCCGAGCCGGGTCGCCATAGACCCACACCGGCTGCTCCTCCAGCTGCACGTCGAGCGTGTGGCGTGCAGCATCGATCAGCGGCTGGCTGCCTTCGAGCGCCATGCCGATCACATGGCGCATGTCGGCCCGCTCCTTGTGCAGCACCACCTTGCCGGTGGAGATGCGCGAGATCTCGAGCAGCTCGTCGATCAGCTTGACCATCTGCACCATCTGGCGCTCCATGATCTCGTGCAGACGGATCGCCTTCTCGTCGGGCTGCGGCAGCTTGGAGAGGATTTGCAGCCCGGTGCGGATGGGCGCGAGCGGGTTGCGCAGCTCGTGGGCGAGCGTGGCGAGGAACTCGTCCTTGCGGCGATCGGCCAGCGCCTGCTCCTCGAGCTGGTCGCGGATGCGGTACTGCTTGCGCCGGTCGCGCAGCGCCGACTGCACGGCACTGATCACCGAACGGGTGGAGGCGGGGCGGTCGAGCAGCGTCACGTTGTCGAGCGACTCCAGGAGCTTCAACCCCGCCGATGAGCTGCTGTGGTCGCGCACCAGCACCACCAGCGGCACCTGGGACCACGGCGGTTGCGCCGCCAAGGCGCCGGTGAGCACGTCGACCCCGGGCCCGGCCAGCGCCGCCTCGGTGAACAGCAGCGCGCCCGCGCCTTGCGCCAGCTCACCTGCCAGCACCGCCAGGCTGGCGCAAACACGGCAGTCCAGCCCGGCGCGCAGCAACAACTGCTCGGTCACCTCGCCATCGCGGCGGGTGACCGGCAACACGAGCACACGCTCGGCGTCGGGAGTGTGGGCGATGCCGGCGTCAGGTGGCATCGGCAACCCGCGACCCCGCCGGTGCCGACTCGGACGACTCGACTTCGACCGGCACCCCCGTCAGCACGCCGCGCAAGTGCATCAGCGGCTCGCTCAGGTGCACGCCGGCTTCATCGAACCACAGGCGGCGGATCGAATCCTCATGCGGGCCGCTGCGCTTCTTGACCACCGAGATGGCCTTCCTCACCACGCCGCCATGCTCGTACATGCGCAGCACCACCACCGAGTCGGCGAGGTAGCTGGCGTCCACCGGCGAGCGCATCGTGGGCCCCAGCATGCCGCTCTGCGCTGCGATGAGGAAGGTCGCCACGCCATGGTTGTTGAGGTAGGACAGCAGCTCGTGCAACTGCGCCGTGAGCTGCTTGTCGTCGGGCATGGCGTTGAGGTAGCCGTTGAGGCTGTCGATCACCACCACGCGTGCGCCATCGACCTCCACCGCCTTGCGCACGAACGCGACGAACTCGCCGGGCGAGATCTCGGCCGGGTCGATTTGCCGCACGGCGATCTTTCCCGGGCCCACGCCTTCGTGCAGCGTCATGCCCAGGCCCGCGGCGCGTTCCGTCAGGATGGCGGCGGTTTCCTCGAAGTTGAAGATGGCCGCATGGTCGCCACGCTGCGCCGCGGCATGCGCGTACTGCAAGGCCACGGTCGACTTGCCGGTGCCGGGCGGGCCGATGACCAGCGTGGCGGTGCCACGGTCGATGCCGCCGCCCAGCAGCGCGTCGAGCGAGTCCACGCCGCTGGGCACGGTCTCGCGCGTGAAGGTCGTGCGATGCTCGGCGGCCGACAGCCGCGGGAAGACGGTCAGGCCGCCACGGTTGATGACGAAGTCGTGCAGCCCGCTTCGGAAATCACTGCCGCGAAACTTCACCACGCGCAGCTGGCGCAGCATGCGGCCGTAGGCAGGGGTGTACGCATCGAGCGTCAGGACGCCATGCGCGATGCTCTGGAGCTGCGTGTCCATGCCCTCGGCCGTGCGGTCGTCGAGCAGCAGCACGGTGCACTGCCGGCGGACGAGGTATTGCTTCAGGCCCAGGATCTGGCGCCGATACCGCAGCGAGCTCTGCGCCAGCAGGCGCAACTCCGAAAGCGAGTCCAGCACCAGGCGCGCGGGCTTCACCGCCTCGATCTTGTCGAGCATGCGGCGCGTGGTGGTGTTCAGTTCCACCTCGGCCGGGTGGAACATGGTGAGGTCGCCCTCGGCGTCGGCGTGCAGGTCGTCGGCAATCAGCTCGAAGATCTCGATGCCCTCGAGCGACCAGCCGTGTGAGTTCGCGTTGGCGATCAGCTCACCGCGTGTCTCGGACAAGGTGATGTACAGGCACTTTTCGCCGACGCGAACCCCTTCGAGCAGATACTGCAACGCGAGCGTCGTCTTGCCGGCGCCGGGGTTGCCATCGAGGAGGTAGATGCGTTCGGCGATCAGCCCGCCGTGCAGCACTTCGTTCAGGCCAGCCACGCCAGTGGAGGAACGGGTCGTTTCTTGGGCTTCTGTTTCCATTCAATGCAGGGCCGGGGCCGCTGTTTGACACGTCTGCCGCCGCAGCGGCCCTCCATTCGGGCAAATGGCGTGCCCGCTCAGGCTCCGCCGAGGCCGGCCATGCCGGGCGCGCTGTCCTGGGCGCCCCACACCTCGCGCTGCCGGCCCTCGGGGTCGTCGACCATGCGGTCTCGCTGGTCGAAAACGAGCGTGGCGCGGCGGGCGTCGAATGGCTCCCACTCGTCGCCCGGCCGGCCCTCGCGCACGAAGCGGATCCAGTGGCGGCGCAGCCGCTGGGCGAGTGCGCGGCGGCTGCCCCACAGCGGGCCGCCGCGCAGCATCGTCGGCAGAAGCCCTTTCATGTCCCACAGGTAAAAAAGCTCGATGGCATGCATCGCGCCCAGCATCGGGTGGCCACGGTCGAAGCGGTAGAACCAGGTCGGGTGCTGCGCGGCGTGCCGCTGCGCGAAATGCAGCGTGGGCATGGCGAAGCTCATGTGCGTGCCGAGGCGCCGAAGGCCGTATTTCGACTCGGGGTAGGCCGCGAGCACCTGGGCCGCGAAGCCGTCGCCATGCTGGCGCTGCAGCACCGCCTGCATGCGCTCGCGCGAGAGAAACACATCGGCCACGCCGCGCCACAGCTCGAAGAAGCGGATCTCGTCGCGGTTGTAGCCGGCAAGCAGCGGGATCGGCGGCGTGGGTGCCTGGCGCGCCTCGGTGAGCGACGCGGGCAGCAGCGCGCCGTCGTACCAAGGCGCAGAGGGAATGGTCTGTGGCAGCTGCCGGTGCACGGCCTCCTGCGCGGCCTGCAACGACTCGACCGGGAGCGCCTGCAGTTGCTCCAGCGTCTTCACGCCGAGGTGATCGAGGTAGAGCTTCGCGACCTGGAGGCTCGTCTCGCGGTCATGGATCAGGCTCAAAGCGCCGCTTTGCATGATGGCGCGGTGAAAGAGCGGCCGCGCCTCCTGCGAATGCATCAGCAGCGACACCGACATCGAGCCCGCGGATTCGCCGGCGAGGGTCACCCGACCGGGGTCGCCGCCGAACGCTTCGATGTGGTCGCGCACCCATCGCAGCGCCAGCACCTGGTCGCGCAGGCCGAGGTTGCTGGCGATGCGCTCGTCTCCGAGTGCCTCGCCGAAGTTGACAAAGCCCAAGACGCCGAGCCGGTAGTTGAGCGCGACGACCACGATGTCGCCCTGCGCCGCGAGATGCGCGCCGGTGTAGACCCGCGCACTGCCGAGCAGGAAGGCGCCGCCGTGGACCCACACCACCACCGGGCGCTTCTTGCCATCGGCCGCAGGGCTCCAGATGTTGAGCGTGAGGCAGTCTTCGCTCAGCGCGGGGCCGAGCGACTTCATGCTGCCCACCACCTTCTGCGGACAGGCGGCGCCGAACTGCGTGGCATCGCGCACGCCATGCCAGGCCTGCACCGGCGCCGCAGGCATGAAGCGCTGCGCGTCCACCGGCGGCTGCGCATACGGCACGCCGAGCCAGGCACTCACGCCACCGTCGCGCAGGCCCTGCAGTTCACCCAGCGACGTGCGAACCCGCGTCGAGGTGCCCGTCGACATGGATCAGGCGCTGCCGAGTTGAACGTGCTGCCCGTGCACCGCGGCCCCGGCCGGCGTGGCGAGGAAGGCGATGGCCTGCGCTGCGACGTCGAGCGGCACCCATGCCGAGCGATCGGCATCAGGCATGGCGGCACGGTTGGCGGGCGTGTCGAGCGTGGTGGGCGCGACGCTGTTGACGGCGAGGCCCTGCGCGCGCACCTCGTGCGAGAGCGACTCCACCAGCCGCTGCAGCGCGCTCTTGGAGGCGGCATAGGCGCCCTTCAGCGCCTGCCCCTCGCGGGCCGCGGCGGCCGACACGGCGACGATGCGGCCGCCACCCTGGCGCTGCATCGCGGGCACCACCGCCTGCGTGAGGTTCACGAACGACCAGGCGTTCAGGTTCATCATGCGGTCCCACGACGCGCGGGTGATCTGGTGAACGCCCTCGCCCATCTCGAAGCCGCCGGCGATGTGGACCAGCGCGTCGATGCGGCCATGGGCCTGCAGCACCTGGGCGATCACGGCACTCACGCTGTCGGCAGACGTCACGTCGGCCGCATGCAGCACCGTGTTTGCCGGCGAGCCAAAGACGCTGCGCAGGCGCTGTTCGTCATGGTCCAGCAAGCCGAGCTTGTGGCCTGCCGGGAGGAAATGTTGCACCACGGCCTGGCCCAGGGCCCCCGCAGCACCGGTGATCACGATGCAGGAATCGCTCATGGTCGTTCGATGGGTTGAATGGACGGACGTTCATTGTCGATGTGTTCACAATGCGGCTCATCCCCTGCAACCCTATCGAGGCTCAACATGAAACGAGAAGTCGTGGTCGTGAGCGGTGTGCGCACCGCCATCGGAACATTCGGCGGCGCGCTGAAGGACGTGACGCCCACCCAGATGGGCGCCACCGTCACGCGCGAAGCGCTGGCGCGCGCCAAGGTCGACGGCAAGGACGTGGGCCACGTGGTCTTCGGCCACGTGATCAACACCGAGCCGCGCGACATGTACATCGCGCGGGTGTCGGCCATCGAAGGCGGCATCGGCCAGGACACGCCGGCCCTCACCGTCAACCGCCTCTGCGGCTCGGGCCTGCAGGCAGTGGTGAGCGCGGCGCAGAGCATCCTGCTCGGCGACGCCGAGATCGCCGTCGCGGGCGGCGCCGAATGCATGAGCCGCGGCCCCTACTCGCTGCCGCAAGGCCGCTGGGGCGCGCGCATGGGCAACGCCACCCTGGTCGACATGATGGTCGGTGCCCTGCACGACCCCTTCCACAACGTGCACATGGGCATTACCGCCGAGAACGTGGCCGCCAAGTGGGACATCAGCCGCGGCCAGCAGGACGAGGCGGCATTGGAGAGCCACCGCCGCGCGCAGAAGGCCATCGAGGCCGGCTACTTCAAGGAGCAGATCGTTCCGATCGTGCAGGAGAGCCGCAAGGGCCCGGTCACCTTCGACACCGACGAGCACGTGCGCTTCAACGCGAAGCTCGACGACATGGCCAAGCTCAAGCCCGCTTTCAAGAAGGACGGCGGCACGGTGACCGCCGGCAACGCCTCGGGCGTAAACGACGGCGCTGCTGCGGTCGTGCTGATGGAGCGCGCCGAGGCCGAGCGCCGTGGCCTGAAGCCAATGGCGCGGCTGGTGGCGTATGCGCACGCCGGTGTCGACCCCCTCTACATGGGCATCGGCCCGGTGCCTGCGACGCGCAAGGTGCTGGAGAAGGCAGGCCTCCAGGTGAGCGATCTTGATGTGATCGAGGCCAACGAGGCGTTTGCGGCGCAGGCCTGCGCCGTGAGCAAGGACCTCGGCCTCGACCCGGCCAAGGTCAACCCTAACGGATCCGGCATCTCGCTCGGCCACCCGGTGGGGGCGACCGGCGCGATCATCACGGTCAAGGCGCTGTATGAACTGCAGCGCACGCAGGGGCGCTATGCGCTCGTGACGATGTGCATCGGCGGCGGACAGGGCATTGCCGCTGTGTTCGAGCGCATGTGATGTGAGCGGGACGCTGCGCGCCCCGCTCGATCAGAGCTTGGGGATGCGCAGCGTCTTGCTGATCATCAGCGTGCCGGAGAGCACGAACATCAGTGACAGCGGGTGGAGCACCCACGGGCCGATCTGCCAGGTGCCGCCCCAGAGGCCTTCGCCCAGCGCACCCATCGAAGCCGCCAGGGCCAGTACGCCGACCAGCAACACACTCGTCGGGATCGGCGTGCCTTCGAAATAGCGCACTTTGGCGTCTTCACCCGACAGCGACTCGGCCGTGACGTTGTAGCGCGCGAGGCGCGAGACGCCGCAACAGACGAAGTAGACGAGGGCCATCACGTCCCAGCCACCTTGCAGGCCGGCTGCATAGCCGAGTGCGGCGGGGGCGACGCCGAAGGAGACGATGTCGGCGAGGGAATCAAGCTCGCGGCCGAGCGCGGAGTGGGTCTGACGCCAGCGGGCGATGCGGCCGTCGAGGACGTCGAATACAAACGCCAACGGGGCCATCACGGCAGCGGCGTAGAACTGCTGCAACGCGTGCGAGTTCATGTAGGCCATGGCGAGAAACACCGCGAGGGTGCCGCAGGCGGCGTTGCCGAGGGTGACGAAGTCGGCGAGGTGGAAGCCGCGCAACATGGAGAAGTGGCGCGGCGGCTGCTGGGCGGAGTGGGTGTGCGGCATGGGGCGCTCCAGGTGACGCTGATGTGGAGATGCTAGGCGCGCGGCGCACGGGCTCCAATGGGGGACCGGGTGGTGGGGGTGTAGGACAAGGCCTGCAGTGCGACGGGTTTGAGCCAAACTCAGCCGACACGCCGTTCATGCGGGAGACACTTCAAATCACACTGAGCCGGTCGCCATTGGGGGGCCGATCCTGTGCCGCACTTCCTGCGGCCACTGCACGGGATACGCCGTCTTGTAGCTTAGCCAGTTCGTGGTGGCCATCAGCACGGCCAGGGGCAGCATCAGGGGTGAGAGCAGATGCATGATCGTCATCCAGCCCCAGCGCTCGCGCCAGCGCTTTAGATGGCCTGGGCCGAACACGCTGACGGCGTCCAAGCTGTCCCACCAGGTCATGGGCACGCTGGTATCGGCCAAATGTTCGCCAGGTGGCAGCGCCGGGCCGTTCTCGTTCATGTAGCGGCGCACGTGCTCCCACACGCGGGGCGTCGTCAATTCGCTGAGCGTCTTTGGGTCGCCGAAGACGAAGCCATCGACATACGGTGGTGTGTTGTCGGGCGTGATCTCACCCTTGAATTCGCCAGGATTCTTGTCACGCACCATCAAGGCCAGGGTGTGCTGGCGGTGCACAGAGCTGCCCGTTGTGAAAGTGACCACCCCATGCTCGGCCACGATGTCGTCCCAGTCGTGCTCCACATAGCGGATGGGCCAGGGCTTGAAGGCACTGAACACGCCGCGGGGTGGTGTTTGGTCTAGGCGGTACACCTTGCGACGCTGGCGGTCGAAGATGATGGGCAAGTCCAGCGGACGGAAGAACTCACGGCGGCCGTAGTGGATGAGGGCGAAGAGGGCAGCCCCCGTCCACAGCAAGGTCCCGATCAACGTTGCCCATGAGAACAACGATCCGCCATCAGCAATTGACTCTGCGAACAGAGAGAAACTCGTTCCACCGGCAAAGAATGCCAACGAAGCAATACCAACTCCACCGAACAGAAATGGGACCCCCCGTACGCTCCGGTCAAATGTGGTGTATTCGATGGCGTGCTGGTAGACCCCCCGTACCCAACCGTTCGTGGTGACCTGCGGCGCGGCTAGAAGGTCCTGTACGTACACCGCATGGGGTTTGACTGGGTTGCTCACGCCGCCCGGGCCTCAGTTGTCTCGGATTGGGCGGAAAGACCCAAAGTCTTGTTCAACGCCTTGTTTTGCTCTTCCAAGGTCTTGAATTTCTCCCCGCCCGGCCCCTTGCCAAAAGGCGTTTGCCGAGCCCAAGCTTCTAGGGGAGTGGGCTCCAAGATGGCCGCTCCAACTGAGGCCGCGATCCCGACCCCCAGCAACACCCAACCGGCGATCGGAACCCACCCGCCTGCGGCCACGCCAGCAGCGAGTCGAACAGCGGCACCTTGCACCATCTTGCCGCCGATTTGGCGGGCAGCCAGATAGTTAAGACCAGAGGCGGCGACGGGAGCCAACGCGGTTGCTCCCGTTCCATAAAAGGCAGAACCAGCGAAGTAGTGCAACAGCGCGACAGAGTCAGTCCCGTCCTTACGTGCTTGGCCAGCCTTCAAATAGCTCACATAACCATTCAAGCCTCCCCCAAAAACGCCCGCCACCTGCGCGCCGAACTTCAGCGCATGAATCGAGTTCAGCGCGGTCGCCCCAGCCGCCGCCCCGCGCTGCAGGTTCATGGCCTCGCCCGCCACGCGTATGGCATCCAGGCTCCCAGCCACCAAACCACCCAGGCTGTCCATGTAGCCCAGCTTGGCATCGCGCAGCGCCTTCTCCTTGGCTGCACGGTCAGCGTCGGTTGCGGCCTTCAGGGCATCCTCGGCTTTGTTCACCGCCTTCGCACCATTGATGATGCCGATGGTCTGCACGATCACGCTGGCCAGGGCCAGGCGACCATCAATGCTCATCGTCACGGCCTTGGCGCCCTGGGGGAGGGCTGCGCGAATGGTGCCGCCAATCTTGCGTGCCTCTTCCACTTGCTGCGCAAACAAGGCCGCGCCCTGTTGCGGCGTCAGACCGGTGGCTGCGTTGAGCACGATCGCGCCGCTGGCCTGCGCGGCCAGAGCGGCGCTGGCCTTTTTGCCTCGGGCCACATTAGAAGCGTCTGCGCCCGTGACCAGGGCCTTGATGTCCAGCGGCCCGCTGGCCAGCCGTTCGGTGTCGGTGAGCACCGTGACCAGCGTCTTGCCACCGACACGCGCACCCATCCAGCCGTGGAACTCCCCACGCGGCCCCAGGATGGCCCGGTTCACCATACCTTGTTCTAACCAAAAGCTCACCAGCACGGGCCGCACCACGCGCTGGCCCATGGCCGACTTGAGCGCCGTGTTCATGCCCCCGAACCAGGCCGCTGCGTTCATGGCCAGTGCTGCCGCCCAGCGGCGCCCCTTGAGGGCATCTGCCCTTTCCAAAGTGAAATAGGTGGTAAGAGCCGCACTGAGGTTGGTCATCGGCCCCATGGCGAGACTCAGTGTGGCGTTGGTCAGCCAGCTGTACTTGACCTTGAAGTGCTCGCCCTTGACTTCGAGCAGCCCTTTGATGAAGTCCACCGACTTGTCCCGCATGCCACCGACTTTGTCTTCACCCTCTTCCGCAGCTTTCTCCTCGGCGTCCTTGTCCACGTTGGGATCACCTGCCAACTGCTTGCTCAACTCGGTGAACAGGTCTTTCTGGTTGGCCACCATGGCCCTCACCGCAAAGGCCTGGGGATCTTCGGGTTGCTTGTAGTAGGCCGCCATGTAGGCATCAAGCAATTGCACCGATGTCTTCGGCGGCGGGCCGTCGATGTGCGCCGACTCTCTGATGTAGGTGTCGCCCGGGCTGTGTTGTTGCACTGTGCTGGGGCGGTTGCGTTCAGCGTCGTCGAAGTGCAGCGCAAAGTACTGCGCCACAGCCGCATGGTCACGCCCGGCCAACCACTGCCGTTCATAGGGTTCGAGCGCTTTGCGTGTCTTGTCTTCCAGAGCTCTGAGCCACAGCTCGCTTGCCACTGGGTCGTAGCCCTTCTCGATCTCTTTCTTGGCTTTGGCCTGGAACTCGGGGAGCTTCTGGGCCACCACTTCCTCACGTCCCTCCATCCAGTAGCGCCCCATCGCGTCATCGCGCACGCCCGGCGGTGTGCTGCCGTTGGACTCCACCGTCACGGTGCCATCCAGCGACACCCACCGACCCTTCATGGCAGGCTGACGGGTGATGCGGTCGAATTCGCGCTTGGATATCACCATGGCCCAGGTGTCCAGGGCCCGCTTGTCAGCGACGTTGTCGATCAAGCCTTTGAGCACAAAGTGGCTCTGCAGCTTGTGCTGGTCTTCCAAGGGCAATTGCTGGCCACGCTTGTCGGCGATCAGCCGCAACGCGTTGAGCTCCGCCGCATAGCCCACAGGGTCGGGCAGCACGACGGCCAGTTCGTGCCCCAGCGTCTTGGGGTGGACTGATGCAGCGTTTTGCAGGGTCTGGGCGAGATGCTGAACTTCAGCATCGTCGCTCAGGCTGTTGAAGCGAAACAGGGGCTGCAAGCCCTCGTCCACCTTGGGCAGCCGCCAAGTGCCTACATTGCATTCGAGCAGTTGGCGCTTGAGGGCCTGAGCATCGGGTTTGAAGGCCGGGGCAGTGGTGCTGCCAAGCTTGACCTCTACCATGGCCTTGGGGTTGGCCTTGTTCTGGCTTTTGAGTTTGTCGCTCCATCGGTTGGCACTGAAGGCCAGCCAGATGCTCTGGCCCATGAGTTCATGCGCCTGAGGGATATGGATGAGCTTGAAGCCCGAGGTGTTGTGCCCCTTGCGGCAACACGACGCATCGACTGAGGGAGTGGCGAACAGAGGGTGGTTCTGCTCCAGCACATCGGCGTGCTCAGTCACGCGCCAGCAACGCCAGAGATCCTTGCTCGGAATGTACAGGTGGACAAAGCCCTCCCGCAGCAGGCGCAGCACAGGGCGGCTTTCTGTGAGCCCAGCGGGGATAAAGGGGGTGACCAGTGCAGCGTCGGCCACAGCGTTGGCTGAGCCAGGTGCCTGCATGTCGCTGTGTGTGGCGATAGGACTGGGACGCAACAACAGCAACGACAGACCGCTCTTGTTACAGGCGTCGCAGCCCTGCTGTGTTTGTTGGGTGCTCATGTGGAGACCTTCTGGCAGATGGCGCTGAGTGTGGCGCTCAAGTCGTCAACGGTTTCGACGGGTTCATTGGTGAGGGGCCGCTCGTTGAGCAAGTGCGCCACGTCAGCTCTTCGGTCAATGTCGGGATGCAACAAGGCCAAGACGGCCCAGGTCACGTGATCCGACAACCGGGTGAACCGGTGGGGCCAGCGCCGCGCGGCGGCCTGCGCGCGCTCCAGCGCGGCGTTCGCCTGCAGGTAGCAGCTGGTTGTCTCGAGCGCACTCGCATCGCCCGATGTCGCACGCAGCGCTCGCTCGCCCAACCACCGGGCCACCGCAGGATGCAGCAAATCACCTTTCATGAATTCTGTCCATTCGCTTTGGGTCAAGCGCACCGGGATCGCCAATACGTCGGAGCTGCAGAGACTCGCCAGATGCCCGCAAGGATCAAGGTAGCTCCAGCTTTGGATGCGACCAAGCTGTCCTGCGACTCGCGCGTCACCGACCACTTGGCGCAGCCAGCTCAAGACACGGCGATCTGCCAGGCGCTGATAGCGCGCTGTTGTGATGGCATGAGTATTGACCCGCATCATGGCGCTGAGCGCCCGTGTGAGTTCCGGAGCCGCGAGGCTGCTTTGCAGCCAACCGCCGATGCGGTGTGGTGCACTGCCTGAAGCCCGCAAACCTTCTAGTTGGCTGTGGCTCAGCTCCTCGGCGGCCATCTCCACCGTTTCTGCAAGCTGGGGGTCGTCGGGACCATGCATCTCTACCAAGTAGGGGTGTTGATGCAAAGGCAAGGGGATGCTTGCTGCCAACTCGATGCAGTAAACAGGTCGCAACCATGTCCGCTCTCGTGCCTTCGTCAAAGCGGCCATATCGGCGACATCACCCCGCTCAAGAGGAATGGGCTCGCCCAACAGTGGATCAATCAGCGCGAACATCGGGATGCCCGATGTCAATGACGCCGCCAAGGTGACAGCCAACGCGTCGACGCTCATGCGGTCTTAACGCATCAGATGGCGCTCGCGCCGCTCGCGCCTGCCGAAGCCAAGGCGGTCGCGCACTCCGACAACTTGCCTACTTTTGGCAAGCTCAGAGAAGCCGAAGCGCTGCCCGCCCCCGTCAACTCCTTCATCGCCGCCTTGAACTGCGCAGTCCCGCTGGTGGTCAGCGTGATGCTGCCGTTGGTGATGCGCAAGGAGGCACCGCCCGCCGTGAGCAGCACGTGCTTGGGCGCGCCGATGGTGATTGCACTGGTCACGCTCGTCACGGCCACCGCCTTGTCAGCCGTGAAGTGCAGCGTGCTGCCTTGCGCCTGGACGCTCACGCTTCCGCTGACCGCGTGCAGTTGCATGCCCGTCTCGGCATTCGGTTTGTGATTGTTCTGCGCCTTGCCATAGGTGAAGAGGGTCAGGCCACTCTCCACTGCCCATGCCGTGTTTCGCTGACTTTCGAGGTTGACGTCTTGGCCGGCGCTGATGCTTACGTTTGTGCCAGCGCTCACCACGTTGTCAGCCGGTGTGGCGCTCCCGACACCGCCCGGCGCGCTGACCAGAAGTTCGGGGCGACTCCAGGCGCTCACACTGCCGCTCCCACCTTGGATGGCTGGAATTTCGCCGCTTTCGGCAGATGCCCCATCGCCCCGGCTGTCGTTGCTACCCAGGCTCTCCACGCTCGACTGCTGACCCTTGCGTACCGGCAAGTCCTTCGGCTGCGGCTCTCCGCTCAGCTTGGCGTTGTGCTTCTGTGCTGTTTCGTTGAGTGTTTGAGTGAGCTCTGCAGCAGCTTCGAGCTGCGCCACCGCAGCCCGCGCATCGGCCGGTTGGCCACTGGATAGACTGCCTTTCGCTCGCGCATGGGCGCTGAGATACAGCCCTGCACCCGCTCGCACTGCGCCATAGGCCGTGGTGCCAAGGTCCAGCCCGTGGCCTCGCTTGGCAAGGCGCTGGTTGTCGTTCTGTTGCAGCAGGTGGCCGATCTGCAGCCAACTCGAGGCCGTGGTGCTGGAAAGCTGCGCACGCGCCTGAGACGGTGTGTCGTCGAACACCAGCTGGTTGTAGCCGCCAGTGCCGCTGGCGCTCGCCTCCAGGCTCTGGCTCTTGAACCCAGCCAGCACCTGGGTATGCTGATGACCTTCCAGCTCGCCCGCCTTTTGCGTGCCAGGGAACCAGGCGCCCGCGTTGCCGGTCGACGTGCCGGCGCCCGCAGCCACCTGGTTGCCTTGCGCATCGGCGCTGCCGACGCCGTTGTAGGCGCTGCCGATCACCACCGGGCGGTCGATGTCGTCTTCGATGAAGCTGACCAGCACTTCCTGCCCGAGCCGCGGCGTGAAATGCCCGCCCCAGTTGACGCCCGACCAGGGCTGCGCCACGCGCACCCAGGTACCGGTGCTGTCGTCTCCCGGCGCGTTGCTGCCCGATGCGTGATCGAGACGCAGCGCGCTCTGGTCGCCTCGCTGCCAGTGGAACTGGATCTTGATCCGGCCGTCGCGGTCGGTGTGCACAGGCTCGCCCAGGCCCACGACGATCGCGGTTTGGGTGCCGGTGACATGCGGACGGGTGAACGTCAGATCGCCGTGTTCGCCTTTGCACGGAACGCCACGCACCGGCAGGCCAGCGTCTTGCGCAAAGAAGCGGGCGAGGTACAAAGGCTCGGTGGTCTGATTCGCAGGGCCACGGAACAGGCTGGGACGTGCAGCACGCTTGGGCGATTCGTCCACCGCCGCTTCGCTGCCCGAGCCGGCAAAGCTTTGCGGCACCTTGCCGAGCAGCGATTGCAGGCTGGTCGCAAGATCGACCGTGATGTTGTTTCGTGCACGGTGCTGCACAGTCAACACAACCCACTCGTCGGCGGCGGCCACACTCGGGTGCTCGGCGAGCGAGAAGGTGGTGCCGCAAGTCGCATGACGCCACGAGCCTTCGCCTTGGTAGCGATACGCGGGCGCCTGCAGAGCTTCGAGATGGCGACGCACCAGACGCTCAGCCTGAGACGGGGTCTCGTACGCGTAGGCGCCAGGCTGGTCGTGCAAGGCCAAGCTCAGCGCCTCTGGCACCACACGCTCATCGCCAGTGGACTCCGCCGCGGGCTGCGACACGGAACGGTAGTCCCAGCTGGCAGCCGACAGGACCGTCGGGGCAACACGGCGCGCTTCATCGAAGCGGGTGATGCTGTCTTCCTTGAAGCTTGCCGATGCACTCTGGGTGAAGCGCACGCGCGACTGCGCGTTGGGCCGGAAGCAGCCGTTGTGGTCGGCGATCACGAGCGTGTGCTGGCCGAGCGTTTCGCCTTCGCCTGCCTCATGTTCGAACCAGCAGAAGAGCCCCTCTTCCGCCATCAGACGCTGCACGAATGCGAGGTCGCTCTCGTGGTACTGCACGCAGAGGCTGCGGCGGGCATAGACGCTGGCGTCGGCCACATCCCAACGCCACACGGGCGCGAGCTTGCCCTGGGCCTGGTAGTCGGCAAAGACCTCGTCGACGATCTCCATGACCGTCTTGTCCTGGAAGACCCAAGCATCTTGCCGATGGGCCAGGAAACTCAACCAAGGCTCGATGGTGAGCTTGTAGCGGGCCAGGCCGCCATCGCTCCCCAGCAGCGCAAAGGCGGTGACATGGCCGTGGAACGGGCGCAGCGTCGTCGCACTCTGCGCCGTGAGCAGGTCCACGCGAACCGGCTGGCCGATCAGGTCCTTGAGACGCAGATGAGCGTTGGTGCTGAGGGCCAGCACTTCGAACTTGAAACCGGAGGCCGGCGTAACCCCGGGTGCACGCGGACCGATCGTTTCCGTGCCGACCAGGCGCTCAGCGAGGAGAACATTCGGGCCGAGGGGAGTGTGCAGCCGCAGGAGGCGCTGGTTCTGACTGGGCCCGAGGGCGGCCAGCACAGCTTGCACCACGGATTGAACGGCAGACAAGACGGACATGAGATGCGGGCGCTAGGGGCTCGGGCGCTTATCGCCGGGGATGAATCATCCCTGGGCGCCGTGGGTGCAGGCAATCCCTCAGAGGGACGAAGCAACACCCACGGAGGTAAACATTGGTAACGCCAACCGCCTCACCTGACGCTGTACTTGAACTTCCCGTCCTTGCCCGCGCTGACCTTGATGCGGCCGATGGCCTGCCCTTCCGCCATGCGGGCAAGCACGCTTTCGGCGATCTCGGGCAGCAAGGTGCCGTTGAGGATATGGTCGACCGCGCGAGCGCCGGTGTCGACCTCGGTGCAGCGGGCCAGCACGGCCTCAACCAGGCCCTCGTCGTAGTCGAACTGGGCCTTGTGGTTGGTCGCCACACGGGCGGCGATGCGGTCGAGCTTGAGCCGGATGATCTGATCGAGCACATCGTCGGAGATGGGGTAGTACGGCACCACCTTCATGCGGCCGAGGAAGGCCGGCTTGAAGGCCTTGTAGAGCTGCGGGCGCAACTGCTCGGCCAGGGCGTCTGCATCAGGCAGCTCCTCGGCAGGCTTGTTCAGGCAGGCCTGCATCACCGTCTGCGAGCCGACGTTGCTGGTGAGGATGATCACCGCGTTGCGGAAGTCGATCTCGCGGCCCTCGGCGTCGTCCATCACGCCCTTGTCGAAGACCTGGAAGAACATTTCCAGCACGTCGGGATGGGCCTTCTCCACTTCATCGAGCAGCACCACGCTGTAGGGGCGACGACGCACCGCCTCGGTCAACACGCCACCTTCGCCATACCCCACGTAGCCGGGGGGCGAGCCCTTGAGGCCGCTCACCGTGTGAGCCTCCTGGTACTCGCTCATGTTGATGGTGATCATGTTGCGCTCGCCGCCGTAGAGCACATCGGCCAACGCGAGTGCGGTCTCGGTCTTGCCGACGCCGGAGGGGCCGACGAACATGAACACGCCCTTGGGCTTGTTCGGGTCTTCCAGGTTGGCGCGCGCGGTGCGCACGCGCTGGGCCACCGCTTCGAGCGCATGGTCCTGACCGATGATGCGTTCCTTGAGCGTGGGCAGGAGGCCGAGCACCGTCTTGATCTCGTCCTTGACCATCTTGCCGAGGGGAATGCCCGTCCAGGCCGCGACGATCTCGGCGACGACGGTGCCATCGACCTGCATCGGCACCATCGGGGTCTCGCCCTGCAGTTGCTCCAGCTCGGCGAGCTTGGCTTGCAGCGCCGCTTGTTCGGGGGTTGCCGCCTTGCCCGCCTTGGAGGACGCCTTGGCTTTGGGCTTCGCTTCGGTTGCGGCACCTTCGGCCGGCTCGGGCGCTGGCGTCGACTCCAGACGGCTGCGCATCTCACGGATCTCTGCCACCAGCGCCTTCTCGCGCTCCCAGCGAGACTTGAGCGCGCCGGCCTGGTCTGTCAACTGCTGGCGCAAGTCGTTCAGTTCGCCAAGGCGGGCCGCGTGGTCGGCACCAGCCGCCTGTTCGCGCAGCAAGGCTTCGCGCTCGGCGCCCAGGCGTTCGAGTTGGCGCTGCGTGTCTTCGATGATCGACGGCGTGGCGTTCTGGCCGAGCGCCACCTTGGCGCAGGCCGTGTCGAGCACGCTGATGGCCTTGTCGGGGAGCTGCCGGCCGCTGATGTAGCGGGCGGACAGGCGCACGGCCTCGGTGATCGCTTCGTCGAAGAGGCGCACGTTGAAGTGCTTCTCCATCAGCGGCGCCATCCCGCGCAGCATGGCGGCGGCAAGCGGCTCGGTGGGCTCTTCGACCTTCACCACCTGGAAGCGGCGCGCCAGCGCTGCGTCTTTCTCGAAGTACTTCTTGTACTCGCCCCAGGTTGTGGCGGCGACGGTGCGCAGCTCGCCTCTAGCCAGCGCGGGCTTCAAGAGGTTGGCCGCATCATTCTGGCCGGCCTGGCCGCCCGCGCCGATCATCGTGTGCGCTTCATCGATAAACAGGATGATCGGATGCGGGCTCTTCTTCACTTCGTCGATCACGTTCTTCAGGCGGTTCTCGAACTCACCCTTCACCGACGCGCCGGCCTGAAGCAGGCCCATGTCGAGCGTGTGCAGCTCCACGCCCTGCAGCGGCGGCGGCACGTCGCCTTGTGCAATGCGCAGCGCGAGGCCTTCCACCACGGCGGTCTTGCCCACGCCGGCTTCGCCCGTCAGGATGGGGTTGTTCTGGCGGCGGCGCATGAGGATGTCGATGCACTGACGGATCTCGGGATCGCGGCCGATCACCGGGTCCACCTTGCCGTCGCGGGCGCGCTGGGTGAGGTTGGTGGTGAACTGGTCGAGCGCCGGGGTCTTGCCGGGGGCTGCAGCCTGCTCGGCAGCATCGGCCTCGCTGTCGGCAGCGGGCGCATCGACTGCGCGCACGGATTCGGCAGCTTCCTGTGAGCCCTGGGTCAGCTCCGGCAGCTTGTGCTTGAGCTCATCGAGCTTGAACTTGACGAAGAGCTTGGAGCCTCGGAACGCAAGCTGGCTGAGGTTGGGCTCGGTGAGCAGTGCGAGCAGGAGATGCGCGCCACGGATGCGGCTGGTGTGCGACTCGAGCGACGCGATGAGCCAGGCATGCTCCAGCAGCACGGGCAGGTGCTGGGAGAACACCGGGGTGCGGCTGTTGCCGGTCTTGAAACGGGCGATCTCGCTTTCAAGATCGCGTTGGAGTTCGGTGCTCGAGATACCGAAGCGCTTGCACAACAAGGACAGGTCGGCTTGCGGGCTCTCGAGGAGTGCCAGGAACAGGTGCTCCAGGTCGACCTCGTAGTTGCCGCGGGCCATGCACAGGCTGGCGGCGCGCTCAGCGGCGCGACGGGTCGTGTCGTTGAGCTTCGAGATGAGGGTCTTGAGGTTGTTGGACATGTGATGGCGATGACAGCGACGTGTAGGTTGGTTCTTTTGGGTGAAGCTCAGGCCTGCGCGGCATGGATCTCATAGCGCACGTCACAGCGGTCGACGTGCTGAGGGCGGGTCTGCACGTAGGTGTCCCACCCGAGTCGGCCCGCCAGCGGCGAGCGGCGCGAGCTCAGGGTACTGCCGTCGACTGCGTCGGCGCGCAGCGTGAGGTTGACCTCGTACTCCAGGCTCACACCGCTGAGCAGGGTGGTCAATTCGCGCAAGGCCGTGGCACCAGGAGCGCCAGGAAGGAAGCGCCGAAAGAGCTCGTGCGTGAGCGGCCCCAGGATGAGCTTGACGCGCAAGTCGCGCTGCCAGACCCGCTCGCCCGAGAGTGCATTGCGGCCAAGCACGCCGTTGCCGATGCCGAGCTCCGTGCGCGCTCCCGCCGGCAACGGGTACCAGCGCCCGCAGAACTGTTCGATGCGAACCGGTACATGCAGGTAGCGGGCAAGCAACTGCGCCAGCTGGCTCGCGGACAACGCCCGGTGCTGCAAGGCGCCAGCGAAGAACGCAAGGCTCTCGTCCCCCACGCCTCCTTGCTCAGGTCCCAACCGATCGCGCAGCGACGACTGCCCCAACCCGGCCAGCGCCAGCACCATCGGTGCAAACCGATTCCTGCGGTCGGACTCATACTGCAAATGCAGGCGGCTTTTTTTCCAGGCCGCGTAAAAGAGCGCAACCGCACGGTTGCTGAACAGATCAAGAAAGCTGCGGGCAGCGAAGTCGCGCTGGTACAGCTCACGCTGCGCGATCTGCTCGGTGTAGGAGAACGGCAATGCACCCGTCATGCCCAGCAAGCCCATAAACGCGGGCGTCATCTCGACACGCTCTATTGGCTGGTCTTGGGCTTGCCCTTCGTGAGCCTCGGTGCGCTGTACCGACAAAGCTTCAATCTCGTTGACAGGGAACGACAACGAGACAGAGTTGCGGAACTTGAGCTGCCGCGGCACGAGTTCCGAGGCCGGAGCCGGGCCGTCAGACAGAGCCAGCTCCAGCAACCTCACCGCCTGAAAGAACTCGAAGCGGTGGGGGTCTGCCAGCAGTTGGTCGATCAGACCAGGGCCGTCGAACCGTTTCGAGGCGGGCATTTGAAAAGGGTTTGCTGCGTGCGCGACGACACCACGGTCAACTGCGTGAAACTGTTGATGTGCACGTAGAGGCCGAAGAATCGGTCAAGCACTGCGACGAACAGGCCGAGCCCGGTGCCGACATAGCTTTCTTCGTCGACCACTATCCGCACCTCCGTGCCTCGCACGAAGGTCGCAAACGGCTCGCCCGCCAACCAGGCCGTCGCCGGCAGGAAATCAACCGACACCAAGCCTTCGATCTGCCGGCGGTTGGTGGCGTCTTGCGGGAGGTCGTAGAGGCGCAACATTTCGCGCAAGGCTTCGATGCCGCGGCCACTCAACGACAGGTGGTTGAGCGACAAGTGCGATACCAGCCGCCACAAGCTGCCCCTGCCGCGTTCGAACGAGTGGGTGGCCGTGGGCTTGCGCAGCATGCGGATCGCGCGCGCCACGGTGCCGCCTTCAATGAAGAGATCACCCCCGACAGCGCCGAATCCAAGCTGGCTTGGCAAGTCACGGTTGGTGGCCGTCACCTGGATGGAAAGGGTGTCCGTTTGCGGCAGCGCCGGCTCGAAGTCTGCATCGACGATGGACATCTCGAGTTCGTAGCCCGGGCTCGACGCTGCCACCGCGTCGTCGCGCTGCACGTGCCAATAGCGAACCGGGCGGCGCTCCCCCTGGCCGAGTCCAGCACCGCCACCGGCGCCCAGCATGTCGCCGTGGTGCAGCGAGAAGAAGGGCCTGAACTCTTCGACGGCTTCGCCCTGCGGGGTCTGCTTCACGCGAAACACCTTGTCGATCGAATGGACCTCGTACCCGAACGCCCGGCGCGCATCAACCACCACCGGGTACTGGGCGGCAGCGTGCGTGACCCGGATGGGGTCTGCGTTCTGGCGGAAGAGGTTGACGACCGGCGTACAGCCGAGCCCGAAGTTTCGGGCGGAGATCGTTTCCAGCAGGCGCGCCTCGTCGGAATCGGAGCGAAAGCCTGACAGGAGATAGTGCAAAGTGATGGTGCGCGGGCCGGCCGCTTGTTCACTCTGCGCCGACCGGGACATGGCGGCAAACACGTGGGGCGGCAACTGCAGGTCGACGAAGTCGAACTTCGCTGGGAAGGCAAAGTACTCGGTCAACAGGCGATAGGCAGGATGGGACCTCTCGTCGTAGTCAATCAGCGCTTCATCGTCGTCGAAGCCGGCCATCTCCGGGCGGCTGGGGAACGGCCCCACCCAAGGCCCGTGAGGCGTGTCCTGGATCAGCAGACCGACCACGCGGTTGCACAGCGCCTCGCGAAGGGCGCTGGTTTGGGAAGTCTCGCCATCAAGGTAGACGCGAAGACGCTTCGGCAGGTCCGACCAGTTCATCTGGCCCGAGTGAAGTTCCAGCCGGATCGACACCACCGAGGTGGCCTGGGGCACCAGGCGCGTACCTTGAGGGGCGGCCACCGCATGCCGGTAGCCGGCGCCAGCAACCGTGCAAGGACCCAGTTGCACATCGAACACTGTGCGGAACTTGCAGGCCACACCGCGCACGGGCCGGCTGCTCAGCAGCGTGCCGCGCGGGATGGTGGTCATGCCGCTCATCTGGCCTACAGCGTCGCCGGCATCGAACTGGGCGATGGAGCACGATGGAAACGGCCGCAGGTAGTGGGGATACAGCACCTCCAGCAGCGACTCGGTGACCAGAGGAAAGTCATCGTCCAGGCGCTTCTGCACGCGCGCTGACAGCAGCGCGAACGACTGGATCAGCCGTTCGACGTGGGGGTCTTCTGCGACGCCGTTCGCGATGAGAAGGCGCCCCGCTACCTTGGGATAGCGCTGCGAAAACTCCTTGGCCTCCCCCCGCAGGAAAGCCAGTTCGCGCTCGTAGTGCGGCAGCAGCTTATCCATGGACCGATGTGTTGCCCGCAGGAGATGAAGACTGCGACAACGAAGAACCGCGCGAGTGAGACACCGCGTACTGCTGGGTCACAGGTTGCAGCAAGGCATCAAAGCTGACGGCCTCCATCGTCGGGTCGAGCACCAGCATGGCGGTCACGGTGAAGTTCAGAAATTGCCGCAAGCCCGCGTGGGGCGTGATCGTCACCTCGACGCCTTGCAAGCGAGGCTCGTGCCGCAAGATGGCTTCGCGGATGGATTGGCAGATGGTGGCGCGGTCGTTGGGGTTGCTCAGGCTCAGTCCGACGAAGTCGTCGAGCCCGAAGCTGAGTATGGAATCCCGCGTGAGCGGCAAGCCCGAAAACGCTTCCGGCATTGGGCCGATACGGGTGTTGAGCAGCGACTCGATGTCGCGCGCGACGGAGGCCTTCATCTGCTCGAGCGTCAAGCCACGTTGCAGATGGTCAGCGCTGGTGTCAACCGAATCGTCGAAGAGCCGGTCCAGCAGCGAGGGGGTAAACCTTTGCACGCATCACCATGAAAAAAGAAGGCGGCATAGGCCGCCTTCCGGGAACACCAGAAGTCGGCTGGAAGATCAGAAGAACGCGACGTTCTTGGACAGATCCCACGCGCCTTCGGCGTCCATCTGGGCCGCTTGAGTGCCAGTGATCTGCGACTTGGCGTAGGTCCATTTCACAGCGGCGTACTTGAGACCGAAGGTCTCGGTCGGCAGCTCGGTGTCGCTCGCAATGTTGGTGTTGACCGACGACACCAGCACGTTGCGCAGCTCGATCTTGAGGTAGTTCGTGCGCGCATTGGCGGTGGCACCGGTGGTGGTGGAGTTAGAGCCACCGACGGCACGGTAGAAGTAGACCGTGACCTTGGGATACACGGTACCGGCCGAGCACGCTTGCCAGAGTTTGGCCGATGCCTTGTCGATGTCTTTGGTGAAGATCATCTCGCCGTGCTCAGTCCGCTCGGCACTGTGACCACCGGCGTTGGAAGAAGTCGACGACTTCGGCTGGGTGATCTTGTGCGAGAACGCACTCACTTCGATGCAGTTGGCAGCTTTGTGCTTGGCATCTTCGGTTTCACCCTTGATGTCACCACCGTGGAAATCAACGTAGATGTCTTTCATTTATTTGCTTCCCTTAGTTCAGGACTTGGTTCAGAAGTCAGCCTTTTCCGCCCGATGGCAATTCCGCCACCAGACGCAAAGACACGGACAGTTCGTCCAGTTGGAAATGCGGCCGGACGAACGAGACCGCTCGGTACACCCCGGGGCGCCCCGGGACTTCCGACACTTCGATGGATGCCTCGCGCAGCGGATACCTGGCTTTGGCATCTTGCGAGGCGGTCTCATCCGTGGTGACGTACTGCGAAATCCAGCGAGTCAGGAAAGCCTGCACGTCGGTTGCGGAGGCAAAGCTCCCGATCTTGTCGCGCATCATGGCCTTCATGTAGTGCGCGATGCGGCAGACCGCAAACATGTACTGCAACTGAGCCGACAGGCTTGCATTTGCGTTGGCGGCGTCACTGTCGTACTTCTTGGGCTTCTGGGTCGACTGGGCGCCGAAGAACGCCGCGTAGTCGGTGTTCTTGCAATGAACCAGTGGAATGAAGCCAAGATCACTGAGCTCCTTTTCGCGGCGGTCGGTGATCGAGATCTCGGTCGGGCATTTGAGGGCGATCTCACCGTCATCGGTGCGGAAGGTGTGGGTCGGAAGGTCTTCGACCAGGCCACCGCCTTCAACACCGCGGATCGCAGCACACCAACCGTAGGTCTCGAAGGCCGAGGTGAGGCGAGCCCCCATGGCGTAGGCGGTGTTGATCCAGAGGTACTTGGAGTGATCGACTCCCGTCACGTCTTCGACAAAGTTGAAGCCTTCGGTCGTGATGCCGTCCTTCGGATTGAAAGGCAGGCGGCCCAGGAAGCGCGGCAGGGTGAGGCCCACGTAGCGTGAGTCTTCGGCTTCGCGGAAGGACTTCCACTTGGCGTACTCGACAGTGTCGAACACTTTGGCCAGATCACGCGGCTTTCCGAGGTCGGTAAAGGTTTCGAGGCCGAACAACTCCGGTGAAGCCGCTGCGATGAAAGGCGCGTGCGCAGCTGCCGCCACGTGCGACATCTGCTCGGCGAAGTACATGTCTTCGGCCTGACGGCCGATGTCGAAGTCGCCGATCAGTGCACCGAAGGGAGCGCCACCGAACGTGCCGAATTCTTCTTCGTAGACCTTCTTGAACAGAACGCTCTGGTCGAAGTCGATCGCGGTCTTGAAGTCGCGGATCAGTTCTTTCTTGGTGGTGTTGAACACCTTGATCTTGATCTGCTCGCCAGTGCTCGTGTGCTTGCACAGGTAGTGCAGGCCGCGCCAGGAGGACTCGAGCTTCTGGAAGTCGGCGCCGTGCATGACCTCGCTCAGCTGCGCGGAGATGAGCTGGTCCAGCTCGGCCACACGTGCATCAAGGGTGGCAGAGAGGTTTTCCGACACGACCACCGTGCCCTGCAACACTTCTTTCACCAGCTCGCCGATGATGTCTTTGGCGCGGTTGTGCTCGGTGGTCGTCTTGGCAACCTTGCTCTGCGCGACGATGTCGTCGAGCAAGCCGGTTGTCGTGGCTTCGGCCGCGGCGGCATTCGCGGATTGCAACGTGGCGCTCATGGCTTACTCCTGATCCTTGCCGGCTTCTTGGCCGAGCTGCTTGAGCTTCTCGGTGTTGCTGAGCACTTCGCTCAGCACATCTTCGAGCTTGTCGTTGCCGGCCAGCTTGTTGCGCAGGTCGGACAGCTTCGTGCGTGCCTCGAGCAGTTTGCGCAGCGGCTCGACCTGCTGCACCACGGCCTCGGGGCTGAAGTCGTCAAGCGACTTGAACTGCAGGTTGACGGCGAACTCGCCGCCTTCGGGGCTGAGCTTGTTCTTGACGCGGTAGCTGGCCTGCGGTGCCATGCCCTCGAGCACCTCGTCGAAGTTGTCGAGGTCAACGTTGACGAACTTGCGGTCCTTGAGTTTGGGAAGGGGCTTGTCGGGATCTTGCTTGCCGGTGAAATCGCCCATCACCCCCATCACAAATGGAAGCTCCTTGCTCTCGATCGCATCACCGATCTCGACGTCATAGGAAAGCTGCACGCGCGGCGGGCGAACGCGTTCGAGACGCTTTTGAACACTGTCTTTCTTGGCCATGGGGATCCTCTCAACAGACGGGCTAACTCTCAGCCCTTCAGGGCATCGAACGGGTTGCGCTTGGGTTCGGGTGTCGCTGCAGGCGCAGACGCTGCAGCAGATGGGCGCCTCAAAGGCTGCGGCTGAGGCGCGACGACGGGTCGCGCAATCGCAGGCTTGTCGGCCGCAGGTGCAGTCACCACGGCTGCCGGCGGAAGAATCGCTTCGCCAAGAGAGTCGCGCATGATGCGCGCCAGCGCCTGAGCTTCCTCGCGTGTGTTGCCGCCGACAGCATTGGCCATGCGCAGCTGATCGAGCGCGTAGGCCGACACTCGCAAGCCACTCACGGCCATGATGCTCTTCGCGGTGACATCACTCGTGTCACGCAGCAGCACCTCTTGCGATGCCGTGATGGCAGAGCCGTAGTTGCGAGCATCGAACTGCGCTTGCGCGATGCGCACCCAAGGCTGCTTCTTCGAAGGGTCGGCCTTGGCAGCCTTCTCGTAGAAGCCCATCGCTTCCACCACGCCGCCTTTGCGATGAGCCTCTTCGGCAGAAGCCATGAGGTCCGCATAACTTGGCGCAAGCGCCGTCTTCACAGGAGCGGGCGTGCTGCCGCAAGCACCGAGAAACACGAGGCTGCCTGCAAAGGCAAAAGCCATCAACGGCCGCTGAAGGCGACTGTCAGAAAACATCGAAGAACTACTCCCTTAGATCGCTCGTTGTGCGAGCGCGCGTGGCGTTGGATGGTTTGATCCAGCTTCTGCTGGCGCGGATTAAATCGCAAAAATTCGCAATGTCCGCAAGGCTTACGCAGTGTTACTGGATCGATGTTTGCGGACCATCCCTCTCTTGAGGGGCGCGATGCGCAACTGCTTGTATGCGCCCTTAAACTGCGGCGCTCGCAGCATTGCGACGATCAACAAATGACCACGCGAGAACCATCACAGCATCGACATCTCACGCATGTGATGTTGCTCTTCGCAGCGGTAGCGCTGTCTGGTTGCGCGACCATTCAAAGCGGCGCGCAGAAGTTCGGCGAAGGGCTCGGCAACATGGGAGAAAAGGCGCTCGAGACGATCGGCTTCAAGAAGCCGGAGCTGCCTCAAGCACCTGAGCTGCCTGAAGCCGCCAAGCCTGCGCGACCCATGACGCTCAGGCTCGCGGCAAGCGACTCGCTCAACGTCGACGCCGCAGGCCGATCACTCTCGCTGGTAGTGCGCGTCTACAAGCTGCGCGGCGCCACTGCGTTTCTGAATGCACCGCAGGAAACCTTCGGTAACAACGGCAAAGAGAAAGAAACACTTGGCGATGAGCTGATCGAAAGCCGCGAGATCGTCCTCCTGCCTGGGCAGCAGCAACGCATCAGCGAGCGCTGGGCTCGCGAAGCGACGCACGTCGGTGTGGTCGCGCTGTTCCGTGCAGCAGCGCCACAGCGCTGGCGCTATGCCTTCGAGCTGGAGAACGTTCAATTCGGCGACGGCCTCGTGCTTGGGGCACATGCCTGCGCCTTGAGCGTGGCCAATGGTCAGCCGATCGGCGTGCCCACCAGCGCCTTGAAGCTCAGCAACTCGATGTGCGCCCTCAACTGAATGACAGATTCGCCTGGAAGGTAGAACTTGATCCCGACACCCAAAGTCCTGTGGGGCGAAGGCCTCTTTCTGCGGCCGCAGCACTTCCAGCAGCAGGACGCCTATCACGAGTGGCGGCTTGCACAAGCCGTGCGTGGTCTGCATCCATACGCCTGGGGTGTGCGCAGCATCAAGGTCGACACCGATGCCCTGCAGGCCGGCCGGCTGCGACTCACCGAGTTGCAGATGGTGTTGCCCGATGGCGAGTTCTACAACGCACCCGCTGAAGATGAGCTGCCGGAGCCGCTCGCGCTCGACACGGCCTTCGGTCAAGGCAACGAGTCGGTGCTGCATGTTGCCGCTGCGCCGCTGCGCACGAACGGCAGCAACTTCGCTTCCACACGCGAAGAAGCCGACACTGCCGCGCGCTACTACCAGGTGCAGAAGGACGTCGAGGACCAGTACACCGACGCGGCGGCCGCGCCGTTGAGCCTGCTCGGCAAGTCGGTCAAGCTGATCGCCGAGCACGACCCGCGCGGCCACCTCGTCAGCATGCCGGTGCTGCGCGTGCGGCGCAACGCGACCGGCGGTTTCGAGCTCGACCCACGCTACGTGCCACCGTCGCTCACCATCCAGGCATCGCCGGTGGTCTTTCTCTACCTGCGCCGCCTGCTGGACGTGCTGCAGGCGAAGGTTGACGCGCTGTATGGCTTCCACCGCGAACCGTCAAAGAACATCATCGAGTTCCGCTCCGGAGACGTCGCGTCGTTCTGGCTGTTGCACACGGCCAGCGGCGCGTATGCATCGCTTGCGCATCTGATGCGCCATCCGGGCCTGCACCCCGAGCGCCTCTTCCAGCGGCTGCTGGAGCTCGCTGGCGCGCTGATGACCTTCTCGAAGGGCTTCACGCTCGCCGACCTGCCTGCCTACGACCACGCAAACCCCGGCCCGGCATTCTTCCGCCTCGACCACATCATCCGCGAGCTGCTGGAGACGGTGATCTCCACGCGCTACTTCGGTGTCTCGCTGTCTGAAGTGCGGCCGTCGTTCCACCAAGGCCGGCTCGATGCGCAACAGATCACGGCCTCGACCAACCTGTACCTCGGCGTCAGCGCCTCCATGCCGCCGGCCGAGCTGGTCGACGCGGTGCCGTTGCGCTTCAAGATCGGAGCGCCGGAAGATGTGGAGAAGCTGGTGCTCTCTGCACTGCCTGGCGTGCCGCTCTCGCACTCGGTGCAAGTGCCGGCCGCCATCCCGGTGCGACCCGGGGCTTACTACTTCGCGCTGGAGCCGCGGGGCGCTCTCTATGAACGCATGCTGCAAGCGCAGGCCATCTCGATCTACGTGCCAGCCGGCATTGCCGACATCAAACTCGAACTCATCGCCATCAACGCATGAACGCACACGCCACCCAGCCGCCGTCGCTGTTCGGCGGCGCCACGACGCCGGGCCTCACGCCCACCAGTGGCAGCACGCCGCGCGAGGCCCGCACGCTCATCGACCTGATGTACGACGGGTTCTACCTGCTCTTTCTGCTGCGCGCGAAGCAAGGGCCGACCGATGCCGACGCCTTCCGCTCGCACATCAAGGAGTTCCTCACCGGCCTCGAGCGCGGTGCGACCAAGCTCGGCAGTTCGGCCGAAGACGTGCACCTGTGCAAGTACGCCTTCTGCGCCACGGTCGACGAAGCGATCCTGATGTCGCAGTTCAAGGTGCGCGACGCCTGGCAACGCCAGCCGCTGCAGCTGCAGTTCTTCGGCGAGCAGCTCGCGGGCGAGCAGTTCTTTGCCAAGCTCGAAACATTGCGGCGAGAAGGCGCAGCGCGTGTGCAGATCCTCGAGGTCTTCCACATGTGCCTGCTGATGGGGTTCCAAGGCAAGTACCTGATCGAAGGCAGCGAGAAGCTCAACTACCTCACGGCGCGACTGGGCGATGAGATTGCCCACCTCAAGGGCTCGCGCGCTGCATTCGCGCCTCACTGGGCGCCACCCGACCAGGTCCGCAACCGCCTGAAGAACGAAGTGCCGTTGTGGGTGATCGGCTCGGTGTTTGCGCTGCTGGGCGTGCTTGCCTTCACCGCGATGCGCTGGCAGCTGACCCGCAGCACCGAGCGTGACCTCGCGGCCTATCAGGAGGTGGTGAAGCTTGCGCCGCAGGCGGTGCACGTGACGATCACACTGCCGTGACGACGTAAGACACACGTGCGCAGACCCAAGAACGTCTGCGGCACAAAGGGAGAGGTACAAAAAAATGAACCCGAGCACCATGACCTCGGCGGTCACCTCAGCAGTATCAGAAGGTCTGAATCGCCTGAAGGCCCTGCTGTCGATCGGCCAGCACAAGCGACTGCTGCAGATCGAAACCGCCTTGCCGAGCGCGACGCTGGTGGTTGAGAGCGCACGCTGGCATGAAGACGTGAGCGGCCTGGGCCAACCCGATGCCACGCTCAGCCCGCTGGTCGCCGAAGTCGATTGCCTCAGCACCAGCGCGCAGCTCTCGCTCAAGGCGCTGATCGGCGAGCAGATGAGCCTGCGCCTCATGTGCGCCGACGGCCGCTACCGCACCTGGCACGGCTACGTGGCCGAAGCAGCGCAACTCGGGGCCGATGGGGGCCTCGCCCGCTATCGCTTGCAGCTCGTCGCCTTCACCCACTTCCTGCAACTGCGGCACGACACGCGCGTCTTCCTCGGCCAACGTGCCGATGAGATCGTCAACGCCGTCTTGCGCGCGTATCCGCAGGCCAACTTTCGCTTCGAGTTGAGCCCCGAGGCCCTGGAGGCCGCGCCGCGTCGCGGCACCACCACCCAGTACCGCGAGACCGATGCCGCCTTCGTGCAGCGCCTGCTCGCAGAAGAAGGTTGGAACTGGCGCCTGGAACACATCGACGACGACCGTCCGTTGAGCGAGGCCAAGAACGCAAAGCACTGCCTCGTCATCAGCGACCCGTCGGCCGAGCGTCCTTCGTTGGGCGCCTTGCGCTTCGGTCGCCCCGATGTACGGCGCCACGGCCTGCCCGAAGACACCCTCACCTCCATCGCCCTGTCGCGGCAGGTCGTTCCCAACGCCGTTACCCTGGCCGCATGGGACCCTCGCCAGCTCGCGGGCGTCAGCGCTCAATCGCGCAGCGCGCTGGCCCAGGGCGATCTGCCCGAGCTCGAGCAATACGAAGGTCACGGCGAGCGCCGACACAGCCGGTTCGAGTCCGACGAAGACACCGCCCACACGCCCCTTGCCGACCAGCGCACGGCACTGGCCCTCGCGCGCCATGAACTCGCCTGCAAGACGCTACTCGGCGATGGCGCCGTGCGCACGCTGGCCCCCGGCGCCGACTTCCAGCTCACCGAGCACAGCCGCTATCCGCTTGGCTCGGACGACAGCCGCTTCGTCGTGCTGGCCGTTCAACACGAAGCCGCCAACAACCTCGGCAGCGAAGCGGCCCAGTTGCTCAAGCGCACCGACCTCGAAGCGGGCAGCTACCAGCAACATTTCCAGGCTGCTCCGGCCGCCGCCACGCTCGTGCCCTCTGCCCGCGCCAAGCCCCAAGCGCCGGGGGTGCAGACCGCGCTGGTCGTCGGCCATGCCGAAGAGCCCCTTACCACCGAGCGCGACCTTCGCGTGCGCATCCAGTTCCCGTGGCAACGCGGCGCATCTCCCCTCGCCGGCGGGCTGCCCGGCCCGACCACGCCGGGGCAGGACGACACCGGCCATGCCCCGGGCGATGCCTCCTCCAGCCAATGGGTGCGCGTTGCCCAGGCCAGCGCGGGCGCCAACTGGGGCGCCGTCTTCATGCCGCGCGTGGGTACCGAGGTGCTGGTCGACTTCATCGAAGGCGACCTGGATCGGCCCGTGGTCGTCGGCCAGCTGTACAACGGCCAGGACGCCCTGCCCTGGCCGGCCGGCGTGAACTCGGGTGCCAACCACCCCGGCACGCTCTCAGGTTGGCACAGCCACACGCTCGACGACGATGGCGCCAACGAATGGGTGATCGACGACGCGACCGGCCAGCTGCGCATGCGTCTTGCCAGCCACAGCGCTGGCTCACCCTGGAGCGAGCTGAGCCTGGGCCACATCATCAGCCAGGGCTCGGGCAGCGCACAGCGCGGCGCGTGGCTGGGCTCTGGCTTCTACGGCCACACCGACGGCTGGGCCAGCGTGCGTGCCGCGCAGGGCCTGCTGCTGTCCACCACAGCGCGCGCCGGCAGCTATGGCAGCGCGCAGGGCGGCCAGATGGACGTCCACGAGGCCGTTGCGCAGCTGAAGGGCGCCCAGCAACTTGGGCAGGCCTTGGGCCAGGCGGCACAAGCGCAGGGCGCGCTCGCCCTGACGAGCCATGAGGCCCATGCACAAGCAGCGCTTCAAAACCTTCTGGAGACGATCGACATCACCCAAGACGGCAAGCATCCGAGCGAGCAGCAAGGAGCGACCCGCGAGGCCAAGGATCCGGTGGCCCAGTTCGCCAAGCCGGTGATCGTGTTTGACACGCCAAGCGCTGCCATCACCACGAGCCCGGCCAGCATCGCAAGCTACTCGGGGCAAGACACAACGCTTGTGGCGCAGGCCGACATCCACGCCGCAGCCGCGCACACCGCCAGCCTCGTCTCAGGCGAGACCACCAGCCTCTACACGCACGAAGGCGAACTGCAGGCGATCGCCGCCAACGGCAAGTTCTCGCTGCGCGCGCACACCGATGCGCTGGAGTTGCTCGCAGACAAGGACATCACGGTGATCTCGGTCAACGACGAGATCACGGTCACGGCGAAGGAGCGTATCGAGATCGTCGGGGGTGACTCTAAGGTCGTGCTGAATGGGGGCGACATCGAGTTCGCCACCTCGGGCAGCTTCACGGTTAAGGCCGCGAGCCACAGCTGGGGCGGAGGCGCGAGTGCAGCGGTCACCATCCCGGCGTTGCCGGAAGGCTTGGCCGGCAAACTGACCCATTACATCGATATCGAAAGGCGCTACTACGATGGTTCTCCGGTCGTGGGCGCCACCGTCAAGGCCTTCATGTCCGATGGCAGCATGCGGTCCGGCACGCTGGACGCACAGGGGCTGCTGCACATCGACGGAGTGAAGAGCGGTATCGCACGAATCGAGATCGGAGAGGACGCCCGTGAGTGGACGCCTGATCCCTTTGACGAAGGCCCGGCGAACCCGGCATACGGTCGCAGCGTGTCTCCGGAACAAGCGGCGCAGCTCTACAAGTTGCTCTACCAAGGAGATGCCCGATGAACGACGCGCTGGATTGGTTCTGGGGCGTGCTACAGGGTGACTTCAACGAAGACCCGAGTCTCTCGCAAACCATTGTGGGGAGCATCATCACCGCGATTCCCATCCTCGATCAACTCGCGGACATTCGAGACGTCATCGCCAATCTTCACCGTCTTTCTAAGGACGATGACGACTTCTGGAACTGGGTCGCGCTTGCCATCACCTTGATCGGCCTGATCCCCGTGCTGGGTAGTCTGCTAAAAGGCGTGTTCAAGGTTCTGGTGCAATTCCTGCGCAGGGGAGGTCGCCACGCCGACGAAGCACTCGGGACCATCCTGGCGATCATCCGCGGCGCCGGCAAGGGAGACCCGGTGCGCTGGCTCCGAAGCCTGCCGATCGATCAGTACAGCCGCCAAATAGTGCGCCACTTCAACGAGATCACCGAGAAGATCATTCTTGGCCTGTCCGATGTGCGCCACATGTGGTTGGCCCGTCAGGTGTTAGGTGACAAGGTCGAAAAGCTGAAGCTTGTCGAGCGGCAGATCCAGCGGCTGAAAGCACTGGGCAAGGACAAGATACCCGCCGTGATGAGCTTCCTGAAGAAGGAACTTGACTCGCTCCTGGACCGGGCCAAGCCAGCCAGGGTCGACGGCGCGACCGACACCGCAAACACGCTGGCCCACAGCGCCAAGCCTTTGATGCGGCTTGACTACGAGGTTGCCGTCAAGCGACGTGTGGGAGGCCTCGTCGATCGGATGAAGGCCGCAGGCAAGAGCGACGAAGAAATCGCGCGAGCCGCAAATGCAGAACGTCGCGCGATCGGCAAGGAGTTCAAGGACCAAACGGACCCCGAGCTCAAGGAAGTCATCTATCGCCGCAACCGCGCTCAGTACGGTGACGAGTTGGGGCCGAAGTATGACGATCTGAAGCGCGGATACGCGATTCACCCGGTGACCAAAGAACGGGTCAAGGTCGGCAGAGGCGAACCCAAAACTGACGCGCAGATCATCGAGTCCTCGCAGAACCCCGGCGGGGGCGACTTCCCATGGGACAAGATCATGGAGTTCAACCGCGCCAAGAAAACGGGTGACCCCGGCCGCGCCGCAGCACTTCTCAAGGAAATCGACGCCATCGTCAACAAAACCAAACCTTAGGCTTTCCCGTGTGGCTCTATCGACATCACACCGCTGACGACATCATTGATCTCGACCACGAGACCGGCCGCTGGCGCCCCGTCTCGGACGGCGAGATGCCGCCTGGTGCCAAGGTTCTCGCAGACCTGCCCATCGATGGCAGCTACGAGATCGAGGACGAAAAGCGCTACTACGCCTACTGGGCGCCGGACGGTCGCTTCTTCTTCAGATCCTTCGATGGAACGCTGATCGAGATCTGCCACAAGCAGAAGGATGGAAGCATCCTCATGCGCGACCGCGATATGCGTTGCACCATCGAGCCCGCGCGGTATGCCGACGGGCGATTGCGGCAGGGACTGAGCGTGGTGAGGATCCTGGCCGGCAATGGCCGCCAGTTGTATGAGCTCACCTATAACGCTGACTACTACCGTCGCCTGTACCAGTCCGACACAACCGCCGCAGCGTCGGAACGCGACTTGACCGATTGGGACTTCTTTGTCGCCTTGCAGGCGGCTTTTCCGCTGTTCCGAGAGCGCTCGGAGTCCGGGCGGGTTTCACTGACCATTGATCATGACAACACCGCCACCCTCGGCTCGGCAAAGATCGCTCGCGACGAACTGTTGTTCGCGCAAAGCGGCGCGTTGTGCCCTCGTGGCGGCGTCTGGGCTGCGGTCACCGACTTGCGTCACAACGCCAACTTCCAGAAGGGCGAGCGGCTACCGGATCACCAAGGCCGCGCTATTGAATGGGTGTGGACCCGAGAGAGGTGACTCGTTGCGACCCTCGATCTGGGACAGCCGTCAGCGACTCACCGCAGACGGACAGGCTGGGTCCACCCCTTCCCGTCCATTGCAGAACTTGACTCGGCACTCCACCAGCGCGTCATCCGAAAGCTGACCGCAGCGCTTTTCGAATGCCGGGCTGGTCGGAGCGGATCCCTTGCGCTTGAGGTGCGGCAACATGGCTGCAAGCAACTCGGCATCATCGTTCGCAGACTTGTTCGTTGACGTCGGCGTAGGCGCCGGAGGCACGGGCCGAGCGGCTGCGGTGACTTCCTTTTTCGCGGCAGGTGCACTCTCAGTCACCACGCGACGCTCCTTTGGCGCCTCGGGCTTAGCAGTCGTGCGCGGCTCGCTCCCATCTGCCCTCGCCAGCGCCTGCTGGACGTTGTTGAGGCTGGCCGCGACGTTTGGGGAGGACGCCGAAGTGCCCGCAGACGCCGCGGGGGCAGCCGCTATCGCCACTGCCACGTTTTCAATCGAGGCGGCGCCATCGTTTGCAGAAGCGGCCGATGCAGCGGCGCCCGCCAGCGCAGCAAGCCCGACAGGGTCAGAGACCTTCATCACCTGGGCCGACGCAGGCACAGCCACTGGCGCGGCAGCCAAGACGGGCGCTTCTGACGACGACGAGCCCGTCGGCAGCAGCCCGAACTTGACCGCGAAATACACCGCCACCACGCCCAGCGCGAGCACCGACATCCAGAGCACCCGCGTCAACGGCGCGCCATCGCGTGTGCGCGTGTCGCGGCGTGGCGAGCCGTCGATGGTGGCTAAGATGCTCGGCCCGAAGTCGGGGTGCCGCGGCTTGCTGCTGGGCTTGTGCGGGCCGGGGTCGCCAAACAACTGAGGGCGTGTGCCCTTGGCAGGAACGGGCTTGTCTGGCTGGGTCATGGCAAGGGCCGAAGGGCCTTGAAGTCGACGGGGGTGCGCCTGCAGCGCGTGCGGGTGCGCGGATTCTAGAGAGGCCATCCCGGCCAGCAACGCCCCGATGGGGGGACAGCGCAGCGTGCTTGCAACAAGATGATGTGGATTGCGATCGTCGTCGTGTACTTCGTCGGTGCGTGCGCACTGGCAGCCTTGCTCTTGCTGCCATCGTTCCGCGAGGGCGTGGTGCAGCGCGTCACGCAGTGGGGAAGGCGTCTCGCGGGCGCGCAGCAGAACGCTCAACGTGCCGCCACGCGCAATGCGCTTCAGGGTGTTGCCCAGGCCGCCAGCGGCACGCGCTGGATTCAGCGCAATGCCATCCCCCTGTCGATCGCGCTCGCATTGCTCGCCCTGCCACCGATCGTCGTCTTCTCGTTGCGGGCCCTGCACACGCTCGACGCCTACGACGACACCTCTTCCACGCAGGCCGACAGCGTGGTGGCCACCCTGCTACAAGGCGAGCAGTTGGTACCGCCGCCGCCACTGCCGCCCGAGGTGTTCACCACCGCCGAGGTGGAGTTGGTGCGTCCCAAGCTCAGCACCGCCGATCGCCGCTGGGACGCACTCGATGCCGACTTCCGCCAGCGCCTGCTCCTCGCCTACCGGCTGATGCGCGAAGAGCACGGCTACGAGATGGTGCTGATCGAGGGCTACCGCAGCCCCGAGCGGCAGAACCTCCTCGCGAGCCTCGGCGCGCACGTCACCAACGCGGCCGCATGGCAAAGCTACCACCAGCACGGCCTCGCCGCCGACAGCGCTTTCATGCGCGATGGCAAGCTCGTCATCAGCGAACGCGACCCGTGGGCCGCAAAGGGTTACGAGTTGTATGGAGAGGTTGCGCAACGTGTCGGCCTCACCTGGGGCGGACGCTGGCAGAACGCCGATCTGGGCCATGTGGAGCTGCGCAAACCCATCGCCTCCCGCCCGAAAGTGGGGTCCTGAAAACACGCTCCCGCCGTTAGACTTCGGCGCTCGCGCGAGGTGCAGTTCACGCGCGGCGAATCACACAAGGGAGAGATGCAATGGGACGTCCATTCATCGTGTTGAACGACAAGACCGACCATGGTGGCGAAGTCATCGGTGCCTCAGGTGTCACCGACACGCATGGCAAGCGCATCGCACGCGTCGGCGACAAGGTCACCTGCCCGAAGAAGGGCCACGGCACCTGCGAGATCGTCACCGGTGACAACACCATGATCATCGATGGCAAGGCGGCGGCACGGCATGGCGACAAGACCGCCTGTGGCGCGACGCTCATCTCCTCCCAATCCGTCACCACCGACGAGTGCTGATCCGGCACTCCGCTCCATCCGAGCGCTGCTGAGCTTGCGTCGCAAGCACCGCTGACCGCGCCCGGCGCACGTTGTTGTTCCCTCGCTCATGGCCAAAGTCTGGAAGGTTCTCGCACTGCTGGTGGTCGTCACCGCCTTGGTGTGGCTGACGACCCTCTGGCGTTGGCAGTCCGGGCACGTCGACCCGAGCCCCGTGCAGCTGCTGACCCACCTAGTCCTGTTGCCGATGGTGCTGACGCTCGCGCTCATCGCGATGGTGTGGGGGGTGAAGCGCTTGCGGGCCTATGCCGCGGCACCTGTGGTGGCGGCCACGCCCAAAGTCACTGCGCAGCCCACCGCCGCGCTCGCAGCTGCAGCCACGCCGCTCACCAGCCAGGTGCTCGCAGTTGCCGTGAAAGTGCGCGCAGGGGCCGAATGGAAGGCCGCGCAATCGAGCATTGCCAGTGGCGACTGCAAGATCGAGCTCGACAAGCAGATGCGCGACGACGACGGCATCGCGATCTTCACCGCCGCGATGGGCGACCTCTCGACCGACGGCATGGCCGAGACACTCGAAGGCCTGGCGGGATCGAAGCTGCATGGCCTTCCACAAGACTGGGCCGGCGACACCCAGTTCGCCGAGATGCAACGCGCGTTGACGCTGCTCGAAGCCGCCGTGGACGACATGCTCGACAGCGTCGAAGCGCAATGGCCTGCCCTGGCTGTGCCCTTGCCCGCGGCGCGCAGCCAGGCCACTGCGGCCGTGCTGCCTCCCGCCGTCTCCATCCGCGTCGGCATTCCTTCGCTCTGGCCGCTTTCCGCACAGCAGTTGGCCGGTGCGTGGCTGGCGCAACATTTCGAGGCCCACATCGAAGCCGGTCTCGCGGCCGCCGGGCAGTCACGCGCGATGGCGAGCACGGCCCGCGCCGCCGTCCAACTCCACGTGCACCCGGTCGATTCGGCCGAGGCCTTCTGGCTGCTGATGGAGCAACAGCTGCACCAGTGGCAACGCGAGCGCCAGCCTGGCTTGCTATGGGCCCTCGCCGCCGACAGCCTGGTCGGAGAAAGCACGGTCACCTCGCTCACACACGCCAACGAGTTGTTCTCCGGCCGACGCCAGCAGGGCCGCGTGCCAGGCGAAGCGGCGGCCGGCCTGCTGATCGCCACGCCGAACTGGCCCGCACCGCCCGAGGTCAAGCCCCTGGCAACGCTGTACAAGGCGAGCCTGGCGAAGCGTTACAAGTCGGCCGACGCGAGCGGCCGCATCACGCCGCAGACGATGGTCCAGTCGGTGACCGACACGCTGCAAGGCAGCGGCCTCGATGCGGCGCAAGTCCAGCACCTGACCACCGACGCCGACCACCGCGTCTCGCGCACCGCCGAGGTCTTCGAGACCGTGCAGCAGCTGCTGCCGCACCTCGATGCCGGCGAGCACGTGCTGCGCCTGGGCGTGGGCTGCGGTGACGTGGGCATCGCGCGCCTCGTCGCCTGCGCGGCCCTCACCGCCACGCAGGTGCAGGCCTCCGAGGCACCGGCGCTGCTGCTCGGCGCGCACTCGCCCTTCGAGCGCCTGGCCGTGTTGATGACGCCGGCCCTTCCCACACCCGCGCCGGCTCCGGCCGCCGCCCCCGCCGCCGCGCAGGCCGCCTGAACACCCGAACCGGACACCTCGTCATGCAAAGACTCTGGCAGTTTCTTCTGGACGCCCGCACGCTGGCCGTGATCGGCCTGCTGGCCTTGGCCGCCCTGCTCTTCCTGAGCGCCGATGCCCTCAAGGTCGGCGCCATCTGGGCGGTGGCCATCATCGTCACGCTGCTGCTGGTGTGGCTCGTCGTGTGGGTCGTTCGCCGCTGGAAGGCCGCACGCGCTTCGAAGAACCTCGAAGCCGCGATGGACGCCGAAGCCGACCGCGCGATCAAGGCCGCTCCCACGAAGGAGAGCCGTGCAGAGATGGAGGCCGTGCGCCAGCGCATGCAGGAGGCCGTCAAGACCATCAAGACGTCCAAGCTCGGCCTGACCTCGGGCTCCGCCGCGCTGTACGAGCTGCCCTGGTACGCAGTGATCGGCAACCCCGCCGCTGGCAAGAGCACGGCCATCGTGCGCTCGGGCCTCAACTTTCCTTTCTCTGACAAAAGCGCGTCCGACAAAACCTCGTCGGTGATCCAGGGCATCGGCGGCACGCGCAACTGCGACTGGTTCTTCACCACCGAAGGCATCCTGCTCGACACCGCAGGCCGCTACTCCGTTCACCAGGAAGACCGCGAGGAATGGCTCGGCTTCCTCTCTCTGCTCAAGCGCAACCGCCCGAAGGCACCGCTCAACGGCGTGATCATTGCGGCGAGCCTGGCCGAGCTCTCCAACAACAAGCCCGAGTTCGCGATCACGCTCGCCAAGCAACTGCGCCAGCGGGTGCAGGAGCTGACCGAAAAACTCGAGGTCTTCGCGCCGGTTTACGTGGTCTTCACCAAGGCCGACCTGATCTCGGGCTTTGCCGAGTTCTTCGAAGACCGCGACCGCGACGAACGCGAGCGCGTGTGGGGCGCCACCCTGCCCTACGACACCGCGACCAAGGCCGACGTGGTGGCGAGCTTCGACAAGCACTTCGACGAGCTGAACGACGGGCTGAAGGAAGCCTCGACCGTTCGCATGTCGATGCACCGCGGCGAGAAGCTGCCGCCGGGCGTGCTCACCTTCCCGCTCGAGTTCTCGTCGTTGAAGGCGCCGCTGCGCACCTTCATCACCACGCTCTTCGAAGACAACCCGTACCAGTTCCGCCCGATCTTCCGCGGCTTCTATTTCACGAGCGCGGTGCAAGAGGGCCAATCGACCGGCCGCGCGAGCCAGCGCGTGGCCGAGCGCTTCGGCCTCACGCCCGCAGCCGGCACAGCCCCCACGGCCGCGGTCGTGGCGCAGAACGGCTTCTTCCTGCGCGACCTCTTCTCCAAGGTCGTGTTCGCCGATGCCAACCTGGTGAAGCAGTACACCAGCCGCAACAAGCTGCGCTGGCGCTACGCCGCATTCTTCGGCGGCGCGCTGCTGCTCGGCGCCATGCTCGCCGGCTGGACGTGGTCGTACGTCGGCAACCGGCAGCTTGTGGCCAACGTGCAGGCCGATCTCAACAAGGCCATCAAGCTGCAAGAGGGCCGCATCGACCTGCAGTCGCGCCTGGAAGCGCTGGAGATCGTGCAGGACCGCGTCGACCAGTTGCAGCGCTACCGCGAGGAGCGCCCGTGGACCATCGCCCTCGGCCTCTACCAAGGCGAGGCGCTCGAAGCCAAGATGCGCACCGTCTACCTCGCCGGCCTCCAGGAGGTGCTGCTCAAGCCCACCGCGGCGGCGATCGGCGCCTACCTCGGCGACGTGAACGCCAATGCAGCCCAGCTGCAGCCGCTCGGCCGCGCGGCCGACACGAGCGCCACCACCCGCCCTGCCGGCACGACCGCCGCACCGGAGCCGATGGGCGTGTACTCGGCGGCCTCGAGCAGCAATGTCTCCGACGCCTACAACGCGCTCAAGACCTACATCATGCTGGGCGACAAGAGCCGCATGGAGACAGGCCACCTGGGCGATCAGCTCACGCGCTTCTGGCGCGGCTGGCTGGAAGCGAACCGTGGCTCCATGCCGCGCGAGCAGCTCATCCGATCGGCCGAGCGCATCCTCTCCTTCGCGCTGACGCAAGTGCCGGCGGCCGACTTCCCCACCACGCAGACCAACCTGGCGCTGCTGGACACCACGCGCGAGAACCTGCGCCGCGTCGTCAAGGGCATGCCGGCACGCGAGCGTGTGTACGCTGAAGTGAAGGCGCGTGCCGCCACGCGCTTCCCGCCGATGACGGTGGCCCGGCTCATCGACGAGGCCGACCGCGAGATCGTGGCCGGCAGCTACGCGATCTCGGGTGCCTTCACCCGCGAAGCGTGGGACGGCTTCATCGAAGACGCCTTCAAGGAAGCCTCGCTCAAGGAAACGCGCGCCGACGACTGGGTGCTCAAGACCGCCACGCAAGACGACCTCACGCTCGAAGGCAGCCCCGAGCAGATCCGCAAGGCCCTGGTGCAGCTCTACAAGGCCGAGTACGTGCAGGAGTGGCAGAAGTTCCTGCAGGGCGTGACGGTGAAGGAATTCGGCAGCTTCGAGCAGGCCGTGATCCGCATGAACCGCCTGGGCGACCCGGCCGCGTCGCCGGTCGGCAAGCTCATCACCGCGCTCTACGACCAGACCTCGTGGGACAACCCGGGCATCCTCAACGACAAGCTCGCCAAGGGACAGAAGGGCTTCGTCGACTGGTTCAAGCAGTCGATCCTGCGCATGAGCCCGAGCCCGGTCGAAGTGAAGCTCGACGTCACCACCGGCCAGGCGGCCATCCCGATGGGGCCGATCGGCAAGGAATTCGCGGGCCTCACCCGGCTGATGGTCTCGCGCGAGAGCAACCCGGCGCTGATCCGCACCTACCTGCAGTCGCTCTCGAAGATCCGCACGCGCTTCAACCAGATCAAGAACCAGGGCGACTCCGGCCCGGCCAGCCGCCAGCTGATGCAGCAGACGCTCGAAGGCAGCTCCGAGCTGAGCGAGGCCTTGAAGCTCGTCGACGAACAGATGCTCGCCGGGCAGACCGAGGCCGCCAAGGCCACGCTGCGGCCGCTGCTCGTGCGGCCGCTGATCCAGTCGTATGCGGTCATCGTCCCGGCGGCCGAGACCGAGATCAACCGCGTCTGGGCGGCGCAGGTGCACGAGCCCTTCCTGCGCACGCTCGCCGGCAAGTACCCCTTCGACAAGGCCTCGCGCCTGGAGGCCACGCCGGGTGAGATGGCCAAGCTCTTCGGACCCGATGGGGGCATCGCGAAATTCAGCGAACAGGCCCTTGGCGCGCTGGTCGTGCGACGCGGCGACACCATCACCCCGCGCACCTGGGCCGACATCGGCCTGCGCCTGCGGCCAGAGTTCGCCTCGGGCTTCCAGGCCTGGGTGGCCCCGATCGCCGGCCAGGGCGGCTCGGGCGGCGCCAGCGGTGGCGGGGGTGGAGGCGGCGGTGGTGGTGGCACCGAAGCCCAGACCAATTTCCAGATGCTGCCCACGCCCGTGCCCGGCCTCGCCGAGTACACGGTGGAAGTGGACGGCCAGCAGATGCGCTACCGCAACGCCGTGGCCAGCTGGACCAATTTCGTGTGGCCTGGCCAGGGCGCTCCTGGCGTGCGCATCACCGGTGTGACCATGGACGGCCGCACCATCGAGTTCCTCAACGAGCCCGGCGGCTACGGCCTCGAGAAGATGATCAGCAAGGCGCGCCGCAAGAAGCTCGACAGCAACGTCTTCGAACTCTCGTGGCCGAGCGGCAACCTGGCCGTCACGGTGCAGCTGCGCCTCATCGCGAGCGCCGCCGTCGGCTCGCCCAATGCTGCCGGCGCGGCCGACACGCCCAGCGCCTCGGGCGGCCTGAAGGGCGTGCAGCTGCCGCCGCTGGTGGCCGGCCTGCCGCCCACGACAACGACCGGCCCTGTGGCCACGCCGGTCGCCGCCCCGACGGGAGGCAAGCCATGAGCGGAGCCCCCCAGGCGCTCTACTTCGGCAAGCTCCCGTCGCGCGGCGACTTCGTGCGCAGCAGCGCGGGCTCGGCGCTCATCCACAGCATCGACCACTGGATGTCGCAGACGCTCGAGCTGCTCGCCGAAGACACCCGCTGGAAGATCGTCTACGACGCCGCTTCGCCGGTGCACTTCGCCATCCTCGGCACGCAGAGCAACGCGGGCCTCGTCGGCCACATGGTGGCCAGCCAGGACGCTTCGGGCCGCCGCTTCCCCTTCGTGCTGGCCGCCTCGTTCGAGGTCGACGAGCCGCAGCAGTTCCTGCCCTACAGCCCGCAGGCGCTGAGCCCGCTGTGGGGCCGGCTCGACACGCAGGTGCGCGCGGCCCAGCAGGCCACCGACTTCGCCGAAGTGCAGGAGCAGCTGCTTGGCCCGCTCGACCTCGAGATGCAGCCGGCCACGCTGCGCCAGTCGTACAAGGCCTTCGCCCAGCAGCTGACGATCGAGCGACTCGAAGCGGCACTCACGCCGCCCGGCGCCGCGCCCATCTCGTTCCGCCAGACGGCGCTGGCGCTCGGCCTGCTGCTGCAGCCGGTGCTGTCGCAAGGCCATGCCGATCTCAACAAGGGCCTGCTGCTGCCGCTGCCGCGCGACCCGATGCAGTTGCCACACGTGCTCACGATGTGGGTCGACCTGGTCAGCCGCTTTTTCGCCCGCACGTCGGCCGAGACGGCCATCTTCGTCACCATGCACGGCCCGCAACCGGTGCTGGTGATGGGCTTCCACGGCGCGTCGCCGCTCACGCTGCGCTCGGTGATCGACAGCGACACCTGCCGCCAGGACAACGTCACCGTCTCCGAGGCCGAGTGGGTCGAAGACTGGATCGGCTCCGACTACGGCCTGCGCAAGCTCTCCAACCACCTGCGTGACCCGTCGCTCTCGCTCGCCGCCGCGGTGGACCTGTTTCGCGAAACCTTCCTCGGGGAATGAGCATGAGCCTCCCGTCCTTCATCAAGCCTCTGCTGCCGCTCGCGCTGGCTGCAGCCGCCCTGCCCGCTGCGGCGCAGGCCGCCGCCCCGGCCGCGCCCAACCAGGTCGTCGTCGCCGGCACCGTGCCCGACGAGGCCACGCGCAATGCCATCCTCGCGCGGGTACGCGAGCTGTATGGCGCCGAGCGTGTGGTCGACCAGCTCGGCGTCGGCCAGGTCGTCGCACCGCCCAACTGGAGCGGCTATGTGCAGAAGATCGTGTCGCCGCAGCTCAAGCAGGTGTCGCGCGGCCAGCTCGTGATCAGCGGCAACAACATCGAGCTCAAGGGCGAGGTGGCCAACGAAGCGCAGCGCCAGCAGCTGGCAGCCGACATGGCCACGGCCCTGAACCCGACCTACGCGGTGCGCAATGCCCTGCGCGTGGCGGCGCAGGAGCAGACGGTGCTCGACGCCACGCTCGCCAACCGCATCATCGAGTTCGAGCCGGGCAGCAGCGTGCTGCGCCCCGCCGGCCGCGGCATCCTCGACGAGATGGCCGCAGCGCTCCTGAAGATGGGCAGCAAGAAGGTCGAGGTCATCGGCCACACCGACTCGCAAGGCACGCGCGACACCAACATCGTGCTCTCGCTCGCGCGGGCCGATGCCGTGCGCAGCTACCTCGCCGGCAAGGGCGTGCCGCCCTCGCTCATCACCACCTCGGGCTCCGGGCCGGATCGTCCGGTCGCGGCCAACGACACGCCCGAAGGGCGTGCGCGCAACCGGCGAATCGAGTTCCGGGTAAGCCAGTAAGGCACGGACGCGAAGTGCGCCGAACGCTCAGGCGTTCGGGTCCCGCGGCGGCTCGACGCCGAGCAGCTCTTCCACGTGGGCCAATGCGCCCGCGTCCTTGAGCACCGCGCGCAACCACAGGTGCAGGGGCATGTCGCCCCATTGCACGGCCTTGTCGGCGAGATAGGCCACCGGGCTGTGCGGCTCGGTCGCGCGGAAGAAGGCGGCCACCTCGCGCAGCTGCCCGAGCGCCTGCTCGCGGCTTCGCAGCGGGCCACCGGTGACACCGCCCGAAACACCGCCGGCGGCGCCCTGCGCCGTGCCGTCGGCGCCCGCTTCTGCCCCGCCCGCGGCCGCACCCGAGATCGCGCCGGCTTCGCGCGCGAGCCGCTGCAGCTCGTGCAAGGCCGAAGCAAGCGCCTCGCGCGCCGAGACGAAGCTCGGGCCGTCAGCGCCCAGCTTCGAATCGACGAGGCCCTGCCAGCCGTTGATCAGCTGCAGGCTGGCCTCGAGGGCCGCCACCGAAGCGCGCAGATCGTCTTTCGGCGTCTCGCGCAGCGCGCGGTTGAACTTGTCGAGCGTCAGCGCATCCTCGGGCAACGGCTTGTCGGGTGAAGGCTGCAGCGCGCGCGCGGCAAACATCTGCTGCAGCGAATACGTGCCGGCACGCCCCTTCGTCACAGGCGCCGAGGTCGACAAGGGCCCCAGCCGCCCGAGGAACCAGCCCAGGTTGCCGATGCGCTGCTCCTGGTCGCCGTCTTCGGGCTGCGGGTAGAAAGTGTCCCAGTAGCGCTCGCACAGATCGGCGCACAGCGCGATGCCGTCGCGCAGGCCGGCATAACCGCGCGTGAGCGTCGCCGCTTCGGCCCACCACATGGCGAGGCGCAGGTCCTTGGACTTGCTGCGCAGCAGCTCGCTGCAACGATCGACCACGCCGGGCCAGTCGGCCACCTTGAGCGCGGTCACCCACTCGCCCTGGTCGAGCGTCGGGTCGTCCTCGCGGCGCATCTCGGCGATCTGATCAAACTCGGCCGAGAACGACAGGTCTTCGCCACTCGGGGCCGCGTCGGAGATCGGTTGCAGGAGCTCGTCGGTGTTCATGGGCAGGCAGTGTAGCGGCGGGGTTTCGCGCGCTGCCTAGAATGAATCATGACTGCCACACCCTCGTTCGGGGGCCCTCCGGAGCATGGCATCCACACCGTGGACACCGGCTTCCACCGCCCCGACTTCGATGCCGCCTACCTGATGGTCGAAGACGGCCGCGCGGCCTTCATCGACACCGGCACCACGCACAGCGTGCCCCGCCTGCTGGCGGCGCTTGCTTCGGCCGGCCTCCGACCCGAAGACGCCGACTGGGTCATCGTGACCCACGTCCATCTCGACCACGCCGGCGGTGCCGGTGCCTTGATGCAAGCGCTGCCCCATGCGCGCCTGCTGGTGCACCCGCGCGGCGAGCGCCACATGGTCGACCCGAGCGCACTGATCGCCGGCGCGAGTGAGGTCTACGGCGCCGACGAAGTGGCACGCGCCTACGGCACGATCGCGCCCATCCCGAAGGAGCGTGTCGTCACGAGCCACGACGGCATGACGGTGCAGCTCGCCGGTCGCACGCTGACGCTGCTCGACACGCCCGGCCACGCGAAGCACCACCACTGCATCTGGGACGAGCGCAGCAGGAGCTTCTTCACCGGCGACACCTTCGGCCTCTCCTACCGCGAGTTCGACACCGTGCGCGGCCCTTGGCTGCTGCCGACCACGACGCCGGTGCATTTCGATCCCGCGGCACTCAAGACCTCGGTGCAGCGGCTGCTGTCGTACGCGCCGGAGTCGATGTACCTCACGCACTACGGCCGCGTGCAGGGCGTCCCCACGCTCGGCGCGATGCTGCTGGAGCAGATCGACGAGCTGGTGCAGCTCGCCACACCCTTGCGTGATGTGCCGCAGCGTCACGACCAACTCAAGCAAGCCCTGGGCGATGTCTACTTGCGCCGCGTGCGCGCACACGGCTGCACGCTGCCCGATGCCGAGGTGCTGCACCTGCTCGAGAACGACATCGAGCTCAACGCGCAAGGCATTGCCGTCTGGCTGGAGGGAGACAAACGATGAGCCACGTCCACTTCGCGCTGAACGACCAGGTCGTCATCGTCACCGGGGCCTCGCAAGGCATCGGCGCGGCCTGCGCCGAGCGCCTGTCGCAAGACGGCGCCGGCATCGCACTCTGGGACGTCGACGATGCGCGCGGCCAGGCCCTCGCCGCTTCGCTCGCGGCTCAAGGCCGGCGAGTGCACTACGTGCACTGCAACGTCGCGATCAAGGCCGAGGTCGTTGCCGCGATCACCGAGACGCTCAAGGCCTTTGGCCGCATCACCGGCCTCGTCAACAACGCCGGCATCTTCAAGGCCGCCGACTTCCTCGACATCACCGAAGCCGACTGGGACGCGGTGATCGACGTCAACCTCAAAGGTGCCTTCCTCGTCGGCCAGGCTGCCGCACGCGAGATGGTGAAGTCCGGTGGCGGCGCCATCGTCAACATGAGCTCGGTCAACGGCGTGATGGCGATTCCCAGCATCGCGAGCTACAACGTGAGCAAGGGCGGCATCAACCAGCTCACGCGGGTGATGGCGCTTTCGCTGGCCGACAAGGGCGTGCGTGTCAACGCCGTCGCCCCCGGCACCATCGCCACCGAGCTCGCGCGCAACGCCGTGCTCGGCAGCGAAGAAGCCAAGCAGCGCATCATGAGCCGCACGCCGATGAAGCGCCTGGGCGAGCCGGAAGAGATCGCCGAGGTCACCGCATTCCTCCTGAGCAGCGCTTCCAGCTACATGACCGGCGAGATCGTCTTCGTCGATGGCGGCCGCATGACGCTCAACTACACCGTTCCCACGACCTGATCCTTGATGACGTTTGAAGCTTTCTGGGTGTCGACTGGCGTCGTCGCCCTCGGCGAGATCGGCGACAAGACCCAGCTCCTCGCCCTGCTGCTCGCAGCCCGCTACCGCAAGCCGGTGCCCATCGTGCTGGGCATCCTCGTCGCCACGCTCGCCAACCACGCCGCAGCAGCGGCGCTCGGCGCGTGGCTGCAGAGCCTCGTCGACCCGCAGTGGATGCGCTGGATCCTCGGGGCCTCGTTCCTCGCGGTGGCCGTGTGGATGCTCATCCCTGACAAGGCCGACGAGGGCGATACCGCCGGCGCCGGCCGCTGGGGCGTGTTCGGCGTCACCGTCGTCGCGTTCTTCCTGGCCGAGATGGGCGACAAGACGCAGATCGCGACCGTGATGCTCGCGGCGCGCTTCCAGTCGCTGGTGTGGGTGACGCTCGGCACCACCCTCGGCATGATGCTGGCGAACGTGCCGGCGGTGCTCTTCGGTGAGCGTGCGGTCAGGTTCGTGCCGATGGCCTGGGTGCACGCGATCGCCGCGCTGGTGTTCGCGGTGATCGGCGTGCTGGTCCTTCTCGGCGTCGGAATCTGAGCGTCAAGCCTTGGCCGGCTGCGCGGCCCGCACGGCCGAGGCCTCGCGGATCGGCAGGTGGATGAGTGCCGCGCCGATGGCCAGCACGATGTCCACGTACCACATCCAGTTGTAGCTGCCGGTCCACTCGAAGGACTTGCCGCCGAAGTAGGCCCCAAGGAAGCCGCCGATCTGGTGTGCCAGCATCACCAGACCGAACAGCGTGGCCATGTGCGCAGGACCATAGAACTTGGCGACGAGGCCCGCGGTCGGTGGCACGGTGGAAAGGTAGGTGACGCCGATCACCGCCGCGAACACCAGCAGCGTGAACTCGGTCTTCGGCGCGATCAGGAACAGCAGCACCGCCACCGCGCGCGTTGCATAGACGAGCGACAACAGCGACTTCATGCGCCAGCGCCCGCCCTGGAACGACACCGCCCAGCCCATCGCCACGCTGCCCACGATGTTGAAGAGCCCGATGATGCCCAGCGCCCATGCACCCAGTGCCGGCGGCAGCTGGCACGAGGCCACCACGCCCGGCAGGTGCGTCGCGATGAAGGCGACGTGGAAGCCGCAGACGAAGAAGCCGGCGCTCAGCATCAGGTAGCTCGGGTCGCGCATCGCGCGGCCGATGGCTTCGCGCGTGGTCTCCTTCTTCACCGGCGCCGCACCGGCAGCGGCCGCTGCCTGCTGCGCCGTGCCACGCAGCACCCAGGCCGCCGGCAGCGCCAGCAGCGTGATGAACGCGAGACTTTGCAGCGCCACGATCCAGCTCGACGCCGCGGTGATCGCCTGCGCAAGCGGCGCAAAGAGGAACTGCCCGAACGAGCCCCCCGCGTTCACGATGCCGGAGGCCATGCCGCGCTTCTCGGCCGGCACGAGCCGCGTGGTCGCCGCCATCAGCACCGCCGGGCCCGCCATGCCGGCGCCACCGGCCGACAGCACGCCGATCGCGAGGATCAGCCCGGCCGTCGTCGTCATGAACGGCACCATCGCCGTGCCGATGGCGATGAGCAGCACGCCGGCCACGAGCACACGCCCGGCGCCCACGCGGTCGGCCACCATGCCGGCGAATGGCTGCGTGAGGCCCCACCACAGCTGGCCGAAGGCGAACGCGAGGCTGATGCTCGCAAGGCCGAGGCCGGTGTGCGTGTTCAGCGTGTTGAGGAAAAGCCCCATCGACTGGCGCGCCCCCATCGTCAGCGAGAAGGTGCCGGCCGCCGCCAGCAGCACCAGCCAGAGCGCGAGGCGGCGTGTGTTCGTCTCATTCGTCATCGGTTTCTCCGTCGGGCCCCAGCAGCGCCAGGCTTTCGTCGATCAACTGGTGCAACTGCACCACCCGGGCTTCGCCCAGCACCTCATTGAGGTTCGTCTGCGCCTGCTTCCACAGGCGCTGCGCTTCGGCGCGCTTGGCACGGCCGGCGTCGGTGAGGGTGACGAGCCGGGTGCGCGCATTGGGGCCCGGCCCGAGCTCTGCCCAGCCTTGTGCGATGAGCGGCTGCAGGTTGCGCGACAGCGTCGACACCTCCAGGTTCATCCGGGCTGCGAGGTCCGACGGCCGCACCGGTTCCATCGCGCCGATGTGCGAGAGCAGCGAGTACTGCGTGGTCTTGAGGCCGGCGGCCGCCACCGCCGCGTCGTAGCGGCGGCTGATCATGCGGGTGATCTGGCGCAGCTTGAAGTTGGTACAGCCGCGCGGCTGCGTGACGGATCGGGTCGGGGCTACCATGCGATCGATTGTAGCTACAATCTTTGTATATGCAACCGTTTGGAGGATTCCATGGCCGACGCCACCACCCTCACCCCTGAACAACCCTCGCCGCCTGGGAGGCCGATGAGGCCGCAGTGCGCGCCCGCCGCAGCGCCCTCGGCGTGATCCGCCCCGAGCAGGTGGCGGGCAAGGCCGGCATCGAGGTGTTCGATGCGATGTTCTCCGGCGAGCTGCCCCAGCCGCACATTGGCGAGACGCTCGACTTCCTGCCGGTCTTCGTGGAGCCCGGGCGCGCCATCTTCCAGGGCCGCCCGCGCCGCGCGCACTACAACCCGCTCGGCACGGTGCACGGCGGCTGGTTCGCCACCCTGCTCGACTCCTGCGTGGCCTGCGCCATCCACTCGTCGTTGCCCGTCGGCAAGAGCTACACGACGGTCGAACTGAAGATCAACATCGTGCGGGCGCTGACGGAGCACGTGCCGCTCGTGCGTGCCGAAGGCAAGGTGATTCACCTCGGCCGCAGCATGGGCACGGCGGAGGGCCGCCTCTACGGCCACGACGGCAAGCTGTACGCTCACGCCTCCACCACCTGTTTCATCATGGACGCCAAAGGCTGAGATGCGCTTACTCCACACCATGCTGCGCGTCGGCGACCTGCAACGGTCGATCGACTTCTACACGAAGGTCATGGGCATGCAACTGCTGCGCACCACCGACCGGCCCGAGCAGAAATACTCGCTCGCCTTCGTCGGCTACGGCCACAACCCCGAGCACGCCGAGATCGAGCTCACCTACAACTACGGCGTCGACCGATACGAGCTCGGCACCGCCTACGGCCACATCGCGATCGAAGTGCCCGACGCGTATGCGGCCTGCGAGAAGATCCGCGCGAACGGCGGCGCCGTCACCCGCGAAGCCGGCCCGGTGAAGGGCGGCTCGACGGTGATCGCCTTCATCACCGACCCCGACGGCTACAAGGTCGAGCTGATCGAACGCAAACCCTGAACGACGCGAACCCGCCCGCATCTCATCCGACTGGATGACGCGGGCGACGACCTCGTTGCCTAGCATGCCTTCCGACGATGCCATCGACGGGAGGACACCATGCAGCAGCGTTCGTCTACGACAGCCTCATTCCGCCAGCCACGCCGGCTGCGGCAATTCGCCATCACCCTCGTGGCGGCAGCCACCCTCACCGCTTGCGGCGGAGGCGGCGACAGTGGCGGCAGCACCAACACCCGCCCCGCGCGCAAGTTCGGCGGCGTGGCAGCCACCGGCGCACCGTTCACCGAGTCGGTGGTGCGCATCTACGACCGCAGCGGCGGGCTCGTGGGCACGAGCGCACCGGTCGGCAGCGATGGCCAGTGGGAGCTGACGCTCAGCGAGACCGCCCAGGCGCCTTTCGTCGCCGTCGCGTCACGCACCGAAGCCACCGGTGAAACCCAGACGCTCGTGAGCGTGTTCGACACCGCCCCGGCCGCCGGCACGACCACGCGGCTCAACCTGAGCCCGGTGACCACGCTCGTCGCCACACGCCTGAGCCCCTCGGGCCAGCCGCTGGCCCTGGCGGGTGAAGTGGGCAGTGGTGCGGCCACTGTCGACACGCAGTCCATCAGCGACAAGCTGGCCGAGGTGCGCACCTTGCTCGCGCCCTACCTGACGGCTGCCGGCCAGACGACCTTCGATCCGATCCGCGGCGTGTTCGTCGTCGACGGCACCGGCTTCGACCAGCTGCTGGACTCGCTCTACGTGACCATCACGCCCACCGGCACCACCGGCGCCAACGTGGAGGTCGGCTTGCGCGCCAGTGCCGCGGGTGCCGCCCTCACCCCGGTGCGCTTCGGCAGCACGCAGCCCCTGCCCGACATCGTGGCCGCCAACAGCACCGCACTCAACACGCCCGTCGACCCCGCCGCGCTCGCGCCCTCCGGCACTGCGCCGCTCATCAGCGACCTGATGGCGCGCATCACCGCCTGCTATGCACTGCCGCTGTCGCAACGCATCGCCACCGGCGGCACCACTGCGGCACAGATCACCGCGCCCGCCTGCCGTTCGCTCTTCGTCGGCGACGACCCGGGCACCTACCTCAGCCAGGGCAACGTCGTCAGCGCGACGGGCTCCTTCTCCGGCATCTTCAGCAACGGCGCCACCGGCCTCGTGTTCAGCCAGGGCACCTACGAGTTCGCGCGCAACAACGGCGATCTCGTCGTGGGCTACCGCTCGGTCGCCACGAGCGGCAACACCACCTACGACTCGCTGGTGGTGCGGCGCGAAGGCGCGGCGCTCAAGCTGATCGGCAACCAGTACGCCTACAGCGGCGGCGTCGCGGCCTATCACCAGTACCGTGTCTTCCCGACGCTCGGCCAGTCGGACTTCAACTACTACAGCAGCGCCTACAACCTGCAGGTCAACAACACGACCGTGAACGGCGTGCCGATCTTCGACCGGGTGGAGGTGCAGACGCCGTTCGGCACCACGCTCACGCTGCGGCCGTCCGCGGGCGGTGCTGCGCTCAACCTCGTGCGCGCCAACGGCACCTTGAGCGGCACCAGCCTGCTGCGCGTGGCGTCGGCCTACGAGTCGGCCGCCACGCCGGGCTCGCCGTCCACGCTCGACACCGGGCTCGTCTTCGCCTCTCCGCAACTCACCGAGGCGGAAGTCGCGGCAATCCCCGCACAGTCGGTCTGGCGCTTCCGCTACTACCTTGCCAGCGACCCGGCCACGCTCGCGGCCGAGCAGGCCTACCGAACCCGTTCACGCGCATTGACCCTCGCGGAGTTCCGCGCCCGGCCGCTGGCGCGGCTGCCGGTCAGCGCCCTGGCCACGATGGCGAGCACGGCCCTGTCCACCGGCGTGCTTCCGCTCGGCGCCGGGCCGGTGGCCGTCAGCTGGGAAGTGCCCGCGGGCGCACTGCCTCCGGTCAACATCACGCTCTTCGGCGTGCGAGTGGTGACCGGCACGCCCAACCAGTCGTTCAACGACGGGGCCACGGTCTCGTCGGTGGCACGCAGCGGGGTGATCAATTGCAGCGTGGCGACGGTGAACGACCTGCACTGCAACGGCACGGGCCCGAGCTTCGGCACCAACACCTACCAGACGGGCCTGCACCTCTACAGCACCGACAGCGCCGGCCGGGCCTTCAACGCGCACTACGCCACCTACGACCTCACGCCGCCGTGAGGCCGAGCCACGGGAGCGCTCAGGCGCGCAGCGCCTGGGCCTCGCGCGCCAGCTGCGTGATGCGGCCCCAGTCGCGCCCGGCCATGGCCACGGCGGGCGTGAGCCAGGAGCCGCCGCACACCACCACGTTGGGCAACGCGAGGAACTGCGGCGCGGTCTCGGGCGTGATGCCGCCGGTGGGGCAGAACTTCACGTCGGGGAAGGGGCCGGCCAGCGCCTTGAGCATCGGGATGCCGCCGGCCGCGGTGGCGGGGAAGAACTTCAGGAAGTCGTAGCCGTCGAGGTTGGCCTGCATCACCTCGCTGCCGGTGGCCACGCCGGGCAGGAGCGGCAGGCCGATCTCGCGGCAGGCCTGGCCTACCGTGCTCAGGTAGCCCGGGCTCACCGCGAAGCGGCAACCGGCGCTGTAGGCGGCCTTCGCATCGGCCACGTTGCGCACGGTGCCGGCACCGACGATCGCCTCGGGCACCTGCTTGGCGATGGCTTCCATCGCCGCCAAAGCGACCGGCGTGCGCAGCGTCACCTCCAGCACCTTCACGCCGCCGGCGACCAGCGCCTCGGCCATGGGCACGGCGTCTTCCAGGCGTTCGATGACGATGACCGGGATGACCGGGCCGTGTGATGCGAGTTCGAGTGTGTTCATGGTGGGGTGCTTCTGATCAGAGCCAGGTCATAGCCAGGTGATGGCGCCTTCTTCGGCGCTGCGCACGTTGCGGCGCATGCCACCGAAGAGCTCGCGGCCGAGGCCGTGGGCGTTGTCCTCGCGCTTCTGGTCAGCGATCGTCGCGAGCTCGCGCTGGGCCCAGGTGTCGGCGTCCACCAGCGCTTCGAGCGTGCCGGCCACGCCGTCGAGGCGGATCAGGTCGCCGGTGCGCACCTTCGCCAAGGGCCCACCGGCCATCGCCTCAGGGCTCACGTGGATGGCTGCCGGCACCTTGCCCGACGCACCGCTCATGCGGCCGTCGGTGACCAGCGCCACCTTGAAGCCCTGGCCTTGCAGCACGCCCAGCGGCGGCGTGAGCTTGTGCAGCTCGGGCATGCCGTTGGCCTGCGGGCCCTGGAAGCGCACGACCGCCACGAAGTCGCGCTGCAGCGTGCCGGCCTTGAAGGCGGCGAGCAGCGACTCCTGGTCGTCGAACACGATCGCGGGCGCTTCGATGACGTGGTTGGTCTCGGGCACGGCCGACACCTTGATCACCGAGCGGCCGAGGTTGCCCTCGAGCAGCTTCAGGCCGCCGGTGGCACTGAAGGGGTCGCTGGCACGTCGCACGATGCTGTCGTCGCCGCTTGCCTCGGGCAGGTCGCGCCACACGAGGCGCTCGCCGTCCATGGCGGGCACGCGGGTGTAGTCGCGCAGGCCACCGGCGGTGGTGGTCAGCACGTCGCCGTGCAGCAGGCCGGCATCGAGCAGCTCGCGCAGCACGAAGCCGGGGCCGCCAGCGGCCTGGAACTGGTTCACGTCGGCGCTGCCGTTGGGGTACACGCGAGACAGCAGCGGCACCACGTGCGAGAGCTCCGAGAAATCGGTCCAGTCGATCAGGATGCCGGCCGCGCGCGCCACGGCCACCCAGTGGATCAGGTGGTTGGTCGAGCCGCCGGTGGCCAGCAGGGCGACCAGCGCGTTGACGATCACCCGCTCGTCGACCACACGGCCGATCGGCGTGCGGCGCTCGCCGCGTGAGATGTCGAGCACCTGGCGCACGGCCGCGCGCGTGAGCTGCTCGCGCAGGCCTTCGTGCGGGTGGATGAAGGCGGTGCCGGGCACGTGCAGGCCCATCGCTTCCATCAGCATCTGGTTGCTGTTGGCCGTGCCGTAGAAGGTGCAGGTGCCGGGGCCGTGGTACGCCGCCGACTCGGCCTTGAGCAACTCGTCACGGCCCACCAGGCCTTGCGCGAACTGCTCGCGCACCTTGGCCTTGGCGCTGTTCGACAGGCCGCTCGTCATCGGCCCCGCGGGCACGAAGACACACGGCAGGTGGCCGAAGTGCAAGGCACCGATGAGCAGGCCCGGGATGATCTTGTCGCACACGCCGAGCAGCAGCGCCGAGTCGAACACGTCGTGCGTGAGCGCCACGGCAGTGCTCATCGCGATGGTGTCGCGCGAGAAGAGGCTGAGCTCCATGCCGGGCAGGCCTTGCGTCACGCCGTCGCACATCGCCGGCACACCACCGGCCACCTGCGCGGTGGCGCCATGGCGATGCGCTTCGTCGCGGATCAGGTCGGGGTAGGTGGCCAGCGGCTGGTGGGCCGACAGCATGTCGTTGTAGGCGTTGACGATGCCGATGTTGGGCGCCCGCTCGGCCACGATGCGGAACTTGTCATCGGCGGGCAGTGCGGCAAACGCGTGGGCGACGTTCGCACAGCCCATGCGGTCGGCGCCGCGTGGCCGCGAGCCCCAGGCCTCCACACGCTGCAGGTAGGCGGTACGCAGCGGAGCACTGCGCTCGCGGATGCGCTGGGTGACGGCAAGGACGGCTGGTTTCATCGGGACGGGAGTTTGTAACCTGACCCCGGATTATCTAGTAACCAAATTACAAGTCAACGCGCCAGGGTTACTTCGTGGCGTTACTTGCCTTTCTTCTTGTCCGCAGGCGACTTGCCCTCGCGGGCCGCCTCGCGCGCCCGGGCGACCAGTTCGTTGCAGCTGTCGTCCTCGTCGCTCTCGCCCTTGTCGAAAAGCGGCAGCACGGCGGCGATCGGGTTGACCAGCGCGAGCAGCGCCGCACCGGCCACCCGGCGCGCCAGCGGCGCCTTCTCGAGCGAGACCTTCGGCGCGTTGAACGCGCCCTTCACATGCACCGGCGTGCGCAGCGCGAGCGGGCTGAAGTCCTTGGGCGACACGGTGGCCTTCAGGTCCAGCGCCTCGTCCTTCATCGAGACGCTGCCCTCGGCCCAGACCGTGGAATCGGGCGTGTCGACGACCAAGGTGCGGGTCGTCAGCACGCCCTTCTCGGCTTTCAGGTCGGCAAGCGCACAGCTCACCGGCAGCGGCTTGTCACCCTTGACGAAGACACCCAGCGCCTGCGCGAGGTCGAGGCCGGCGGCCTCGACGATCAGGTGCGAGACCTGCCCCTGGCGCACGGTGGTCGCCACGGTGCCATTGAGGCTGCCGAGGATCTGCGCCGTTGATCGGCCTTGCCCTTCGAGCTTGGCGTGGCCGACGAGCTTGCCGCTCACGAAAGGCGGCTTGTCGCCCTCGCGCTTCTGCTTGAGCCACTGCTCGAGCTTCACGCCCGACCAGCGCAGGTCGGCGTTCCACAGGGCCACGTCCCGCGTGCCGTCGAGTGCCACGTTGCCGCGCAGGCTGCCGTCGGCGGTGCTGGCCACGAGGTCATTGAGGCGCAGCTTGCCGTCCTTCAGCGTGAGGTGCGTCTTCAGGGGTTGCAGCGGCAGCGCGAAGAGCTCGCCGAGCTCGACGCGGTCGAAGGCCATCTGCACGTCGGCATTCATCACGCGCAGCGAGGGCAGGTCGAACTCCTTGTCGGGCAGCACGCGCGCTGAAGGGGGCGCCTGGGTCTTGGGCGGCGGGGCCGGCTCGGCGCCAGGCTCGCCACCGATGGTGGGCGCGAGGTCGGCCAGCAGCAGCCGCGGGCTCGTGACCTTGCCGGCGAGCAGCGGCACGGGCTGGCCCATGTCGTAGGTGAAGTCGCCCTTGAGCTTGGTGGACCCCACGGTCGCGTCGTCGGCCGTGACTTTCCAGACCTTGCCGTCCTTGTTGATGCGGCCGGCCAGCACGAAGGCACCGGTGGTGGGCAAGGTGACGCCCAGCGGGTCACCGGCGGCCGCGAGCGAGGGGCCGCTGACTCGGAACTGCCCGGCCAGGTCCGAGAGCTTGAAGAGGTCGGTCACCGTGCCGTTGAAGGTGAGGCTCGCCTTGTTGGCCTTGAGCTCCAGCACCACCGGCACCGAGGGCGCGTTGGTGTCGCTGCGCAGCAGCGGCGTCACGCCCGCGGTGCGCAGGTTGGCACTCAGCTTCGCGGGGCCGTAGGTGCCTTCGGCGCTGGCGATGAGGCCGCGCAGCGCCACCGGCAGCGGCTGCGAGCCCTGCTGCTGTTGCGGCACCGCGGCCGCGCCTTCGGAGAGGGCCAGCTTGGCCACGATGTCGGCCTTCAGCGGCTCGTCGACATAACTCAGCGTGCCGGAATTGACTCGCAGGTCGCCGACGGTGGGAAACACATTCGCCCGGCCTTCCTTTTCTTCCGTCGGTTTCTGCAGGCTGCCGAACACCCACGACGCCCGTCCATCGGCCCGGCGCTCGGCATTCACATTGAGCTGGTCGGCACGCAGCAGGTCGATGTCGAGCGGCGCACCCTTCTTCGCGCGCCAGAGGTCGCGGTACGAGAGGTGCATCTCCGCGTTCTTGGCCTGCAGGAAGTACGGGCGCTCGCTCCACTCGGGCGCGCCGATCTGCAGGTGCGGCACCTTCACCTTCAGCCCGCCGAAGAAGCGCACGGTCGCATGCGACGCCTCGTCGCTCAGTTCCACCTTGCGCTCCAGCATGTTGCTCAAGGTCCGCTCGACCGGCTTGGCGAGGAACGGCCAGCCGACCACCTCGCAGGTGACCACCGTGACGACGAGCAGGCCCAGCACCGCCGCTGTCACGGCCCAGCCTTTCCGGATGTGCCGTGAAGAAGAGGTCATCGGGTGGCTCCTGAGGTTCTCGCAAGGGGTGTGGGCAACCTTAGGACGGCGCCTGGGCCCGCCGTATCAGCCCCGGCCGGCTGTGGCTGTGAGGCGAGTCCTACGAGCCCTGATGTTGGAACCGGTTTCAACCCAGTTTCAACTTGAGGCGACCCAGGGATTTCCCCATGGTCGCCCGAATTTCCACGGTGCTCCAATGCGCACACTTGGAACCGGTTCCATTCTGGCATTCACCTATTCACCATGTCCGCCCTTCCCCAGCACGACCCCGCCTCGGCCATTGCCCCTCCTGCCGGCTCTGCCATGTGGCGGCGAGATTTCCTCTTCGGCACCGCCACCGCCGCCTTCCAGATCGAAGGCGCCACCGAGGCCGCCGGCCGCCTGCCCAGCATCTGGGACACCTTCTGTGCCACGCCCGGCAAGGTCGACAACGGCGACACCGGCGAGGTGGCCTGCGACCACTACCACCGCTGGCAGGAAGACATCGACCACATGGCCGGCCTGGGCCTCGGCGCCTACCGTTTCTCGATCGCCTGGCCGCGGGTGATGGCCGCAGACGGCAGCCCCAACCACAAGGGCCTCGACTTCTACAAGCGCCTGCTCGACCGCCTGGCCGACAAGCACCTGCAGGCCTTCGTCACCCTCTACCACTGGGACCTGCCGCAGCACCTGCAGGACAAAGGCGGCTGGCTGGCTCGCGACACCGCCTACCGCTTTGCCGACTACGCCGACCTGATGGGCCGCGAACTCAAGGGCCGCGTGAACGCCTGGACCACGCTCAACGAGCCCTGGTGCAGCGCGTACCACGGCCATGTGAGCGGCGCGCATGCACCGGGCCTGAGGGACGAGCGCCACGCGATGGACACCATGCACCACCTGCTGCTGGCCCACGGTCTCGGCATGAAGGCCCTCCGCAGCCGCGACGCCGCGCCCGTGGGCCTGGTGCACAACGTCAACGCGGTGCTGCCCGCGAGCGACTCGCCGGCCGACCGGCGCGCAGCCGAGCTGGCCCATGCCTGCGCCAACCTGTGGGTGCTCGACCCCTTGCTGCTCGGCCACCACAACACCGATCTGGAAGAGCTGTGGCCCACCAGCCGCCCGCCCCTGCGCGACGGCGACATGGCGCTCATCAGCGCGCCGATGGACTACCTCGGCATCAACTACTACTTCCGCAGCTGCATCCGGAGCGACGGCGCGCACGGCTACGTCGAGGCGCCGCAGCCCGGCGTGGAGCGCACGCAGATGGGCTGGGAGGTCTACCCCGAAGGCCTGCGCGACCTGCTCACCGGCTTCCAGTCGCGCTACGCCAATCTGCCGCCGATCTACATCACCGAGAACGGCATGGCGAGCGACGACCGCGTGGTCGATGGCCGCGTGAACGACGAGCACCGCATCCGCTACTTCGCACGCCACTTCGCCGCCATCGACCAGGCCATGCGCGCCGGCGTGCGCGTGAAGGGCTACTTCGCCTGGTCGCTGCTCGACAACTTCGAGTGGGCCTACGGCTACGCCAAGCGCTTCGGCCTGCTGCACGTGGACTACGCCACCCAGCGCCGCACCTTGAAAGACAGCGCCCTCGCGCTGCGCGCCTTCCTGGCGCGGCGCAACGCCCACAGCTGACCCGCTCTCGGCCGAACCATTCCCACGGACCCGGGGCCGCACCCCGTACAACAGGAGACATGACGATGAACCGCAAGATGACTCGACTGGCCCTTGCCGCCAGCCTGGCGACGATGGCCTTCGGCGCCCACGCGCAGAAGGCCGAAGTGATCCACTGGTGGACTTCCGGCGGCGAATCGGCCGCGGTGCAGGAGCTGGCCAACGCTTACAAGGCCGCCGGCGGCACCTGGGTCGACAACGCGGTGGCCGGCGGCGAGCAGGCCCGCTCGGCGGCCGTGAACCGCATCGTCGGCGGCAACCCGTCGACCGCGGCGCAGTTCAACACCTCGCAGCAGTTCCATGACGTGATCAAGAACGGCCTGCTGAACAACGTCGACGAAGTCGCGAAGAAGAACAACTGGGACAAGATGCTCCCGGCACCCATCCTCAACGCGATCAGGATCAACGGCCACTACTACGCCGTGCCGGTCAACATCCACATGCCGGCGTGGTTCTGGTACTCGAAGGCGGCCTTCGCCAAGGCCGGCATCACCGCCGAACCGAAGACGCCCGATGAATTCTTCGCCACGCTCGACAAGCTCAAGGCCGCCGGCGTCACGCCCGTCGCCTTCGGCGGCCAGCCCTGGCAGGAGAAGATCGTCTTCGACGCGCTGCTCGCGCACATCGGCGGCAGCGAGCTGTACATGAAGGTCTACAAGGACCGCGACCAGAAGGCCATCCAGTCCGAGGCGTTCAAGAACGTGATGAACTCCTTCAAGAAGCTCAAGGCCTACACCGACCCGGGCGCCCCCAACCGCAACTGGAACGACGCCACCGCGATGGTCATCTCGGGCAAGGCTGGCGTGCAGATCATGGGCGACTGGGCCAAGGGCGAGTTCCAGGCGGCCAAGCAGACGGCGGGCAAGGAGTTCGGCTGCTTCCCCGGCTTCGGGCCGAAGTCGCCGTACATCCTCGCGGGCGACGTGTTCGTGTTCCCCAAGACCAACAACGCCGAGGCGATCAAGGCGCAGCAGCTGCTCGCGGCCACCTTCACCGCACCGGCCACGCAGGTCGCGTTCAACAACAAGAAGGGCTCGATCCCCATCCGCACCGACGTCGACGCCAAGGCGATGGACCTGTGCGCCCAGACCGGCCTCACGGTGATGAAGGACAGCTCGCGCCACCTGCCCAACCCTGAAGCGCTGGTCTCCCCGGACGTGAACGGCGCGATGCAGGACGTGATCACCAAGTTCTGGAACACCAACCAGAGCACCGACGACGCCGTGAAGGCGATGAGCGTCGCGATCAAGGGCTGAGGCCAGAACCGCATGCACCGACGACCTCGCTGGCTGCGGCACTGGGTGGTCTACCTCGCCCTGCTGCCGATGGCCGCCACCGTGCTCTTCGCCTACGTGGGCACGGTGGGCTGGTCGGTGCGGGTCTCGATGAGCAGCTCGCGCATGCTGCCGATCCCCGACTTCATCGGGCTCGCGCAGTACGAGAAGCTCTTCAACTCCGAGCGCTGGATGCTCTCGCTGCACAACGTGGTGTTGTTCGGCGTGGTGTTCATCGTGGCCTGCCTCGTGCTCGGCTTCCTGCTGGCGGTCTTCATCGACCAGCAGGTCAGGGCCGAGGGGGTGCTGCGCACGGTCTTCCTCTATCCCTATGCAATGTCGTTCGTGGCCACCGGCCTCGTGTGGCAATGGGTGCTCAACCCCGAGCTGGGGCTGCAGGCCAGCATCCGCCGGCTCGGCTTCAGTGATTTCACGTTCGACTGGATCGTGAGCCAGGACATGGTGATGTACGCCATTGCCCTGGCCGCCGTCTGGCAGGCGTCCGGCCTCGTGATGGCGCTGATGCTCGCCGGCCTGCGCGGCATCGACACGAGCCTGTGGAACGCGGCGCGCATCGACGGCATCCCGCGCTGGCGCTACTACCTCAGCATCGTGCTGCCCATGCTCGGCCCCTCGTTCGGCACGGCCATCGTGCTGCTCTCGGTGAGCGTGGTGAAGGTCTACGACGTGGTGGTCGCCATGACGCAGGGCGGCCCCGGCCTCGCGAGCGAAGTGCCGGGCAAGTTCATCATGGACAACCTCTTCCAGCGCGCGAACCTCGGGCTCGCCTCGGCCGCGTCGACCGTGCTGCTGATCACCGTGCTTGCCCTCGTGATGCCGCTGCGCTATGCGCGCTGGCGGGCGGCACGCCAGGCACCGGCGGGGCACTGACGTCATGCACGCCCGCCGTTCTGCCTTCACGCCCGGTCGCTTCGGCCTCTACGCATTCCTCCTCGTCGCCGCAGCCTTCTTCCTGTTGCCGCTGTACGTGATGCTGGTCACCTCCTTCAAGCCGATGGAGGAGATCCGCCTGGGCAACCTCTTCGCGCTGCCGGTGAAGGTGACGCTCGAGCCCTGGGCCACCGCCTGGTTCTCGGTGTGCACCGGGCTGCAGTGCGAGGGCATCCGCGGCGGCTTCTTCAATTCGCTCGCGATCGTGATCCCGAGCACCGTGCTGTCGATCCTCGTGGGTGCGCTCAACGGCTATGCGCTCTCGTTCTGGCGGCCACGTGGGGTGGAGTGGCTCTTCGGCCTCCTGCTGCTCGGTGCCTTCGTGCCCTACCAGGTGATCATGTTCCCGCTGGTGCGTGCGTTCGCCGCGATGTCGATCTTCGGCACGCTGCCGGGCATCGTGCTCATCCATACGCTTTTCGGCATGCCGGTGATGACGCTGCTGTTCCGCAACTACTACGCGAGCGTGCCCGCCGAGCTCTTCAAGGCGGCGCGCATCGACGGCGGCGGCTTCTGGCGCATCTTCATCCAGCTCATGCTGCCGATGTCGCTGCCCATCATCGTGGTGGCAACCATCATGCAGGTGACCGCCATCTGGAACGATTTCATCCTCGGCCTCGTGTTCGCCGGCCGCGAGCATCTGCCGATGACGGTGCAGCTCAACAACGTCATCAACACCACCACCGGCGAGCGGCTCTACAACGTCAACATGGCGGCCACCATGCTCACCTCGCTGGTGCCGCTGCTCGTCTACCTCGTCTCCGGCCGCTGGTTCGTGCGCGGCATCGCGGCTGGCGCCGTCAAGGGTTGAACAGAAATCATGTCCAGTGTCTCGGTCGAGAACCTCCACATCCGCATGGGCGCCATCTCCATCCTGCAGGACATGAACCTGCAGGTGGAAGAAGGTGAGTTCCTGGTGCTGCTCGGGCCTTCGGGCTGCGGCAAGTCGACGCTGCTGCACTCGATCGCCGGGCTGATCGACGCCGAGGATGGCCGCATCGTCATCGGCGGGCAGGACGTGACCTGGGCCGACCCGAAGGACCGGCACATCGGCATGGTGTTCCAGTCGTATGCGCTGTACCCGACGATGAACGTGGAGCGCAACATGAGCTTCGGGCTGCGCATCGCCGGAATGGCGAAGGCCGAACTCGAAAAGCGTGTGGCGCGTGCGGCCGGCATGCTGCAACTGACCCCACTGCTCAAGCGCAAGCCGGCGCAGCTCTCGGGCGGCCAGCGGCAGCGAGTGGCGATCGGGCGCGCGCTGGTGCGCGAGGCCAAGGTCTTCCTCTTCGACGAGCCGCTGTCCAACCTTGACGCCAAGCTGCGCACCGAGCTGCGGCGGGAACTCAAGCAACTGCACCGCGACCTGGGCTCGACCATGATCTACGTGACGCACGACCAGGTGGAGGCGATGACGCTCGCCAGCCGCGTGGCCGTGATGCGCGACGGCCGCATCCAGCAGATCGACACGCCGGCACGTGTCTATGCCGAACCGCAGACGATGTTCGTCGCCGGCTTCCTGGGCTCGCCGAGCATGAACTTTCTCCACGGCGAGCTGCAGCGGCGTGATGACGGCGTGCTGGTCTTCGTGTCGCCGCAGCTCACGCTCGCACTGCCCGACTACCGCTTCCTCGACGTGCCGCTGCCGGGCACGCCGGTCGTGCTGGGCGTGCGCCACGAGCACATCGATCTCCGCACCGGCGATTCGCAAGCCGAGGTCACGCTGGTCGAGCCAATGGGCGCGCACCAGGTCGTGTGGCTGAAAGCCGGCGAGCAGTCGATCTCGGTCAGCGTGGCCGTGGGCGAAGAGCCGGCGCTCGGCGAGCGTGTGGCCTGGCGACCGCAAGCCTCGTGTGTGTCGCTCTTCGACCCGGCCACCGAACGCCGTCTCTGAGGTCTCGCCCCGACCCACCCCTATCATTCGCCGATGGCAACAACGATCAGGGACGTGGCGCGGCTCGCCGGCGTGGGCGTGGCCACCGCATCGCGCGTGATCTCGGGCAAGGGCCCGTTTTCGGAAGACGCGGCGCAGCGCGTCCACACCGCCGCGGCGCAGCTCGGCTTCCGCCCCTCCAACACAGCGCGTGCGCTGTCGTTGCAGAGCACCGGCACCATCGGCGTCTACGTGCCGAGCTTCAAGGGCCCCTTCTACGGCCCGATGCTGCATGCGATCGACAACGAGCTGCGCGCGCACGACCGCCACATGGTCGCCGCCAACGGTGCGGGCCATGGCGATGCACGCGAGCAGGCGCTCGACGGCGTGGCCTTCCTCATCGGCCGCGAGTGCGACGGCATCATCGTCACCAGCAACGCCCTGCGCGAGGCCGACCTGGCCACGCTGCGCCAGCGCGAGCCGAAGATCGCCGTCGTCAACCGCGACATCAAGGGCATGAAGGCCCAGTGCTTCACGGTCGACCACCGGCACGCCGGCCGCCTGGTGGGCGAAGCGCTGCTCGCCCACGGGCACCGCGAGATCGCCGTGATCTCGGGCTTGAGCGATGCGGCCGACAACCGCCAGCGGATCCAGGGTCTCTTCGACGCGCTGGCGCAGGCCGGGATCACGCGCGACAGCGTGCCCGTGGCCACGGCCGACTTCACCCCCGCCGGCGGCGCACGAGCCACCGACGAGCTGCTTGCACAAGGCGCAAGGTTCAGCGCCCTCTTCTGCGCCAACGACCTGATGGGCATCGCCGCGATGACGCAGCTGCAGCGTGCCGGCATCGCCGTGCCGTCGCAGGTGTCGGTGGTGGGCTACGACGACGAAGACCTCTCGGCCTACGTCTACCCGCGCCTCACCACGCTGCACATCCCCATCGGCGACATGGGGCTCAACGCGTGCCGGCTGCTGATGAACCAGTGCTACGGCATGAGCCTGCCGGTGTCGCGCGACTTCGCCCCGGCGCTCGTGATGCGCGACTCTCTGGTGGCCGCACCCCCACGATCGGCCCCACGTGTCAGGGGCAGCCGTTAGCGCACGCTAGAGTTGGGGCTCCAGCCATGAGCCTTGCCCCGCCCCTGCAACCTCTCTCGCCGGAACGCGAACCGGCGTACCTGCTCGCCCAGGTGCGTGCGACCTGGGGCGGGCGCGGCGACCTGTGGGTCTTCGGCTATGCCTCGCTGATCTGGCGGCCCGAGTTCGAATCGATCGAACAACGGCAGGCGCGCGTGCACGGCTGGCACCGCGCGCTCGAGATGCAGTCGCGCATCAACCGGGGCACGCCCGAACGGCCGGGCCTCGTCTTCGCGCTGGTGGGCGGCGGCTCCTGCCGCGGCATGGTCTACCGCATTGCGCGCGACCGGGTGGAAGACGAGCTGCCGCGCCTGTGGGCCCGCGAGATGCCCAACAGCGTCTACGACCCGCGCTGGCTGGCCTGCCAGACCGCCAGCGGCCCGGTGACGGCCCTCGGCTTCACGCTCAGCCGTCGGAGCCCCAACTACACCGGCCCGATGGACGACGCGCATCTGGTGAAGGTGCTGAGGCACGCGAGCGGCCGGTACGGCACCACGCTCGCCTATGTGCTGGAGACAGCGCAGGCCCTGCGAGCGCACGGCATCCGAGACCGCGCGATCGAGCGCATCGTGGCGCTTGCGCGCCAGCATTCACTCGCCTAGCGCGCTTCTCTGAAGTGTGAATTGCATCTCGCGCTGCGCGATGCGCACGCGGTCGAGATCGTCTTCGGTGTCGACGTCGAGCAGCACACCCGGGTCGTCGACCTCCACCCCGTGTGCCGGGTAGCGCGCGAGCAGGCGCCGTGCGCCCTCGTCGCCAGTGAGCATCACCAGCTCCGAATACAGCTCCGCAGAAAACGCCACCGGGTGGCCGCGCAGGCCACGATGCTGCGCGTACGCAATCGCATTGCCGTCCAGTTCGTCCGCCACCTGGGTCAGCGTGGCGGTCTGGATCATCGGCATGTCGGCCGGGAGGATGAGCCACCCCGAGGCGTCGGACCGTGCGGCCACGCCTGCGGCGATGGAATAGCCCATGCCGAGTGCCTGTGACGCGGGCGACCCGACCGGTGGCAGCACCACCATGTCGCGCGTGGCGACGTGGCGGCCGACGAACTCGGCCAGCGGCTCGGTGGTGACGACCAGCACCGGCAAGTGCGTCGCCAGCGCGTTGGAGATCGTGGTGGCCAACACCGTCGACGCGCCCAGCGTCTGCACCAGCTTGTGATGCAGCCCGCTGAAGCGCGAGCCACGGCCCGCTGCCAACACCACCACTGCCGGCCGTGACTTCATTCGGCCTTACTCCCCAATGTTGACGGCTCCACTGCGGGGCCGCCTGACATCAAGAATCGGATTTCGGCCCTGCAAACGATAGTGGGGGCTTCACTTAAGGCCTTCCCCGTAAGGCTTTTTGAGTAAGCAGTCAGCGGTTTCGTACAAGCATCATGCGAGATCAAACGGCAGCGATCGCAAGGGTTTGCCGGTGATGCGCGCGAGCGCGTTGGCGAACGCGGGTGCCAAAGGCGGCAGGCCCGGCTCGCCCATGCCCGTGGGGGCTTCGACACTCGGCACGATGTGCACCGCGACGGCCGGCATCTGCGGCATGCGCGCGACGGTGTAGTCGCCGAAGTTGCTCTGCTGCACCACGCCGTCCTTCAGCGTGATGGCGGCGCCGGGCAACGTGGTGCCCAGCGCCATCAAGGCCGCACCCTGCACCTGGGCTTCGACCGACAACGGGTTCACCGCGGTACCGCAGGCCACGCCGGCGGTCACCCGGTGCAGCACCGGTTGCCCCTCGCGCACCGAGGCCTCGACCACATACGCCACCACCGAGCCGAAGGACTCGTGTACTGCCACGCCGAACGCCTGGCCTTTCGGCAGCTTCCTGCGGCCGTAGCCCGACTTCTCGACCGCGAGATCGAGCGCCGCACGGTGGTGCTTGTGCTTGTCGCCCAGCAGCTGACGGCGATAGGCCACCGGGTCCTGGCCGGTGCTGCGCGCGATCTCGTCGACGAGTGTCTCCATCACGAAGGCGGTGTGGGTATGCCCCACAGAACGCCACCACAGAACGGGCACGTTGGCCTTGGGGTGATGGACCTGCAGCGAGAGCGGCACCTGGTACGGCGTGTCGGCCACGCCTTCGGTCATCACCCCGTCGACGCCGTTCTTCACCATGAAGGCTTCGAAGGGCGTGCCCATCAGGATGGACTGGCCGACGATGGTGTGGTCCCAGCCCAGCACCTGGCCCTTCTCGTCGAAGCCGATCTCGGCGCGGTGCACATGCGCGGGGCGGTAGTAGCCGCCCTTGATGTCGTCCTCGCGGCTCCACACGATCTTGAGCGGGCCCGAGTTGCCGTTGAGCCGCCAGGCGTCGGCCACGCGGGCGGCTTCGACCAGGTAGTCGGAGCTCGGCACTGCGCGCCGGCCGAAGCCGCCACCGGCCATCGCGGTGACGAGCTGCACGTCCTGCGGCTTGAGCTTCAGCACCGCCGCCACTGCGCCCTGGTCGACGGTCTGGAACTGCGAGCCGGCGGTGATCTTGCAGCTGCGCCCGTCGAAATCGATCAGGCAGTTCAGGGGCTCCATCGGTGCATGCGCAAGGTACGGGAAGCTGTACACGGCGCTGATCTTCCTGGGCGCCGAGGCAAGCCGGGAGAGATCGGCCTCGCGCACCTTGAGGCCGGGGCGTGCGGCCAGTTCCTTGTACTGCGCGAGCTGTTTCTCGGAGTCGACCTTCTCGACGTCGGCGGTGTTCCACGCCACCTGCAGTGCATCGCGACCCATCTTGGCGGGCCAGTAGCCGTCAGCGATCACCGCGAGGCCGCTCGCGCCGCGGTCGAGCTGCACCTCCAGCACTTCGACCACGCCCTTCACCGCGCGCGCCTTGCTCGCATCGAAGCTCGCCACCTTGCCGCCGAACACCGGCGGGCGCAGGAAGAGCACGGTCTTCACGCCGGCCACGTGCGCGTCGATGCCGAACTTCTGCTGGCCGGTCGCCTTGGCCCGCGCATCGAGGCGCACGGTGGGCTTGCCGATCAGCTTGAAGTCCTTCGCGTTCTTGAGTGCGACGGTCTGCGGCACCGGCTGCTTCATCGCATCGGCGGCGAGCTCGCCGAAGGTGGCCCGCTTGCCACCGCCCGTCACCACGCCGTTCGACACGCGGCAGGCCGTGGGCGCCACGCCGAAGCGCTGGGCTGCCGCCGCCACGAGCATCGCGCGGGTGCGTGCGCCGAGCTCGCGGTATTGCTGCCACGAGCTGCGCACGGAGTTGGAGCCGCCGGTCATCTGGATGCCGAAGCCCGGGTCCTTGTAGGCATCGCCAGCCGGTGCCAGCTCGCCCTGCACCTTGGACCAGTCGGCATCCATCTCCTCGGCCACGAGCATGGGCAGGCTGGTGATCACGCCCTGGCCGAAGTCGAGCCGGTTGACGAGCACGGTCACGGTGCCGTCGGTGTCGATGCGCACGAAGGCCGAAGGTTGCTGGCCCGGCTTCAGGCCCGCGGGCGCGGCGGCCTGCTGCGCGCCGGTGCTGTCGTGCACCGCAAAGAGGCCCAGCGCAAAGCCGGCGCTCGCGCCGAGCTTCAGGAAGTGCCGGCGGCCGGCGGCTGCGGCCTGCTGCTCACCGGCGCGCGACATGAGTTGGTCGTATTTCATCGTCGTGCCTCCCCCTTCATGCCACGGAGGCCAGCGACAGCGCCGCGTCCTTGATCGCGGCGCGGATGCGCGCATAGGTGCCGCAGCGGCAGACGTTGCCAGCCATGGCGGCGTCGATGTCGGCGTCGCTCGGGCGGCGTTTGCTCTTGAGCAGGCCGATGGCGCTCATGATCTGGCCGCTCTGGCAGTAGCCGCACTGCGCCACATCGTGCTTCACCCACGCGGCTTGCACTGCGCGGCCGACCTTGTCGTCGGTCATCGCTTCGATGGTGGTGATCTTCTGCTTCTCCACCGCCGAGATCGGCGTCACGCAGCTGCGCGTGGGCTGGCCGTCGATGTGCACGGTGCAGGCGCCACAGAGCGCCGCGCCGCAGCCGAACTTGGTGCCGGTGAGCTGCAGGTTGTCGCGCAGCGCCCAGAGCACGGGGGTGGAAGGATCGGCGTCGACGTGGACCGTCTTGCCGTTGACGTTCATCGATGGCATTGCAAGAGCTTCCGAAAAAAGTGAAGGCGGAGGGTATACCGCTTTGCGAATCCTGTGTTTCTATACTCGACCGCATGAGCACGCAAAACATTGCCGATCTTCGCAAGAGCTACGAGCGCGCCGAGCTCGACGAAGAGGCCTCTCGCCAGGACCCGCTCGAGCAGTTCGGCCTGTGGTTCCAGCAGGCGCTCGACGCGCAGGTGCCCGAGCCCAATGCGATGACGCTCGCGACCGTGGGCGATGGCGGCCGGCCGTCGACGCGCATCGTGCTCATCAAGGGCTTCGACGCACGCGGCATCGTCTGGTACACCAACTACGAGAGCCGCAAGGGCCAGGAACTGGCCTCGCACCCGCAGGCCGCCCTGCAATTCCACTGGGTCGAGCTCGAGCGCGTGGTGCGCATCGAAGGCCGGGTCGAGAAGACGAGCGCCGAAGAGTCCGACGCGTACTTCAACTCGCGCCCGCTCGACAACCGGCTGGGCGCCTGGGCCTCGCCGCAGAGCCAGGTGATCTCGTCGCGCGCGGTGCTGGTGGCCAACGCGGCCAAGGCGGCCGCGCGTTATGCCCTCTCGCCCCCGCGGCCACCGCACTGGGGTGGCTACCGGCTGGTGCCCGACACCTGGGAGTTCTGGCAAGGCCGCAAGTCGCGGCTGCACGACCGGCTGCGCTATCGCCTCGAGGGCGACAGCTGGGTGCGCGAGCGACTCGCGCCCTAGATCTTTTTCTCGCTTGCAGCCGGCAGGTTCGCAAACGCGAAGCTCGGCAACGACAGCGTGGCTTCGGCCACGTCGACAAGCCGGCGGTTGTGGTCCATCGAGGTCTTCTGCAGCGCGCGGAAGGCCTCTTCTTCGTTGAGCCCCAGGCGCGCCATCAGCACACCCTTGGCGCGCTCGATCACCTTGCGCTCGTTGAGCGTGCGGCGGGTGGTCTCGAGCTCGGTCTCCATGTGCTGCAGGCGGTCGCTCTGGGCCTGCAGCAGCTCCAGCAGCGAGGTCGACTCTGCGCCCTTGCCAGTGCTCACCAGCTCGGGCGCGGCCTCGGGCCGGGTGCCGATGTCGAAGTAGCGCTCCACCGCGTGCGTGTGCGGCGGCGGGTGGTCGCGCAGGTGGCGCAACAGCGCTTCGGAATCCGACAGGTCCTGCTCGGCCGCGCGGATCTGCTCGGCACATTCGTCGCGGAGTTGCGTGACCACCTCGACCTGCAGGTGCCACAGCTCGGTGATGCGCTCGCTGCTCACGTCGAACCAGGTGTCGCTCGCATTGCTGTCGAGCGCTCCCTCGGGCTTGGCGGTGCACAGCGTGCGGCGCAGCCGCTCCAGCTTGGCCACGCCGGGCTGCACCTGCTGCTGCTCCCAGCGCACGCGCAACGCCTCGCCGGCGAATTCGGTGAAGACCTGGAGGTTGCGCTCCTGCACCTCGATGAGCTGGATGATGCGCTGCTGGTGCGCTTCGCTGCAGGTGCCAGACGCAAAGAGCAATGCGCCCACGGCCCGCTCCTGCCCCGCGGCTTCCTGGGCCTGCATCAGGTGCAAGAAGGCCACGAGCTGGCGCGAGATGCGCGGCAGCAGCGTCGCATCGGCCACATGGAAGACGAGTTCGATGAGCCCGGCGATGAGCCGGCTGAAGGCAGCCACCGAGTCGTGCGCGCTCAGCGCCTGGCGCTCGATCTGACTGCGCAGCTCGTGCATCGCATCGAGCCCCACCAGCGCCCAGGCCATCAGCGACAGCATGCGCGCGGTGGCGCCCTGGGCCGGGTCGAGTTGGGCCTCGAAGAGGCTGCGCAACCGCGCCTCGATGGGCCGCACCTCGTCGACCGCGGCACGCCGCACGTCGGCGAAGCGCTTGCCTTGCGAGGCGAGGTAGATGCTGGTGGCGCCACGCTCGCGCTGCAGCGCATGCATGAGCTGGCCGGTCACGTCGACCAGCTCGGCGCGGGTGGCCAGGTGGCGCACGGCCTCGATCTCCAGCCGCTTGGCCTGGAGCACGAGCCGCGGCACCAGCGCCGGAGCTGAGCTCGGGAGCGATGGGGCGTCGGGGGCGGCCGGCGGGGTCATGCCGGCGATTGTCTCCCCGCGCGAGCTCGTTGGCTCAGGCGTTCAGCGCCACCCGCACCCGACCGCCGTCGAGCTGCACCGCATGCGCCTTCACCGAATGCTCGGGCAGCTCCAGGCAAGCGCCGGTGCGCAGGTCGAAGTGGTTCTTGTAGAGCGGCGAGGCCACCACGATGTGGTCGCCCAGGTTGCCGACCAACCCGCGCGACAGCACGCTCGCGCCCGATTTCGGGTCGACGTTGTCGATCGCGTAGTACTGCTCGCCGCCCACGCGGAACACGGCCACGTGGCGGCCCTCGACCAGCGCGCACACGCCGGTGTTGGGGAGGATGTCGTCGGCCGCGCAGATGTCGGTCCAGGTCAGGGTATCGGTGCTCATGGAATGCTCTCGATCGGGTTCAGGCCGTCGCCTTCTCTTCGGGGCGCGCCGGTCGGATCTGCCCGCGCTCCTGCACGAAGACCACGCGCTCGTCGGGCTTGTCGCTGTTGACGAAGGAGCGGAAGCGCTTGCGGGTCTCGGCGTCGTTGACGGCCGTCTTCCACTCGCACTGGTAGGTGTCGACCACCGATTGCATCTGCGTTTCCAGCTCGGCGGCGATGCCCAGCGTGTCATTGATCAGCACGCCCTTCAGGTAGTCGAGGCCTCCTTCCAGGTTCTCGCGCCAGGTGCTGGTGCGCTGCAGGCGGTCGGCCGTGCGCACGTAGAACATCAGGAAGCGGTCGATCAGCTTGATCAGGTCGGCCTTGGAGAGATCGCTCGCGATCAGCTCGGCGTGGCGTGGCTTCATGCCGCCGTTGCCGCAGACATAGAGGTTCCAGCCCTTTTCGGTGGCGATCACGCCCACGTCCTTGCCCTGGGCTTCGGCGCACTCACGGGTGCAGCCCGAGACACCGAACTTGATCTTGTGCGGCGCCCGCAGGCCCTTGTAGCGGTTCTCCAGCTCGACCGCGAGGCCCACGCTGTCGTCCACGCCGTAGCGGCACCAGGTGCTGCCCACGCAGCTCTTCACCGTGCGCAGCGACTTCCCGTACGCATGGCCCGACTCGAAGCCGGCGGCGATGAGCTCTTCCCAGATGAGCGGCAGCTGCTCCAGGCGGGCGCCGAACATGTCGACCCGCGCACCGCCCGTCACCTTGGTGTAGAGGCCGTACTTCTTCGCGACCTGGCCGACGGCGATCAGCCCGTCGGGCGTGACCTCTCCGCCCGGCATGCGCGGCACCACCGAGTAGGTGCCGTCCTTCTGGATGTTGCCGAGGAAGTAGTCGTTGCTGTCCTGCAGGCCGGCCAGCTCCTTCTTCAGCACGAACTCGTTCCAGCACGAGGCGAAGATGCTCGCGGCCGCGGGCTTGCAGATGTCGCAACCCAGGCCCTTGCCGTGCTTGTGCAGCAGGTCGGCGAAGCTCTTGATTTCGCCCACGCGGACCAGGTGGTACAGCTCCTGGCGCGAGTAGGCGAAGTGTTCGCAGAGGTGGTTGTTGACGGCCATGCCGCGCCTGGCCATCTCGACCTTCATCACCTGCGTGACGAGCGGCACGCAGCCGCCGCAGGTGGCTCCGGCCTTGGTGCAGGCCTTCAGCTCGGCGACGGTGCAGTGGCCCTCACCCACCGCGGCGTTGATCTGGCCCTTGGTGACGTTGTTGCACGAGCAGATCTGCGCGCTGTCGGGCAGCGCATCGACACCCAGGCCCGGCTTGGCCTTGCCGTCGCTCGACGGGAGGATGAGGAACTCGGGCTCCGCCGGCAGCGTGATGCCGTTGAGCGCCATCTGCAACAGCGTGCCGTATTCGTCGGCGTTGCCGACGAGCACCGCGCCGAGCAGCTGCTTGCCGTCTTCGCTGACGACGATCTTCTTGTAGACCTGCTTGCGCTCGTCGATGTACTGGTAGTTGCGGCAATGTGGCGTGCGGCCGTGCGCGTCGCCGATGCTGGCCACGTCGACGCCCATCAGCTTGAGCTTGGTGCTCATGTCGGCGCCGACGAACTGGGCATCGGTCTCGCCCGCGAGGTGGCGTGCGGTCACGCGGGCCATGTCGTAGCCGGGGGCGACGAGGCCGAAGGTCTGCTCGTTCCACGAGGCGCATTCGCCGATGGCGTAGACGTCGTGGTCGCTCGTGCGGCAATTGCTGTCGATCACCACGCCACCGCGCGGGCCGACCGCCAGCACGCACTGTCGGGCCAGCTCGTCGCGCGGGCGGATGCCGGCCGAGAACACGATCATGTCGGTTTCCAGCCAGGTGCCGTCGGCGAACACCATGCGGTGGCGCGCGGTCGCGCCATCGACGATCTCGGTGGTGTTGCGGCCGGTGTGCACCTTCACGCCGAGGTCTTCGATCTTCGAGCGGAGCACCTTGCCGCCGCCCTCGTCGACCTGCACCGCCATCAGGCGCGGCGCGAACTCGACGACGTGCGTCTCCAGGCCCATGTCGCGCAGCGCCTTGGCGCACTCCAGGCCCAGCAGGCCGCCACCGACCACCACGCCGGTCTTCGACTTGGCGCCCGAGGCCTTCATCGCCTCCAGGTCCTCGATGGTGCGGTAGACGAAGCAATGCGGGCGGTCGCGGCCGGGTACCGGCGGCACGAAGGCATTGGAGCCGGTGGCGAGCACGAGCTTGTCGTAGCTCAGCACTTCGCCGTCGGCGGTGGTCACGGTGCGGTCGCGGCGCTCGATGGCGACGGCGCGGGCTTTCAGCTTCAGGTTGAAGCGGGTGCGCTCGAAGAAGCCCGGCTCGACCAGCGAGAGCTCTTCGGCCGACTTGCCGCTGAAGAATTCGGAGAGGTGCACCCGGTCGTAGGCCGCGCGAGGCTCCTCGCACAGGACGGTGACGTCGGCGCCGGCGAGCGAGGTCTCGGCCAGGCTTTCGAGGAACTTGTGGCCCACCATACCGTGGCCGACAACGATGATCTTCATGTCTGATCCTGCACAGGCGGAGGGGCCAGGGAGCTGTGCAGTGACACTGCGCCTCGGCCCACCCCGGGGAACGTCCGTTGCCGGACTGAAGGGGTGAACGAAATGGGATGGAACCTCACCTGGGCGCGCGCAGGGCGACACCTGGGTCAGGATTCCGCCGTCATCAGCGGAGGCTCATGAACCGCGGCACCGTCACCGCGGACGGGTGAGTAGTCGCAAGGTCTGTGCCCACTGGCGGCGGCTGCTTCCTACCAGGGCCAGCCCACGCCCGCACGCATTCGGTGCGGCAGAGGACGCGCCGTCACGGCGCGCACTCGAACGCTTTTGGTGCGAGCCGGCCCGGCAAGGGGCGCGGGCCATCACACCAGATGCACCTGCGCCAGACTCGTGAGGTTGCGCAGGAAGGCGTGGAAGTCGATCGGCTTGGTCCAGTAGTCGTCGAAGCCCGCCTGCTTTGCACGGTTCACGTCTTCGGGCATCGCGTTGGCCGAAAGGGCCACGATGGTCGCGTCGGACAGCATGGGCTCGGCCTTCAGGCGGCGCAGCACCTCGAAACCGTCGATGTCGGGCAGCTGCATGTCGACCAGCACCACGTGCGGCAACTCGGCCACGGCACGCGTCACGCCTGAGAGGCCGTCGACCGCCACGCTCAGGCTTACGTCGGGCCGCAGGGCCACGAGCTCCTGCACCAGCACCACGTTGACCGGGTTGTCTTCGATGTAGAGCACGTTGAGCCGCGCGCTGCTGGCTGGGTCGTCGCCCAGGTCGGCGTGGAAGGTGGTGTGCGGCTCGCGCTCGACCGGCTCGGGCGGGCGCTCGGCCGGCAGCGTGACGCGGAATTCGCTGCCTCGGCCAGGCTCGCTGGTCACGGTGAGATCGCCGCCCATCAGGCGCACGAGGTGGTGCACGATCGCCAGGCCGATGCCGGTGCCGGGGATGGTGCCGCGCTCGGCGCCGAGCCGGTTGAAGGGCTGGAAGAGCTGCTGGCACTGCTCGGCCGAGAGGCCGCGGCCGGTGTCGCGCACCGAGAGCGTCCAGGCCGCCTGGTCGCGGTGGGTGGTGGCCTGGCACGCGATCCACACCTGGCCCTGCGGCCTGTTGTACTTGATCGCGTTGCTGATGAGGTTGGACAGGATCTGCCGCACGCGCCGCGGGTCGGCCCGCACCCAGCCGCGCACGGCCTGCGCGTGGATCTGCACTGCGGCCTGCGAGGCCTGCAGCTGCGTCCACTGCAGCACGTCGTCGAGCGAGGCCTGCAACGACACCGTCTCGTAGGTCAGTGGCAAGGCGTCGGACTCGATCGTGGCCAGGTCGAGCACGTCGTCGATCAGCGCAAGCAGGTGCAGGCCGGCCGAGTGGATGCGGTCCACGCGCTGGCGCTGCTGGTGGCTCAGGCGATCTGCAAGGTCGTTGCCCATCAGCTGCGCAAAGCCGAGCACCGCATTGAGCGGGGTGCGCAGCTCGTGGCTCATGCGGGCGAGGAACTGGCTCTTGGCCGCGCTCGCCTGCACCGCCGCCGCCTTCTCGCGCAGGGCCTGCTCGGCACGGCGGCGCTCGGTGATGTCCCAGGTGACGCCGAGCATCTTCTCGGGGTCGCCATGCGCGTCGCGTTTCACCAGGCCGCGCGTGGCCAGCCAGCGGATCGAGCCATCGGGGAAGACCACGCGGAACTCGTTCTCGTAGCTGTCGCCATCCTGGCCCGCCCGCGCCTTGTTGCGGTTGATGTTCTCCAGGTCCTCCGGGTGATAGGCCGCGTAGCGCATGTCGTCGGGCGGGGTCTCGGGGCCGACGGGCAGGCCGCGCAGGCGGTACATCTGCGCGTCCCACTTGGCGCGGCCGGTGCGCAGGTCGCGTTCCCAGGTGCCGATGCCGGCCGACTCGGTGGCCAAGCGCGCGCGCTCCTGCGTCTGGCGCAGCTCGGCCTGGGTGCGCTGCAGGTTGGTGATGTCGAGGTTGACGCCGAAGGCCAGGTCGCGGCCGCCCAGCACCTCGCGCCGCGACCACGAGGCCACCCAGCGCACCGCCCCGTTGGGCCGCACGATGCGGAACTCGGCATGCAGGCCTTGCGGCCCGGTGCCGGTGACCGGCCGGTGATGGCGCGCGATCTCGCGGTCGTCCGGGTGCACGAGCTGGTTGAGCCAGACCTCGTTGGGCGGCGGCGCCTGCTCGCGCGGGATGCCGTAGAGCCGGTACATCTGCTCGTTCCACTCGATCTTGCGGGTGTCGATGTCGACGCTCCAGATGCCCACGCCGGCGGCATTCGTCACGCGGTCGATTCGCTCGGCATAGGCCTGGGCACGCTCGCGCTCGGCGATCTGCTCGGTCATGTCGATCGTCACGCCGGAGAGGCCGATGGGCGTGCCCTGCGCGTCGTACTCGGCCACGCGGCGGGTGTAGAGGTTGCGGTACTGGCCGCTGCGGTGCCGGTAACGCGCTTCGACGTCGACCACCCCGCGGGTGAGCACCGCTTCTTCGGCGGCCGCCACCACGGCCGCGCGGTCGTCGGGGTGGATCAGCTCGCGCAGCTGTTCGACGGTGAGCCGGTCGCGCACCGGGTCGAGCCCGAGCATGGTGTAGCCCCAGTCGCTGAAGTAGACACGCTGGTTGAGGAGGTCCAGCCGCCACAGGGCCACGGCGGCCAGGTCGACCGCGCGCACCCACAGCGCGGCGGTGGCTTCGCTCGTGCGCAGGCGGTCGGCGATCTCGGCCGACACGTCGAGCCACACGAGCCAGCCACTGGCCAGCGGCACGGCGGTCCAGCCGAGCTCGATGCCGGCTGGCGTGAGCAGGGTGCGGCCTTCGGTCTGGCCAGCGTCGAGCTGCTCGCGCAAGGTGGTGGCCAGCGAGGCCCACCGGTCGGCCTGGAGACCGCACGCCTTGGCCCACGCGGTGGCGGCGGGGTTGACCTGCCAGTCGCCGGCCGAATGGCGCTCACGCGGCTGCTGCACTGCGGCAAGCCTCAGGGCCGGGCCGGGCGCTCGCCACCACAGTTGATCGATGCCATCCATGCCGAGTGCGGCGGCCGTGTGGGTGGCCGGCCGGTAACAGACAGTGTCCGCAGTCTATGGCCCCGGCTCGACAAACTTCACAGGAGAACCACTGGGGAGCGGGGTGGCCTGTGCCAAATCGCGCACACGCCCGTGGCGCTATGCAGCCTTCACCCGGCTTGCAAACGTCTTGCGGAATTTCTCGACCTTGGGCGCGACGACGAAGGCGCAGTAGCCCTGGTTGGGGTGCTGGGCAAAGTAATGCTGGTGGTAGTCCTCGGCGCGCGAGTAGTTCGCGAGCGGCAGCACCTCGGTCACGATGGGCGAGCGGTAGGTGCCGCTGGCCGTCATCTCGGCGATCACCTCGCGCGCCACCTGCTCCTGCTCGGGCGATGTGAAGTAGATGCCCGAGCGGTACTGGGTGCCCACGTCGTTGCCTTGGCGGTTGAGCGAGGTCGGGTCGTGCACCACGAAGAAGATCTCGAGCACTTCGCGCAGGCTGATCTGCTCGGTGTCGAAGCTCACGCGCACGACCTCGTTGTGCCCGGTGTTGCCGGTGCAGACCTGCTCGTAGCTCGGCTCGACCACGTGGCCGTTGGAATAGCCCGATTCGACGGCCGTCACGCCGCGTACACGCTCATAGACCGCTTCGATGCACCAGAAGCAGCCGCCGCCCAAAGTGATGGTGTTGATGCTCATGCCGGCTCCGTCGGAAATGAGCGTCGATTCTGACAAGCCGGCCACGACTTGTCAGAAAGCATGGCTTGCCGTGACCGCCAGCAGCCAGTTGCGCGGGAGCGCAGGCTCGAAAAAGCGGCCATTGGCTTCGTTGACGATCACCGAGCCGGCATAGCGGCGGTCGGTGGCGTTGTCCAGGCGCACGAGTTGGGTGAAGCGCCAGCCGTCGAGCGTTTGCGAGAAGCCGGCGCGCAGGTTGAGCAGCGTCACGGCGGGGGCGGCGTCGGTGTTGTTGTCGTTGACCATCAGCGAGCCGGTGTGCACGGCTTCGATGCCACTGTGGAAGCCGCCCCAGGCGGCCTTGGGCGCCCAGGCCAGCTCGGCGAAGGCGCTGCGCTCGGGCGTGCCGGGCAGGCGGCGGCCGTCGGCGAAGCGGGCGCGAAGGAGGTTGAGGCTCAAGGTGCTGCGCAGGCTGTCGGTGAACTGCACGACGTGCGTGAGCTCGAGGCCGCGGCGCTCGGTGGGGCCGGCGTTGCGGAAGGTGGAGCGGCCGCCGGTGTTGGTGTCGACCACGATCTCGTCTTTGGTGTCGATGTCGTAGAGCGCGGCGTCGAGTCGCTGCAGGCCATCGACCTTCCATTTGGCGCCGAGCTCCAGGTGGCGGCTGCTGGACGCTCGCAGGTCGGTGTTGAGCCCCGAGCCGACGTTGCGATAGGCCAGCTCGGTGAAGGTGGGCGTCTCGTAGCCGCGGCCGGCATTGAAGTAGACGTTGAGCGTCTTGGTCGCATGCCAGGCCAGGCCGAGCACGGGGTTCACGCCGCTGAAGCCCACGCTGCCGCTGTCGTCGGGGTTGCCGGCGGCGATGAAGTAGTCGCGCGTGCGGAAGCGGACGTCGATGCTGCGGGCGCCGCCGGTGAGCGTCCAGTCCCGGTGCAGGTCCCAGCTCGCCTGCAAGTAGGCATCGCGGTTGTCGACCACGTTGCGCTCGTCGCGCTTGAGCTCGCCTTCGACGCCACCGGTGTTGAGGTGGCCCTGGCGGTTCTCGCGCATGCGGTCGTATTCGACCCCGCCATTGATGCGCAGCGCGCGGCCTTCACCGAGCGTGATGCGGTGCGACAGCTGCGCTGCCAGGCCGCTGTAGCCACGCTCGAAGCGCACGATGCCGCCGCTGTGGGTGGCCGGTGCCTGCGCTGCTGGCGGGATGCCGAGGGCATTGAAGAGCTTGCGCTCGCCGAAGTAGACGCGGCCGGTGAAGAGCGTGGCCTCGCTGAAGCGGTGTTCGACGACGCTGCCGAGCTGGTTCTGTCGGACGGTCTTGCGGGTGTCTTGCGCGAGCGCCGGGGCGGCCACCGAGCGCGGGTTGGCCTCCCACTGCGCGCGGGTGAGGCCGAGCGGGTCTTGCGTGTCGGGCTGGTCGAGCGCATTGAGGACCACGCTCACGTGGGTGTCGCGGCTGAGCTCGCGTTGCCACCGTGCATTGAACTGGCCTCGGCGCGCGGCGCTGTGCTCGCGGTAGCCGTCAGTGTCGTAGCGCGACGCGTCGAGCGTGATGCCGTCGCCCTCGGCGGTGGTGGTGCTGTATTTCAAGCCGAACTTGCGCTGCTCGTAGGGGCCGGCCGCGCCGCTCAGCGTGAGCGTGGGCTGCTCGGCGTCGGGCCCGGTGAAGACCTGTACCACCCCGCCCGCTGAGTTGCCGTACAGCTGCGCCATCGGGCCGCGCAGCACTTCGATGCGGCCGGCCGACGCGAGCGACACGTTGGACGCCTGGCCCTGCCCGTCGGGCATGGTGGCGGGGATGCCATCGACGATGAGGCGAACGCCGCGCACGCCGAAGGTCGAACGGGTGCCGAAGCCGCGGATCGAGATCTGCAGGTCTTGCGCGTAGTTCTGCCGGTTGAGCGCGACGATGCCCGGCACGCGGTTGAGCACTTCCGACAGGTTGACCTGCGGGCCGGCGCTCTCGATGACCTCGCGGGTGACCGCGCTGATCGCGGCGGGCGAGTCGAACGCACTTTCGCGCAGGCGCTGGGTCGTGATGACCACCGGGTCGAGCGCAGGGCCTGTGGCTTGAGCCTGCACCGGGCCGACAAAGGCCAGTGCGGGCATTGCAGCCCATAGAACGGCAGGTCGCATGGGAAAGGCAATCGTGGGTTGCAAAGCGGGCGACTGTTTCACGCCGGCCCCACACCGTGAACCCCGGGCAAGCGAGAAATTTGTCACCGATCGTGCGCCATGTCGGCGCAAACACCGGTGGGCGGGTCATGCACCCCCGGCAAAATTCCGCCCCGGGCCGAGGGAGCCCGCCAACTTCCATCAAGAAAGAGAACGGCATGAACGGCCTGCTGACGCTGCTCGGCATCGAATCCTGGAAACCCGTGGTCTCGGCGCTCGTGCTGCCGCCGGTGCCCTTCTTCCTGTTGCTGCTGATCGGCGCACGGCTGATCCTGCCGCGCCGCGGGCTGGGCTGGTTCGTCATCCTCCTTAGCCTGGCCGGCCTGTGGCTGAGCGCCTGCGCCGGCAGCGCCCAGGTGCTGACCCAGCTTGCGCTGAAGCCGCCCAGTGCGTACAGCACCGATGCCATCGCTGAGCTGAAGGCCGCGGTGAAGGCCAAGCAGCCGGTGGCCATCGTCGTGCTCGGCGGCGGGGCCGAGCCGCTGGCGCCGGAGTACGGAATTTCCAACTTGGCACCTTGGTCGCTCGAGCGCCTGCGATATGGGCTGTGGTTGAGCCGTGAAACTGGTGCGCCAGTGGCCTTCAGCGGTGGGGTGGGCTGGGACCAATCGTCCGACGCCAAGCCCGAAGCCGAAATCGCGTCGCGGATCGCCGCCAAGGAATTCGGCCAGCCGCTCAAATGGCTGGAAGACCGCTCGCGCGACACCCGTGAGAGCGCCGGTCATACGCTGCAGCTGCTCAAGCGCGATGGCATCACCCGCGTCGTGCTCGTGACCCACGGCTGGCACATGCCGCGTGCGCAGAAGGTGTTCGAGCAGGCCGCGGCGGGGTCGATCAGGATCGAGCCAGCGCCCATGGGCCTGGCGCAGCGCACGATGCGCCCGGTGCTGGAGTGGATCCCCACACCGACGGGTTACCAGAAGGTCACCCAGGTGCTGCGCGAACTGCTGGCCTTGCTGGTGCGCGCCTGATCGCCGGTTCGCGCCCAAAAGCGAAACCCCCTTCCAACCTCGCGGCGGAAGGGGGACGGATGGCTGACGCCATCGGTCGGGGCTCTGGAGGAAGTAGGTCCAGGGCTCCTGTAGCGCAGTGACTGCGCCAGTGAGGAAGCCTGCATGCAGGCCTCCTAAAGCTAGATGACGGCCCGGATCAGCGCCAAGTGAGATCGTCTATGGCGCGGCGCTGCATCATTGAGACGGTTTCATCACCTGCTCGAACAGGCCGGCGACCCGCTGCTCCACCTCGGCGTCCATCTTGATGTTGCGTCCCCATTCGCGGTCGGTTTCGCCGGGCCACTTGTTGGTAGCGTCCAGGCCCATCTTGCCGCCGAGGCCGCTGACGGGCGAGGCGAAGTCGAGGTAGTCGATCGGCGTGTGCTCCACCAGCGTGGTGTCGCGAACCGGGTCGACGCGGGTGGTGATGGCCCAGATCACGTCCTGCCAGCTGCGGATGTCGACGTCGTCGTCGGTCACCACGATGAACTTGGTGTACATGAACTGGCGCAGGAAGCTCCAGATGCCGAACATCAGCCGCTTGGCATGGCCGGGGTAGCTCTTCTTGATGCTGACGATCGCCATCCGGTAGCTGCAGCCTTCGGGTGGCAGGTAGAAGTCGACAATCTCCGGGAATTGCTTCTGCAGGATCGGCACGAAGACTTCATTGAGCGCGACACCCAGGACGGCCGGTTCGTCGGGCGGCTTGCCGGTGTAGGTGGAGTGGTAGATGGCGTCGCGCCGGCGAACGAGGCGGCTCAGCTCGAACACCGGGAACCAGTCCTGCTCGTTGTAGTAGCCGGTGTGGTCGCCGAACGGGCCTTCGAGCGCGTGCAAGTAGCCACCCACCTCCTTCAACGGCACACCATGGGCGCTGATGCCGGTGAAGCCGGTCGTGGCGGGTGGGATGTGCCCTTCGAGCACGATCTCGGCACCGGCCGGCGCCTGCAACATCACACCCTGGTCGCCGACGGTGGTGTTGAAGACCTCGGTGCGGCTGCCGCGCAGCAGGCCGGCGAACTGGTACTCGGAAAGCGTGTCGGGCACGGGCGTCACGGCGCCGAGGATGGTCGCCGGGTCGGCGCCCAGCGCAACGGCGATCGGAAACGGCTGCCCCGGCCGCGCCAGGGCGAAGTCGCGGAAGTCGAGTGCGCCGCCCCGGTGGGCCAGCCAGCGCATGATGACTTGGCGCGGGCCGATCACCTGCTGCCGGTAGATGCCCAGGTTCTGGCGCTTGCGGGCGTTGGGCGCGCCCTGCGGCCCGCGGGTGATGACGAGGCCCCAGGTGATGAGGGGGGCGACGTCGCCCGGCCAGCACAGCTGGATGGGAAGCGCGCCGAGGTCGATCTCGTCGGCGGTCAGCACCTCCTCTTGGCACGCCGCCTTGCTCACGACCGAGGGCTTCATTTCCCACAGCGCCTTGGCCATTTGTAACAGCCGGCCGGTGTCTTTCAGGCCTTTGGGCGGCTCGGGCTCCTTCAGGCTGGCCAGCACCCGACCCACATCCCGAAGCTCGTTTACCTCGGTAGCCCCCATTCCAAGGGCCACTCGCTTAGGGGTACCAAAGAGGTTGGTCAAGGCAGAAAATTTGTAACCAGCGGGGTTCTTGAACCACAGCGCCGGACCGCCGGAACGGAGGACCTTGTCACTGAGCGCTGTCATTTCAAGCCGCGCCGAGACTGGCTCGGCGACCTGACGCAGCTCGCCAAGGCGTTCGAGCCCCGCCATGAAGTCCCGCAAATCGCGATATTTCATGCTTTCCAGTTATGAAAGGTTATTTCTATATCCTTGACCGGTTATGACTCGGTCCAACAGAATCCGCGCCGCACCTGACCCAGATCAGGGATAACCCGCGCCGACAACCGGTCCAGCAAAGCCGGAAGTCCCCAGGCGCCACGCTGCCTAATCCCGCACGCCATTTGCCAAGGGATTATCACTGTCACATTTCCGGCCACAGGCGCAAGCCGGCAGGGAACGGGACAGAGAAGAAAGGAGTGACATGACAGCGCTTCAGAATTTGCTCTCGTTCCTGAACTCGGCCCGCCAACATGCGTCCAGCTCCACCACCGTCTTTCTGCGAGACGTGGGCCATGGGCTGCTCGAGGTGAGCCACAACACGTTGGCCCTGGTGGGCCTCTTGATCGTGGGCGTGCTGCTCTTCGTGGGCAGCCACAAGGAAACCAGCCGCAGCATCGAGCAGAAAGCCTTGAGCTGGCTGCAAGCCCGGCATGAGTTACGCACCGCCGGCACGATCGAAGCCCTGGCCGACTTCCATGAGCCCGATGCGATCACGCGCGCCACGGCGAGCGATCCAAAGGAGCTGACCCGCCAGCAGGCCGCCGTCGCCAACTGGCTCTCGCGCCGCTACCGCGTCGCGCCCGAGCCGATTGCGCGCCTGGTGCAGGAAGCTTGGACGGTGGGGGCCCGGGCCCAGCTGGACCCGACGCTGATCCTCGCCATCATGGCCATCGAATCGAGCTTCAATCCGTTCGCACAGAGCCCGGTGGGCGCGCAAGGCCTGATGCAGGTCATGACGCGTGTGCACGACGACAAGTACGAGGCCTTCGGCGGCAACCACGCCGCCTTCGACCCGGTGACGAACCTGCGCGTCGGCGTGCAGGTGCTCAAGGAGTGCATTGCGCGCGCGGGCGGCCTGGAAGCGGGTCTTCGCTACTACGTCGGCGCCGCCAATCTCCCCGATGACGGTGGCTATGCCGGCAAGGTCCTGGCCGAGCAGGAGCACTTGCGCCAGGTCGCGTCGGGCAAGAGTGTTTCCACGACGGCGCCGCTGCTGGTGCCCCCGTCGGTGACGGTGCCTGCCACCGTGACCGGCCCTGACGTGAAGCCGTCCACACCCGCCGAAAAACCGGCCACCGAACAGGTCGCGCTGGCGGGTGAGTCGCGCGGCTGAATCCCTCACGTGAACGTGGCAGGCTGGACCTGCCGCGCTACACTCCCACCCGCTGCGCAACTGGCGATGGGGCCCCGGTCAAGACCGCGGAGCCTGAGGTGGTGAACCACTGGGAAGCGCGGCCCGCTCCAGATGTTTGGAGCCGGTTCCGCCGTTCGCCTGGGCAGCCCTGAGGTCACATCGCTCGATGTGGCCGTTTGACGGGACACACCTGACCTAGAGAACCGCCACATGTTCGACCGCACCAAATCCACCATTGCCTCCGTCGACCCCGAGCTGTTTGCCGCCATCCAGAGCGAGAACCAGCGCCAGGAAGACCACATCGAGCTGATCGCCTCCGAGAACTACACCTCGCCGGCCGTCATGGCCGCCCAGGGCTCGCAGCTCACCAACAAATACGCCGAGGGCTACCCCGGCAAGCGCTACTACGGCGGCTGCGAATACGTCGACGTGGTGGAGCAACTCGCCATCGACCGGCTGAAGCAGCTCTTCGGCGCCCAGTTCGCCAACGTGCAGGCCAACTCGGGCTCGCAGGCCAACCAGTCGGTCTTCTTCGGCCTGCTTCAGCCCGGCGACACGATCATGGGCATGAGCCTCTCCGAAGGCGGCCACCTGACGCACGGCATGCCGCTCAACATGAGCGGCAAGTGGTTCAAGGTCGTCAGCTACGGCTTGGACAAGAACGAGGCCATCGACTACGACGCGATGGAGCGCCTGGCCCACGAGCACAAACCCAAGCTCATCATCGCCGGCGCCTCGGCCTACGCCCTGCGCATCGACTTCGAGCGCTTCGCCAAGGTCGCCAAGGCCATCGGCGCCTACTTCATGGTCGACATGGCCCACTACGCCGGCCTGATCGCCGCGGGCGTGTACCCCAACCCGGTGCCGTTCGCCGACGTCGTCACCTCCACCACCCACAAGAGCCTGCGTGGCCCGCGCGGCGGCGTGGTGCTGATGAACAACGAAGACATCGCGAAGAAGATCAACAGCGCGATCTTCCCCGGCATCCAGGGCGGCCCGCTGATGCACGTGATCGCCGGCAAGGCCGTGGCCTTCAAGGAAGCGCTCTCGCCCGAGTTCAAGACCTACCAGCAGCAGGTGGTGAAGAACGCCGCCGTGCTGGCCGACACGCTCACCCAGCGTGGCCTGCGCATCGTCTCGGGCCGCACCGAAAGCCACGTGATGCTGGTCGACCTGCGCCCGAAGAATCTGACGGGCAAGGAAGCCGAGGCCATCCTGGGCCAGGCCCACATGACCTGCAACAAGAACGGCATCCCCAACGACCCGCAGAAGCCGATGGTCACGAGCGGCATCCGCCTGGGCTCGCCGGCCTTCACCACGCGTGGCTTCAAGGAAGAGCAGGCCCGCATCACCGCCAACCTGATCGCCGATGTGCTGGACAAGCCGCACGATGAGGCGAACATCGCGGCGGTGCGCGCCAAGGTCGCTGCGTTGACCAAGGAATTCCCGGTCTACCGGTAAGCCGAGAAGGGGTCGCGCGGCGACCCCGTCCTCGTTTTTGGCGGAGCCGCCCATGCGCTGCCCTTTCTGTTCCCACGAAGACACCCAAGTCGTCGAGACCCGAGAGTCCGACGAAGGTGACGTCGTGCGCCGTCGCCGGCGGTGCCAGAGCTGCGACAAGCGATTCACCACCTACGAGCGCGCCGAAATCGCGTTGCCGTCCGTCGTCAAGAAGGACGGCACCCGGGCCGAGTTCGACGTCGGCAAGGTGCGCGCCTCGATGACGCTGGCGCTGCGCAAGCGCCCGGTGAGCGTGGAGCAGATCGATGCCGCGCTCGAGCGCATCCAGGACAAGCTGCTCAACAGCGGTGCCAAGGAAGTGGCGTCCACCAAGGTGGGCGAGTTCGTCATGCGTGAGCTCAAGCGCATCGACAAGGTCGCGTACGTGCGCTTCGCCTCGGTCTACCGCAGCTTCGAGGACGTCGACGAGTTCCGGCAGCTGATCCGCGACATCTGATCCCCCACCCGGGTGCCCACCCCAGTGGCCCCGGGATTTCCCCCACGCGGTGGAAGCCGCGACGCAGCGTGTTCCCTACAGTGCCCTCATACCAAAACAGAGGGAGGGAACCATGCACAAGGGAAGCGCCGCCGCGCGCGGCTTCACCCTGATCGAGACGATGGCCACCGTCGCGGTGGCCGGCATCGTGATGACCGCCGCCGTGCCGTCGCTGCACGGCTATGTCGATCAGCAACGGCTCAAGGGCATCGCGGGGGAGCTGTCGAGCGACCTCCAGCATGCCCGCAGCGAGGCCCTGCTGCGCAACGAAGGCGTGCGCGTCACGTTCAACGGCAACGCCTGCTATGTGGTGCACACCGGCGCTGCCGACCGCTGCCGTTGTGACGCGAACGGCATCGGTCGCTGCGATGAGGGCCCGGCCCCCCTCAAGACCGTCGCACTGCCCGCCGCGCAAGGCATCGCGCTCCACGCCAACGTGCGCTCGGTGCTCTTCGCCCCCGAGCACGGCACCGCCAGCCCCATGGCCACGCTGCGCCTCACCGGCCCGCAGGGCCGCACGTTGCAGCACACCGTCAACCTGATGGGCCGCGTGCGCTCGTGCGCCGCGCACGGCGCCATGGCCGGCTACGCCGCGTGCTGAGGAGACGCTTCATGAATCGCCTCCAACGCGGCTTCACGCTGATCGAGCTGATGGTGGTGACCGCCATCGTCGGCATCCTCGCCGGCATCGCGATGCCGAGCTTCCAGGAGCCTTTGCAGAAGGCTCGACGCATCGACGGCATCACCGCCCTGCTGCAACTGCAGATGAGCCAGGAGCAATGGCGCTCCGGCAACACCCGGTACGCCAACCTCGCCGAGCTGCGCAGCCCCGCGACCTCGAGCCAGCGCTACTACAACCTCGCGGTGACGGACGCGAGCGCCTCCGGCTATTCGCTGATGGCCACCGCCACCGGCGCCCAAGCCAGCGACCGCCGCTGCCGCGTGCTGAGGGTCGTGGTCGCCAACGGCCAGGCCACGCACGCCTCGGGCACCGACGAGCGCAGCACCAACCCGGAAGCCGACAACCGCCGCTGCTGGGGGACCTGAGATGCGCCAAGCACAACGAGGCCTGACGCTGGTGGAGCTGATGGTCGGCATGGCCGTGGCCCTGGTGCTCACGGCGATTGCCCTCGTCGCCATGAGCCAGCACCTGCGCGAGAACCACCGCCTGCTGCTCGAGGCCAGGCTCACGCAGGATCTGCAGGCGACGATGGACCTCATCTCGCGCGACCTGCGGCGGGCCGGCTCCTTCGCGCTGCAAGCCGACGGCATGCGCTTCACCCCTGCGGGCAACACCGAGGCGCTGGCCTACCGGCTGCACGACGGCGTCGTCAGCATGAAGATCGGCGACGGCCACTGGCAGGCGATGACCGATGCGCAGACGCTGCGCGTGGCCTCGCTGCGCTTCGTGCCGCGCACGCACCAGACCATGCTCGACGGTGCCTGCCGCATGGCCTGCGACCCAACAACGCCGTCCTGCCCCCCGCGCCAGCAGCGCCACACGCTCGACATCGAACTCACCGCCCGAGCCACGCACGACAGCCGATGGACGCGCACCGTCACACGCCACGTGCAACTCCGCCACGACACGCTCACCGGCGCCTGCCCCACATGAACACTCAACGTGGCGCCGCCGCGCTCCCCATCACCCTGATGCTCGCATTCGCCGTGCTGCTCGCGGTGGCGTTTTCCAACCGCAGCGTGCTGCTGCAGGTGCGCAGCTCGGTGCACCAGCTGCACACCGCGCAGGCCCATGAAGCGGCGCAAGCGGGCCTCGCCTGGACGCTGGCGCAGCTCAACCGGCCCATCCCGGTCGGCGATGACTGCCGCGCGAGTGCGCAATCGTCTGCATCGCCCTGGCATGAGCTCGCCCGCCTCGGCCCGCTGCAGGCCAGCTGCGTGGCCGACGGCCAAGGCTGGGCCTGCCACTGCCCGCGCAGCGGTGAACCCCGCGCGCTGGTAAGCGCGGCCGCGCCTGCCTTCCACATCCAGCTGACCGCTGACGCCACCCAGCCCGAGCGCTGGCACCTCGTCTCCACCGGCCGCGGCCAGGAGGCCGGCCGCACGATCACCTTGCGCCAGAACCTCGGCCGCCTGCCCGCGCTCGACACCCTGCCGGCCGCTGCACTGGCCGTGCGTGGCCACGCCAGCTTCAGCGGCGAGTTCACCCTCACCCACACCGACGCAAGCTCCGGTGGCGTGACCCTGCACGCGGGCGGCAGCGTGCACGGGCCGGCCTTGCGCGTCATCAGCGCGCCGGGCACACCGTCGCGCGCATCGATGCTCAGCAACGACGCTGACCTGGCCGGCCTCACGGCGCAGGGCCTGCATGCGAGCGTGTTCCGCATGAACACGGCGCAGTGGCGAGAGCAGCCCGCCGCCGCGCGTGTGAGCTGCCACAGCCCCTGCGATGCAACCCTCGCCGAAGCGGCACGCCACCACACGCTGATCGTGCTCGACGGCGGCCTGCGCCTGGGCACGCCACTCACGCTGGGCTCGACGCAACGCCCTGTGGTGCTGGTGGCCGACGGCGCCGTCGATCTGCATGCCGCAGCCACGGTGCATGGCCTCGTCTACAGCCGTCATCCCCAGTGGACCGACAGCGTGGGCAGCACCGTGCACGGCGCCGTGATCGTTGAAAACGATCTGCAGGCCCATGGCAACACCACCGTCCACCACAACGCGGCCGTGCTCAGGGCTCTCCAGCAGCGCAGCGGCACCTACGCCCCAGTCGCCGGCAGCTGGCGCGACCTGTGAGAACACGATGAACCGACGTCAACACGGCGCGTGCCTGATCGAATCGCTGATCGCCTTGCTGGTGCTCTCGCTGAGCCTGGTCGCCACGGTCCGCCTGCAGACCTGGCTGCGCCAGCACAGCGACCTCGCCCGCGAGCGCAGCGACGCCGTGCAACACGCGCAGCGTGCGCTCGAAGGCTTGCGTGGGTTCCACGATCTCGCCGCATTCGACAGCACCGCTCCGCACACCACCGCATCGCCCGAGGGCGGCCCCACTGCCTTCCGGATGGAGCAGGACAGCGCCGTGGCCGACGGCTTGAAGACCGGCCGGGTGAGCGTGCACTGGCAGCACCGCAGCGGTGGCGCCCAGCAGCTTCTGCTCGCCTCCAGCGTGGCGCGGCTCGCGCCCGTCTACACCGCACTGCTCGAAGTGCCGCCGCAAGACACGCTGCTCGCGGCACAGCGTGTCTCACCCGCCAGCACCCGCACCTTTCCCGACGGCCGCAGCATCGTGAAGCCCACCGCCCAGAGCCCGATCGTCTGGGTGGTCGACAACGCCACCGGCGAGATCCAGCTCCAGTGCCGCGTGGCCGCGGCGTCACAGGCTCGCACGCTGCGCATCGAAGACCTGTCGGGCTGCGAGCCCTTCGAAGCGCGGCTGGTGAGAGGCCTCGTCCGTTTTGCCTTGTCGGGCACGCCAGACCCCTGGCAGGCCAACGACGCACCTCTGCCGCTCACCGTGCACGCCGGCACGCTGCGCTGCGAAAGCGAGACCATCGTCGCCAACGGCGAGCGCTACATCGCCTACGCCTGCGCGGCGCCTTCGGGCGACACGGAGCCGAGGCTCGTCCCGCAGGGCTGGAGCTTCGGCCTCACCGCCGCCACGTTCAGGTCCTGCCGCTACCCCGGCAGCGGCCGCGTGCCTCGCAACTACCTGGTCATCCGCGGCAACCTCGACTGCCCGAGCACCGTTACGCCGCACAATGGCGCTCCTGTGGTCACCGTTCAGCACCAGCCTTGAACTCGGTGGCCCGCACCGGCCACCGATGACAACACCCGACCACTCCCCCGCCGACGAAACGTTCATGCGCGAGGCACTCGCTCTCGCGGCGCAGGCCATCGGCCTTTCGGAGCCGAACCCACGTGTCGGCTGCGTGATCACCAGCGCAGATGGGCAAGTGCTCGGCCGCGGCTTCACACAGGAAGCCGGTGGGCCGCATGCCGAAGTGATGGCCTTGCGCGACGCCGCCGCGAAGGGCCACGACATGAGGGGCGCCACCGCTTATGTCACGCTCGAGCCCTGCTCGCACCACGGCCGCACGCCGCCCTGCTGCGATGCGCTGATCGCCGCCGGCCTCGGCCGTGTCGTCGCCGCATCACAAGACCCCAACCCGCTCGTCGCCGGCAAAGGCAGCGTGAAGCTGCGCGCGGCCGGCATCGCGGTCACGACCGGGCTGCTCGCCGATGAATCGCGCGAGCTCAACATCGGCTTCTTCTCGCGCATGCTGCGCAAGCGCCCCTGGGTGCGCCTCAAGACCGCTGTCTCGCTCGACGGCCGCACCGCGCTCGAGAACGGCCGCAGCCAGTGGATCACCGGCGAGCTCGCCCGCATCGACGGCCACGCCTTCCGCAAGCGCGCCGGCGCCATCCTGACCGGTGTGGGCACCGTGCTCGAAGACGACCCGCGGCTCGACGTGCGCCTGGTCGACACGCCGAAGCAGCCGCTGCGCGTCATCGTCGATTCGCGCCTGGAAACACCGCCCGCGGCCCGCATGCTCCAGCCGCCCGGCGCGGTGCTGCTCTACGCCGCCGGCCACGACAAGGCGCGCGAAGACGCACTCAAGGCCCAAGGCGCCGAGATCGCCTATGCCCCCGGCCCCGCGGGCAAGGTCGACCTGCCCAGCATGCTCGCCGACCTGGCGCAGCGCGGCGTCAATGAGCTGCACGTCGAAGCCGGCCACAAGCTCTCGGGTTCGCTGGTGCGCGAAGGCCTGGTCGATGAGCTGCTCGTCTACCAGGCCCCCAAGCTCCTCGGCCTGGGCCAGGGCCTGGCGAGCTTCGGCCCGCTGGAGGACCTGTCCGATGCGCTTGCGCTACGCTTCGTCAGCATCGAGCGCCTCGGCGACGACCTGCGCCTCATCGCACGGCCTCCCGGCCGCGAGCATTTCTAGACACCTCTCACCATGTTCACAGGCATCATCACCGCGGTCGGCCGCATCACCGCCGTCAAGGCCCTCGGCACCGACGCATCGCACGGCAAGCAGCTCACGCTCGAGACCCCGGCCGGCTACCTCGACGACGTGCAACTCGGCGACAGCATCGCGCTCAACGGCGCCTGCATGACCGTCACCACCTTCGACGCTGCCGCAGGCCGTTTCACCATCGACATCTCGGCCGAGAGCCTCGACAAGACCGCCGGCCTCGACAAGCCCGGCCCGGTCAATCTCGAAAAAGCCCTGCGCGCCCACGACCGCCTGGGCGGCCACATCGTCAGCGGCCACGTCGACGGCATCGGCGAAGTCAGCCACTTCGCGCCGGTCGGCGAATCATGGGAGCTGCGCATCCAGGCGCCCAAGGCGCTCGCCAAGTTCCTCGCCTACAAGGGCTCGATCATCGTCAACGGCGTGAGCCTCACCGTCAACCGCGTCACCGACCTGCCCGCCGCCTGCGAGTTCAGCATCAACCTGATCCCGCACACCATCGACAACACGGCACTGGGCGCGCTCAAGGCCGGCTCGAAGGTCAACCTCGAGATCGACCTGATCGCCCGCTACGTGGAACGGATGCTCACACCCGGCATTTCTGCCTAGGCGGCAGCCCTCCGGAAAAACCCGCCCCGCCTACAATCGCGGGATGCCTATTTCCCCCGTACCAGAGCTCATCGCCGAGCTCGCCGCCGGCCGCATGGTCATCCTCGTGGATGAAGAAGATCGCGAAAACGAAGGCGATCTCGTGCTGGCGGCCGACCACGTCACGCCCGAAGCGATCAACTTCATGGCCAAGTACGGCCGTGGCCTGATCTGCCTCACGCTCACGCGCGAACGCTGCGAGCGCCTGCGCCTGCCACCGATGGCACAGCGCAACGGCACGCAGCACGGTACCGCCTTCACCGTGTCGATCGAAGCGGCCACCGGCGTGACCACCGGCATCTCGGCCGCCGATCGCGCCCGCACCATCGAGGCCGCGGTCGCGAAAGACGCGCAGGCGAGCGACCTGGTGCAGCCCGGCCACATCTTCCCGCTGCAGGCGAAAGATGGCGGCGTGCTCGCTCGCGCCGGCCACACCGAAGCCGGTTGCGACCTCGCGGCGATGGCGGGCCTGAGCCCCGCCTCGGTGATCTGCGAGATCATGAAGGACGACGGCACGATGGCCCGTCTGCCCGACCTCGAAGTCTTTGCCAAGGAACACGGCCTCAAGATCGGCACCATCGCCGACCTCATCGGCTACCGCAGCCGCAACGAGAGCCTGATCGAGCGGGTGAGCCAGCGTGCGCTGACCACGCCCTATGGCGTGTTCGACGGCACCGTCTTCCGCGACCGCACCGGCGGCGTGCACCTGACCCTCGCCCACGGCCCGCTCAACACCGGCGAAGAGGTGCTCGTGCGCGTGCACGAGCCGCTGTCGGTGATGGACCTGCTCGACGCCGGCGCCCATGGCCACTCCTGGCCGCTGCCCAAGGCCTTGCAAGCGCTTCAGCAGGCCGGCCGCGGCGTGGCCGTGCTGATGAACTGCTCGGCCGACACCAGCTCGCTGCTCACGCACCTCGGCGCACCGCCCGACACGATGCCGGTACGCGGCCAGATGGACCTGCGCACCTACGGCATCGGCGCGCAGATCCTGCGCGACCTGGGCGTGACCAGGATGAAGCTCCTCGGCAGCCCGCGCCGCATGCCCAGCATGACCGGCTACGGCCTGGAAGTGACCGGCTTCCTCGCCCCCGAACACTGAACTGAACTGAAAGACTCCCATGCAAGACGCTGACAAAGGCGAAGCCGCCGACCTCGACGGCACCGATCTGCGCATCGGCATCGTGCAGGCGCGTTTCAACGAGCCCATCACGAGCACCTTGGCCAAGGCCTGCATCGCCGAACTCGAAGCCCTGGGCGTTTCGCCCAGGCACATCAAGCATGTGACCGTGCCGGGCGCGCTCGAGGTGCCGGTGGCGCTGAACGCCATGGCGCAGAGCGACCGCTTCGACGCGCTCATCGCGCTCGGCTGCATCATCCGCGGCGAGACCTACCACTTCGAACTCGTGGCCAACGAGAGCGGCCAGGGTGTCACCCGCATCGCGCTCGACCACGAATTGCCGATCGCCAACGCCATCCTCACGGTCGAGAACGAAGCGCAGGCCTGGGCCCGTGCCGAAGAAAAAGGCCGCGACGCCGCCCGTGTGGCCGTCGAGATGGCCAACCTGCTGGAAGACCTCTCGTGACCACTGAGCCCAAGAAGGCCGGCCCCGGCAGACCCAGCGGCAAGCCCGGCGGCAAACCCAGGGGCGGCGCTGGCAAGGCCAACGCGCCGAAATCGGCCCGCCGCCGCTCGCGCGAAGTCGCCCTGCAAGGCCTCTACGAATGGCTGCTCTCCGGCAGCGACGCCGGCGTGATCGACGCTCACGTGCGCGAGCAGGAAGGCTTCGACAAATGCGACAGCGCGCATTTCGACGCGCTGCTGCACGGCTGCATCGACGAAGCCGCCGACATCGACGCGGTGCTGGCCCGCCACGTCGACCGCAAGACCACCGAGCTCTCGCCCATCGAGCACGGCGTGCTGATGATCGGCACCTACGAGCTCAAGCACTGCATCGACATCCCCTACAAGGTGGCCATCAACGAGGCGGTGGAGCTGGCCAAGAGCTATGGCGGCACCGATGGCCACAAGTACGTGAACGGCGTGCTCGACAAGGCCGCGGTCGACCTGCGGCCGGTCGAGGTGGAGGCGTTCCGCGCCTCGCGCCGCTGAGCGTCGCCCAGATGAAGCTGGCCACCAGGCTCGACCACATCGAGCCCTTCTACGTGATGGAGTGCGCCAAGGCGGCGACCGAGATCGCCGCCAGCGCCCTCTGCGACCCGGCCCAGGGCGGCCGGCCGATGATCTACCTCAACATCGGCGAGCCAGACTTCACCGCACCTCCGCTGGTGCAAGCCGCGGCGCAACGCTGCCTCACCCAGGGCCGCACGCAGTACACCCCCGCCACCGGCCTGCCGGCGCTGCGCGAAAAGCTCAGCCAGTGGTACCGCGACCGTTTCGGGCTCGACATCCCCGCCCGCCGCATCGTCATCACCGCCGGTGCCTCGGGCGCGCTGCAGCTGGCCTGCCTGGCGCTGGTCGACCGCGGCGACGAAGTGCTGATGCCCGACCCCAGCTACGCGTGCAACCGCCATTTCGTCGCGGCGGCCGAAGGCACGCCGGTGCTGCTGCCCTCCCCGCCCGAGCACCGTTTCCAGCTCGACGCCGCTGGCGTCGAATCCGCATGGACGCCGCGCACCCGCGGCGTGCTGCTCGCCTCGCCCTCCAACCCCACGGGCACCTCCATCGCGCACGACGAGATGGGCCGAATCGCCGAGGTGGTGCGACAGCGTGGCGGCGTGACCATCGTCGACGAGATCTACCTGGGCCTGAGTTTCGACGAGGCCTATGGCCACAGTGCGCTCGCCCACGGCGACGACATCGTCTCGATCAACAGCTTCAGCAAGTACTTCTCGATGACCGGCTGGCGCCTGGGCTGGATGGTGCTGCCCGAGTCGCTGGTCGCCCCGGTCGAGAAGCTGGCGCAGAACCTGTACATCTGCGCCTCCACCGTCTCGCAACACGCCGCGCTGGCCTGCTTCGAGCCCGAGTGCCTGGCTGAATACGAGCGGCGCCGCGGCGAGTTCAAGGCCCGGCGCGACTTCCTCGTGCCCGCGCTCAACGATCTTGGCCTGACCGTCCCCGTCATGCCCGACGGTGCCTTCTATGCCTGGGCCGATTGCAGCGCCCACGCCACCAGCAGCTGGGACTTCGCCTTCGACCTCATGCGCCGCGCCCAGGTCGCCGTGACGCCGGGTCGGGATTTCGGGCCCCATGCCGGTGAACGTTATCTGCGCTTTTCCTATGCCAGCAGCATGGCGAGCCTGACCGAGGCCGTGGCGCGCCTGCACCAGTTGCTGCGCGTGACGTGAGAAAGAGCACGTGCTTTTGGGTGTCTGGGTGTTACTAGTGCGCGAAGCCGGTGCTTTTTGGTGCCAGCATGGGGCCACCTTGCACTAAGCTCACATGATGGTGGTTGCTTACTGCCCCGCCGAACGATGCACCCAAGTTCATCCATGACCGGCCCTGGCCCTGACTCCGAACCGCTCCCGTCCGTCCCGAGCAACCCGCAGTTGCCGCCGGACTCTGCGCCGTGGGTCGACACCGAGGAGATGTCGGTCGACTTCCCGCCCGCTGCGCCGCAGGTCACGCGCACGGTGACGCCCGCTGCCAACGGCAAGGGCCAGGACATGGCAACCATCGGCCACATCGGCCGCTACGCCCTCAAGTACCAGATCGGTGAAGGCGGTCTCGGCCGCGTGTTCGCCGCGCACGACCCGCTGCTGTCGCGCCTGATCGCGATCAAGACCCTCAACCTCGAGATCGCCGCCGAAGAGCGCGAGGCCTTCAACGCGTTGTTCCTGAACGAAGCACGCGCCGCCGGCGGCCTGAGCCACCCGCACATCGTGACGGTGTTCGACGCCGGCGTGAGCGACCAGGGCGCCTACATCGCGATGGAGCTGCTCAAGGGCCGCGACCTGCGCCAGCTGCGCCTCGAAGGCTGGAAGCCCACGCCCACGCAGGCCGCGCTGATCGTGCGCCGCGTCTCCGACGCGCTCGCCTACGCCCACTCCAAGGGCGTGGTGCACCGGGACATCAAGCCGGCCAACATCTTCATGGTGGGCCGCACGCAGCCGCGCGTGCTCGACTTCGGCATCGCCCGCGTCGCGCACCAGCACGAGAACGAAGGCGACATCGCCGGCGGCTCGCCGTACTACATGTCGCCCGAGCAGGTGCAGCACGCGGCGGTCGACCGCCGCACCGACGTGTTCTCGCTCGGCGTCGTGCTCTACGAGCTGTTGACCGGCACCCGCCCCTTCCGCGGCAATTCGCTGCAAGAGATCACCGGCGCCGTCGTCCACCTCGTGCCGCCCAAGGCGCACGAGGTCGATGCAAGCGTGCCCAAGGCCTTGTCCGAGATCACGGCCAAGGCGATGGAAAAGAACCCCGACGACCGCTTCCGCTCGGCGCGCGCACTGTCGCGCGAGCTGCGCCACTGGCTGGAAGAGCACGCCCAGCAGGAGAGCCAGGACGCGGCCGAAGAAGGCCTCTCGGCCGGCAGGAAACCCGTCGTGTGGGCGCTGGCCGGCGTGGCCGCCCTGGCCGTGGCGGTGGGCGCCTGGTTCGCGCTGTCCTCGTCGCAGGCGCCGACGCCAGAGCCCGTGCAGGCGGCAGCGCCGGTTGTGGCCCCGGCACCGCCGCCCGCCGTGGTGCCCGAGGTCGCCTCTGCGCCCGTCGTGACGGCCGCAGCCCCCGTCGAGCCACCGGCTTCGGTGATCGCGCCGGCCGCCGGCCTGCCGGCGTCTGCAGGCGTCGCACCAGCGCCGGTCGAGCCGCCACCGCCCGCGCCGGCGCCTGTCCAGGTCGCCAAGGCCGAGCCGGCCCCCGCGAAGCCCGTCGCCGCACCGAAAGAAGCCGCACCCAAGGAAACCGCCCGGGAACGCCGCGCCCGCGAGGCCCGCGAACGCGAAGGCCGCCGCGCCGTGGCCGCCACCGGCACGCTGCGCATCGCCGTGAGTCCCTGGGGCCATGTCGAGGTCGATGGCAAGCCGATGGGCACCACGCCGCCGCTCAACGAGCTCACGCTCAGCGAAGGCCGCCACACCATCACCATCCGCAACGACGAGTTCCCGCCGTTCAGTTCCAGCGTCACCATCGTGCCGGGCCAACCGGTCTCACTCAAGCACCGCTTCGGATCATGAGAACACTCCTCGGCACCACCCTGGCCTCGCTGGTCCTGGCCACCCTCGCCGGCTGCGTCACGCAACCCAAGCAGGCCCCGATCGGGCTGCTCGACGTCGTCTCCCGCCCGGCCGAAAAGGCCTTGCAGGCCGGCCTGCGCGCCTACGACGACGCCCAGTACGGCGAGGCCGAGAAGCAGCTCAACAACGCGCTGAAGGTCGGCCTTGTGTCGCCGCGCGACCAGGCAGAGGCCCACAAGGTGCTCGCCTTCATCTACTGCACCAGCCGGCGCCCGGTGGAATGCGAGGCCGAGTTCCGCGCCGCCAAGGCGTCCGACCCGGCCTTCGCGCTGAGCAAGTCGGAGCAGGGGCACCCGCTCTGGGGCCCGATTTACAAGAAGATCCCGTAAGGTCTTTCGGAAATCACGCAGTGATAATCCGCGAGGTGACGGCCCACCAGCCGTCTGACTCGCGTTCATGACTGCAGCAGCCCACACCTTCGCGCACACCCTGCGCATCTACTGGGAAGACACCGACGCCGGCGGCGTGGTGTTCTACGCCAACTACCTCAAGTTCTTCGAGCGGGCCCGCACCGAATGGCTGCGCTCGCTCGGCTTCGGCCAGGAAGCACTGCGCTGCGAAACCGGGGCGATCTTCATCGTCTCCGAGACACGCGTGCGCTACCTGCGCCCGGCCCGGCTCGACGACCAGCTCACCGTCACCGTCGACGTGCGGCACGCCGGCCAGGCCAGCATGACCGTGGCCCAGGTCGCCTGGCGCGGCGAGGAGCGACTGGCCGAAGGCGACATCCGCATCGGCTGCGTCGATGCGCAGAGCTTCCGGCCACGCCGCATCCCCGAGCCCTTGCTCAAGGTGATGGACAGCTACATGGGCCGCGGAACCTGAGCACGCAGCTTGCCTCTATCTCCCTCGACTGACACAACAACAAGGACACAGCCTCCATGAACCAAGACTTCTCCATCGTCAGCCTGGTGCTGCACGCGAGCTTCGTGGTCCAGCTCGTGATGGCCGGGCTGCTTTTGGTGTCGCTGGCAAGCTGGACGGTCATCTTCGGCAAGCTCTTCGGGCTGAAGAAGGTGCGCGCGGTGAACGAGGAGTTCGAGCGCGAGTTCTGGGCCGGTAAAAACCTCAACGACCTTTACAACGACGCGGGAAGGCGTGCCGAAGGTGCGCCGATGGAGCGCATCTTCGCCTCCGGCATGCGCGAGTTCCTCAAGCTGCGCGAGCGCCGCGTCACCGATGGCGGCATGCTGCTCGACGGCTCCCGCCGCGCCATGCGCGCAAGCTTCCAGCGCGAGCTCGACGTGGTCGAGGCCAACCTCTCCTTCCTTGCCACCGTCGGCTCGGTGTCGCCCTACGTCGGCCTCTTCGGCACGGTGTGGGGGATCATGCACGCCTTCGTGGGCCTGGCGAACCTGCAGCAGGTGTCGCTCGCGACCGTCGCGCCCGGCATCGCGGAAGCGCTGGTGGCCACCGCCATCGGCCTCTTCGCCGCCATCCCGGCCGTGATCGCCTACAACCGCTTCGCGCGCGACATCGACCGCATCGCGATCCAGATGGAGACCTTCATCGAGGAGTTCTCCAACATCCTGCAGCGCAACGCCAGCCAGCCCTTGCCGCCGCCCACCGCTGCGCCGATGGCCGGCGCGATGCGCTGAAGGGAGATCGAGCGATGCCCGCCGTCACTCCCCTGCGCACCGGCGGCAGCCGCCGACGCACCATCAACGAGATCAACATGGTGCCGTTCATCGACGTGATGCTGGTGCTCTTGATCATCTTCATGGTGAGCGCACCCCTCATCACCACCGGCGTGGTCGACCTGCCGAGCGTGGGCAAGAGCAAGCAGCAGCCCAAGAAGGTGATCGAGGTCGTGGTCGCCAAGGACGAAACCCTGCGCCTGCGCGTCGACAACAAGGACGTGAGCACGATGACGCTCAAGAACCTCGCCGACCGCGTGAGCGCCGCGCAAGGCGGCGATGCGGCGGCACCGGTCGTGATCTCGGCCGACCGCTCGGTGAAGTACGAGTCGGTGGTGAAGGTGATGGACCTCTTGCAGAAGGCCGGCGTGCAGCGCGTGGGCCTGTCCGTGAAGACCAACGGTTGACATGACCGCTTCCACGTTCCAGCGCGAAGACCTGATGCCCAAGTCGGCCGACGGCATCAGCCGCGGCATGCTGCTCGCGATCGTCGTGCACGTGGGCCTGGTGATCGCGCTGACGCTCGGCGTGAGTTGGAAGGCCAGCGAGCCGGAAGGCGTGGAAGCCGAGCTGTGGGCCGCGGTACCGCAGATCGCCGCCCAGCGCGCCGTCGAACCCGAACCCGCGCCGAAACCTGCGCCCAAGCCGGAACCGAAGCCTGAGCCCAAACCGGAGCCCAAGCCCGAACCGAAGGCGCAGCCCGATCCTCAGATCGCGATCGAGAAAGCCAAGCAGGAAAAGCTCAAGAAGCAGAAGGAAGAAGAAAAGCGCGAGCGCGAAGAGAAGGAAAAGCTCGAGAAGAAAAAGGCCGAGGAGAAGAAAGCCGAGGCGGAGAAGCGCAAGAAGGAAGAGGAGCGCCTGGCCGCGATCCGCGAGGCCAACATCAAGCGCATCCTCGGCGAGGCCGGGGCCACCGGCACGTCGCCGGGCGGCAAGGCGCAGGTGACGGCAGGGCCGTCTGCCTCCTGGGCCGGCCGCGTGATCGCGCGCGTCAAGCCCAACTTCATCTACACCGAGACGATCTCCGGCGACCCCGCTGTGGAAGTGGAGGTGAAGCTCAGCCTCGACGGCACCATCGTCGGCCGCAAGATCGTCAAGGGCAGCGGTGATGCCCGGCTCGACGACGCGGTGCTGCGCGCACTCGACAAGACCGAGATGCTGCCGCGCGACACCGACGGCACGGTGCCTTCATCGGGCACGATCGTCTTCCGGCCGGGCAAGTTCTGAACGTCGTCAAAGCCTCGGCGCGATCAGCCGATCGAGCGACCACTTCCCCGGCCCCCACAGCACCAGCGCCAGCAGCAGGCTGCCCCAGAACATGTGCTGCTGCAGCGCCGCAGGCGCGATCTCCTGCAGGCTCACGACCGCGACTGCGTTGACGACGAAGAGCCCCAGCGCCGCGAACCGCCCACCCAGCCCGAGCAGCAGCAGCACCGGCAGCACCAGCTCGCCGGCCGTGCCCATCACCGCGGCCACCGGCGGCGACAGCAGCGGCACCTTGTACTCGTCGGCAAAGAGCGCGAGCGTGGTATCCCAGTCGTGGATCTTGGTCAGGCCCGACATGAAGAACACCTGCGCCACGTAGAGCCGCGCGCCGAGTTGGGCGGCCGGCTGCAGCGCTTCGAGCAGCGTGACGAATCGGCCCCAGAGCCTGAGCAGCGGGGCGAATGCGGTGAGAGTGGTCATGGAAATTCCTCCTGGCTTGGCTGCACCTTGGTCGCGCAGCGCGGCCGCTTCTTGCAGCGGCATCACCGGTCGCAGGCCACGGCCCGCCACAGCCATTGCCGCTGCAATGCCTGCACCAGCCACGGCTCGAACGCGAAGCCCTCGCCCGCGTGAATGAGGGCCATGGCCAGCGACTCGCCGGCCAGCAGGCTCTTCATCCAGCGCGCCGCGGCCGCATCGAGGGCCTCGGCGCAGGCGCGCCAACCGTCCCGCCAGACGAGCGCGTGTTCGGCTGGTGCGGCCTCGAGCGCGGCGCGAAGCTGCGCGCCGACGTCCGCCGATCGATGGGCCTGCCAGACGCTGACCACCGGGTGCGCGCTGTTCAGCAGCGCCACGCCGGGCATCAACTGCAAGCGAAGCTGCGCCGGATCGAGCTCGCTCAACAGCTGCAGGCTCGCGGGCTCCACCTCGGCGTCCTGTGCACGCTCGGCTTCGGCCAGCAGCCAGTCGAGCCGGGCCACGTCGGCAAGGTAAGGCACGTCGGCCAGTTGTTCGCTCGCGGCGATGAAGCTTGGCAGGCCGGCACCGAACTGCGCCAGGTCGCCGCGCACCGGCGGCTCGGCATGCCAGAACGCGCGCGACAGCGCCGCGAACGAGTCGTCGCCGACCAGCGCCTGCACGGTCGGGAACGCCGCCGCCAGCGACCGCTCGGCCGAGGCACCAGCATTCGCCTGGTAGGCCTGCAAGCCGCGCGCCACACCGGCAGGCCGCGCCGCCAACCACGGCGCCAGGGCCGTGCCCTCCTCGCGCTGAAGAATGGCGGCCATCAGCGCCTGCTGGCGCTTCACTTCGGTAGACATTGCGCCGCCTTCGCCGCTTCGCCGAGCAGCACGTCGAGCGAGGGCAGATCGGTGTCCCACTCCACCAGCGTGGGCTTGGGGCCGAGACGCGCAACGGCGTGTCGGTACACCTGCCACACCGGCTCGTGCACGCGGCTGCCGTGGTCGTCGATGACGATCTCGCCCTCTTCGTCGTCGACGATGCAGTAGCCCGCCAGGTGGATCTCACCGACCGCCTGCGCCTCGATCGCATCGACCCACGCACAGGCCTGCGAGACCGCATCCGCAGCGCCCTCGTTGAGCGCATTCACCACGAGGTTGTTGACGTCGAGCAGCAGGCCGCAGCCGCTGCGCCGCGCGAGCGCGTTGAAGAACTCGGGCTCGCTCATCTCGGCGTCGGCCCAGGCGAGGTAGGCCGACAGGTTCTCGACGAGGATCGGCCGGCGCAGCCGCTCCTGCACCTGCGTCACGTTGCGCACCATGATGTCGAGCGACTCGCGCGTGAAGGCGAGCGGCAGCAGGTCGTTGCCATGCAGCACCGGCCCGCCCTCTCGCACTGGCGCACGGGCGAAGCTCGCATGGTCGGACACACGCTCGGGCTCGATGCGTGCCACGAGCCGCGCGAGCCGGTCGAGGTGCCACGGGTCGAGACCTGCCGCCGAGCCCAGCGACAGGCCCACGCCGTGCAGGCTCACCGGGTAATGCGAGCGAGCCTCGTGCAGGACGGCGAGCGCCGCGCCGCCATCGCCGAAGAAGTTCTCGGAGTGGACCTCGACGAAGGCGAGCGGCGGCCGCTCTTCCAGCACCTGCGCATAGTGCGGCTGGCGCAGGCCGATACCGCAGCGCAGGCCGTCGTTCATCACTTCTTGGCGCCGGCGGCCTTCTTGGCTTCGTCGGCGCTCAGGCCGCCCATGCTCTTGCAGGTGCCCTTGGCGACGTACTTCCACTCGTCGGGCGACTTGTCGGTCTTGGACTGGCCGGCGCACGAGTGCGAGCCCGAGAGGTTGGCGCAGTCGTTCTGGCCGGCCTTGGCGATGCCGTAGCACTTCTCCTTGCCGCTGTCTTGCGCGGCGGCATGGCCGGCGAGGCCGAGGACCAGCACGGAAGCGAGGGCGGTCGAGGCGATCAGGCGTTGGGTCATGGGGTTCTCCTTGGGGAATTGGATGAGGTGTCGTGGACGATGACAACGACACGCCTCCGTCGATGACAGCGGCGGCTTCTTACAGCCGCCGCGATCATGGCCCAAGGGAACCGGGATGACTACTGCTGCACCGTCCAGCCCCCACCGAGAGAGCGGATGAGCGCGACCGTGCCCGTGGCCCAGCCGCCGCGCAGGCGCACGGCCTGGCGCTCCACCGCGAGCAGGTCGCGCTGCGTCTCCAGCAGCTGCAGGTAGCTGTCTTCGCCGGCGCGGTAGCGCTTGTCGGCGAGCTCCGCCGCACGGCGCGCCGAAACGAGCGCCGTGTCGATGTGCTGCACCTGCTCGCGCACGGCCCTGAGGCCGGCGAGGCTGTCTTCCACATCGGCGAAGGCCGACAGCACCGTGCCGCGGTACGAGGCCACCGCCCCGTCGAGCTGCGCCTCGGCCTGCTCGACCGCGGCCTTGTTGCGCCCGCCGTCGAGGATGGGCAGCGAGAACACCACGCTCGCGAGCCACGCGCGGCTGCTCCACTTGAAGAGGTTCTCCAGGTCGCTCGATGCATGGCCGCCCTCGGCCGTGAGCGCGAGCGCGGGGAACAGGGCCGAGCGTGCCAAGCCGACCCGTGCGGTGGCGGCCGCCAGGCTGCGCTGTGCCGCCGTGACGTCGGGCCGGCGCTCGAGCAGCGCCGAGGGCAGGCCCGCCGGCACCTCGGGCACCTTCTCGGCAGCCAGCAGCGGCGCCACGTCGAGGCTGAAGGCCGAGGGTGACTGGCCCAGCAGCAGCGCCAGCGCATGCTCGGTGCGCGCACGCTGGCCGGCGAGCGCGGCGCGCTCCGCCTGCACCGTCGCGAGCTCGGTGCGCGAGCGCGCCACGTCGAACTCGGCCACCGCACCGGCGCTGAAGCGGCGCTCGATGAGGCGGTTGTTCTCGGTGCGCAGGCCGAGCGTCGCGTCGAGCTGCGCGAGCTCGGCATCGAGCGTGCGCAGCGAGAAGTAGGCCTGCGCCACGTCGGCCTGCAGCGCGAGCAGCACCGAGCGGTAGCTCGCCTCCACGCCTTGCGCATCGGCACGTGCTGCGGCCACGCCGGTGCCGACACGGTCGAACAGATCGATCTCGTAGCGCGCGCCGAGGCCGGCCTGGTAGATCGTCGAGGCCGACGTGGCGGTGCCATCGGGCAGGCCCAGCGTCGCCGGGGCCGAGCGCGAGCGCGTGGCGCCGGCGCTCACGCCGAGGGTGGGCCAGCGGCCGGCTTGCGCCAGGCCGAGCGCGGCGCGTGCCGCCCGCACGCGAGAGGCGGCGACGGCCAGCGTCGGGTTGGCCTTCTCGGCTTGCGCCTCGAGCGCGTCGAGGCGTGCATCACCGAAGACCGTCCACCAGGCGCCACGCGCGGCCGCTTCGGCCGGCACGGCAGGCTTCCAGCTGCCTTCGGCGGGCGTGGCCTGCTTGAAGGCGGTGGGCACGGCGAGGTCGGGCTCCGGCACCTTGGGTGCGAGCGAGCAGCCCGCAAGCACCAGCGCGGCGGCCAGTGCGGTCAGGGAAAAGAGTCGTTGCGTTCTCATGTGGATCTCAGGTCTCGAGGGCAGCCACGGCGGTGGCGTTGCGACGGCGCTCGATGCGCAGCGCCAGCGTGCGCAGGAGCACGTAGAAGAGCGGCGTGAGGAAGAGGCCGAAGAGCGTCACGCCCAGCATGCCGGCGAACACCGCCACGCCCATGGCATGGCGCATCTCCGAGCCCGCGCCCGACGAGAAGACGAGCGGCAGCACGCCCATGATGAAGGCGATGGAGGTCATCAGGATCGGGCGCAGGCGCAGGCGGCAGGCCTCGAGCGCCGCCTCGACCACGCCGCGGCCCTGGTGTTCCAGGTCGCGTGCGAACTCGACGATCAGGATGGCGTTCTTCGACGCCAGCCCCACCAGCACGAAGAGCGCGATCTGCGTGAAGATGTTGTTGTCGCCCTTGGTCGCCCACACGCCCAGCAGCGCACACAGGATGGACGCTGGCACGATGAGGATCACCGCGAGCGGCAGCGTCCAGCTCTCGTACTGCGCGGCCAGCACCAGGAACACCAGCAGCACGCACAGCGGGAACACGATCACCATCGTGTTGCCGGCCAGGATCTCCTGGTAGGTGAGGTCGGTCCACTCGAAGCCGATGCCACGCGGCAGGGTCTCCTTCGCAAGCCTCTCCATGATGTCCTGCGCCTGCCCCGACGACACGCCGGGCGCGGGCCCGCCGTTGAAGTCGGCCGCGAAGAAGCTGTTGTAGCGCTCCACGCGGTCGGGCCCGTAGGTCGAGCTCACGTTGACCAGGCTGCCCAGCGGCACCATCTCGCCGGTGGCGTTGCGCACCTTGAACTGGCCGATGGCCGACGCATCGGCGCGGAACGGCGCATCGGCCTGCGCGATCACCTGGTAGGTACGGCCGAACTTGTTGAAGTCGTTGACGTACAGCGAGCCGAGGTTGATCTGCATGGTGTCGAAGATGTCCGACAGCGGCACGCCCATCTGCTTGGCCTTGGTGCGGTCGACGTCGGCCTTCAGCTGCGGCACGTTGACCTGGTAGCCCGAGAACACACCCGCCAGCTCGGGCGTCTGCCAGGCCTTCATCTGCAGCGCCTGCACGGCCTGGTAAAGCGCGTCTTGCCCAAGGTTGCCGCGGTCCTGCACGTAGAGCTTGAAGCCGCCGGTCGTGCCCAGGCCATCCACCGCGGGCGGCGGGAAGACCATGATGAACGCGTCTTGAATCGCACCGAGCTTCTGGTTCACCTCGGCCGCGATCTCACCGCTGGTGCGGCCCTTGCGCTCCTTGAAGTCGTCGAGCGTGTAGAACACGATGCCCGAGTTGGGCGCGTTCATGAAGCCGTGGATCGACAGGCCCGGGAAGGCCACCGACTCCTTCACCCCCGGCACCGATTGCGCGATGTCGCTCATGCGGCGGATCACCGCATCGGTGCGGTCGAGCGAGGCCGCGTCGGGCAGCTGCGCGAAGCCCACCAGGTACTGCTTGTCCTGCGCCGGCACGAAGCCCGAGGGCACGATGCGGAACATCGCCACCGCCGCCACCACCAGCAGGAGGTAGACACCCATCGTCGCGGCCTTGTGGCTCAGCACGCCGCGCACGCCGCGGGTGTAGCCGTTCGAGGACCGGTCGAAGAAGCGGTTGAAGCGCTTGAAGAAGCCGCCGAGCGCCCAGTCCATGCCGCGCGAGAGGCGGTCCTTCGGTGCATCGTGTGGCTTGAGCAGCGCCGCGGCGAGTGCCGGCGACAGCGTCAGCGAGTTGAAGGCCGAGATCACCGTCGAGATCGCGATCGTCAGCGCGAACTGGCGGTAGAACTGGCCGGTCAGGCCCGACACGAAAGCGATCGGCACGAACACCGCGCACAGCACCAGCGCGATCGCGATGATCGGGCCCGAGACTTCCTTCATCGCCTGGATCGTGGCCTCGCGTGGCGTGAGGCCGTTGGCGATGTTGCGCTCCACGTTCTCGACCACCACGATCGCGTCGTCGACCACGATGCCGATCGCGAGCACCAGCCCGAAGAGGCTCAGCGTGTTGATCGAGAAGCCGAAGGCCAGCAGCACCGCAAACGTGCCCACCACCGACACCGGCACCGCCAGCAGCGGAATCAACGATGCTCGCCAGGTCTGCAGGAAGACGATCACCACCAGCACCACCAGCGCCACCGCTTCAAGCAGCGTCTTGATCACCGCCGCGATGGAGTCTTCGACGAACTTCGTGGGGTCGTAGACGATCTCGTATTTCAGGTCTTCGGGGAAGTCGCGCTGCAGCTCCTCCATCAGCTTGCGCACGTCGCTCGAAAGCTGCAGCGCGTTGGAGCCTGGTGCCTGGAAGATGCCCAGCGCCACCGCCGGCTTGTTGTTGAGCAGCGAACGCAGCGAATACTGCGCCGCACCGAGCTCGATGCGGGCGATGTCGCGCAGTCGCGTGACCCCGACGCCGTTTCCGTTGGAGCCGGTCTTGACGATGATGTCGCCGAACTCTTCTTCGGTCGACAGGCGCCCCTGCGCGTTCACCGAGAGCTGGAACGGCGCGTTCTTGTTGGGCGACGCGCCCACGACGCCGGCGGCCACCTGCACGTTCTGCTCGCGGATGGCGTTGACGACGTCGGGCGCGGTGAGGCCCCGGGCCGCGATCTTCTGCGGATCGAGCCACACGCGCATTGAGTAGTCGCCGGCACCGAACACCAGCACCTGGCCCATGCCGGGAATGCGCGAGAGCCGGTCCTTGATGTTGAGCACCGCGTAGTTGCTCAGGTACACCTCGTCGTAGCGCGAGTTGGGCGACACGAGGTGAACCACCATCGTGATGTTGGGCGAGCTCTTGAGCGTGGTGACGCCGATCTGGCGCACTTCTTCGGGCAGGCGCGCCAGCGCACGCTGCACCCGGTTCTGCACCTGGGTCTCGGCCTGCTCGACGTTGGTGCCGACCTTGAAGGTGACGGTGAGGTTCATGCCGCCGTCGCCGGTGGCCTGCGAGGCCATGTACAGCATGTTTTCCACGCCGTTGATGGCCTCTTCGAGCGGCGCGGCGACGGTCTGCGCGATCACGGTCGGGTTGGCGCCGGGGAAGCGCGTGCTGACCACGACCGAGGGCGGCACGACCGAGGGGTACTCGGAGATCGGCAACCGGAAGATCGCGATCAGCCCGGCGAGGAAGATGAGGATGGACAGCACGGCCGCGAAGATGGGCCGGTCCACGAAGAACCTGGAGAAACGCATGGCGGTGATCCGGAAAGGGGTTGGGGCGGCGGGCGCTTACTGGCGCACGGGCGCGCTGGCCGAAGACGTGACCATCGGCACGACCTCGGGCGCGATGGGCGCGCCGGGCCGCACGCGCTGCAGGCCGTTGACGACGATGCGGTCGCCCGGCTTCAGGCCACTGCGCGCCACGCGCAAGCCATCGACCAGCGGCCCGAGCGTGACCACGCGGTACTCGGCCTTGTTGTCGGCGCCGACGACGTAGACGTACTTGCGGTTCTGGTCGGTGCCGATCGCGGTGTCGTTGATCAGCAGCGCCTCACCCTTGCCGCCATCGGTGCCCACCTGCACGCGGGCAAAGAGGCCCGGCACGAGCGTCGCATCGGCGTTGCGCAGCACGGCGCGCATGCGCACGGTGCCCGAGACCGGGTCGATGCGGTTGTCGACGAAGTCGAGCTTGCCCTCGTGCGGGAAGCCGCTCTCGTTCGCCAGGCCGGCGTGCACCTTCACGCCGGGGCCGCCCTGGCGCGCCAGTGCGCCCACCTGCAGGAAGGTGGCCTCGTCGCCATCGAAGCTCACATACACCGGGTCGATGGAGACGATGGAGGTGAGCACCACGCTGCTGTCGACCAGGTTGCCCTCGGTGACCTCGGCCTTGCCGATGCGACCGGAGATGGGCGCGCGCACCACCGAGAAGTCGAGGTTGAGCCTGGCGGCCGCGAGCGCGGCTTCGTCGGCCTTGGCGTTGGCGGCCAGCTGGCGGGCGTTGGACGCACGCTCGTCGAAGTCGCGCTGCGAGATGGCGTTGTCGGCCTTCAGCAGCTTGGAGCGCTCGAACTCGGCGTTGGCATGCTCGGCCTTCGCGCGGGCGCTGGCCACGGCGGCGTCGAGCCGGGCCACTTCGGCCTGGTAGCTGCGCGGGTCGATGACGAAGAGCACGTCGCCCTTCTTCACCAGGGCCCCGGGCTTGAACTTCACCGCCTCGATGGTGCCGGCCACGCGGGCGCGGATCTGCGCCGACTCGACCGCCTCGATGCGGCCCGAGAACTCCTGCAGCTCGAGCACCTTCTTCGTGACAACTGCTGCCACGCTGACCGGCGGAGCCGGAGGCGCCCCGGCTGGCGCCGCGGCCTGGGCCTCGCCGCCGCCCGAGCAACCGGCCAGCGACAGGACTGCGGCCGACACGAGCGTCAGCACCAGGGTGGAAAACATCAGGGACGTGGGTCGGGGGGAAGTCATGGCAGGTCCTCGCGTGGCTTTTTCTTGAAGGTTTGTGCGCATGGAAAACCCATGCTGCGGTGCGACATGACTTTATTGATCGGTTGAAACCTTATAAAGTGCCGATTCCCAGATTGACTGTTCAGGATTAAAGACAATGGACCAGTTGCGCGCGATGCAGGCTTTTGTCGGGGTGGTCGACACCGGTGGCTTCACCAGTGCGGCCGAGTTGCTCAACATGCCCAAGGCCACGCTGTCGGCCTGCATCGCCGAGCTGGAAGCCCACCTGAAGGTGCGGCTGCTGCACCGGACCACGCGCAAGGTGACCGTCACCGCCGACGGCGCCGCGTATTACGAGCGCTGCGTGCGCATCCTCGAGGATTTGCGTGACGCCGAGGAGTCACTCTCCTCGCGCCAGGGCTCGCCGCACGGCAAGCTGCGGGTGGACGTGAGCACGGCGGTGGCGAGCCGGTTGCTGATCCCGCTCTTGCACACGTTTCTCGAGCGCTACCCCGACATCGAGCTCGAGCTCGGCTGCAGCGACCGCCCGCTCAACCTGCTGAGCGAAGGCATCGACTGCGCGCTGCGGGTGGGCGAGGTGACAGACCCGTCGGTGGTGGTGCGCCGCGTGGGCACGATGCAGGTGGTGACCTGCGCGACGCCCGGCTACCTGGCCAAATATGGCCGGCCCGAGCACCCGCACGACCTGAAGAAGCACGTGTGCCTGAACTATTTCTCCATGCGCACCGGTCAGGTCTTCGACTGGGAGTTCAACCGCAACGGCGAGCGTGTGGTGCTCACGGTCGACAGCCCCTTGACGCTCAACGACTCCAACGCATACATCGACGCCTGCCTCGCGGGCCTGGGCGTCGGCCGGCTGCCGACCTACATGTTCCACCAGTACCCGAGCTGCGGTGCGCTGGAGCTCGTGATGTGCGAATGGCTGTCGGACGACATGCCCTTCCACGCGGTGTATCCGTCGAACCGGCACCTGTCGTCGAAAGTGCGCGTCTTCGTCGACTGGGTGGCCGAGACGCTGGAGAACCACACCGGCATGCAGCTGTGCGAACACGCCAAGGCGGAGCGCGCGAGGCAGGCGGCAGCGGCGCGGCAGATCCTGGAGCTGGGCGTCTTGTCCACGCCCGCCTGAGCCTCGCCCTCAGGCCGGCAGCGCGACACCCGACAAACTCGCCAGCACCTCGACAGCCGTCTTCACCTTGAACGGCTTGATCATGATGCGCTGGACTTTGAGCGTCTTGAAGATGCCGACCGTGTCGGCATCGAGCCCCGTGGCCATCACGGCGATCGGAACCTCGGGGTCGCACAGCGTGGCGCCTTCTCGCACCTGCTGCACCAGCGTGACGCCATCGTTGCGGTCGCCCAGGTCGGTGAGCAGCGCATCGTAGACATCCGTCTGCAGCATGCGCAGCGCGGTCTCGTAGTGCGTAGCCTCGTGCACGTCGGCCAGGCGCAGCTGCCGCGCCACGTTGGCCACGGTGTTGCGCATCACGAAGTGCGGTTCGACCAGGAGCACCCGCCTTTTCGTGTTCATGTCAGCCCCTCGTGCGCGGCTTTGCCGCTCACGATCCCCCGAGAGGCACTCGTCCGGCTTGGGGCGGCCCGGCGCTCGGACCCGGCGCTCATGCCGTGCGCTCCAGCTCCGCCACCACCAGCAGGCGCAGCGATTCGAGGATGCTGCGGTCGATGGCGTCGAAGCTGCGCTCGCGGGTGTCGAGCACGCACAAGGTGCCGACGACGGCACCCGACTTGAGCGTCAGCGGTGCACCGGCATAGAAGCGGATGTGCGGGTCGCCCGTCACCAGCGGGTTGTCATGGAAGCGCGGGTCGCGCAGCGCGTCGCTCACCAGGAGGGTCTCGCGGTCGTGGACCACATGGGCGCAGAAGGAGACGTCGCGCGCCGTCTCGCAGGCACTCAGGCCGATGCGCGACTTGAACCACTGCCGGTCGCTGTCGACGAGGCTGATGAGCGCCATCGGCACATCGAACTCGCTCGCGGCAAACGCCACGATGCGGTCGAAGCGCTCTTCGGGCGGCGTGTCGAGGATGAGCAAGGCCCGCAGCGCTGCGAGCCGCTGGTCTTCGTCGTCGGGCAGGGGCGCGGCAATCATCCAGGGGGATATCGGCAGGCGCCCGGCCAGCTGAAGGTGCGCGTGCGCGCATGGGACGACGTGGAACGGGGCTTGCATTGCCCACGCGTAGAAGCCCGGATACCACCCACCGGGCGACCGCTTACCCTCGCATTTCCATCCCCACCAAGGACACGCTCATGCGATTTCACCTGCCCTTGCTTGCTGCCACCCTGCTGCTGGCAAGTGCCGCCCAGGCCCAGACCAAGTGGGACCTGCCCTCGGCCTACCCCGCCACGAACTTCCACACCGAGAACCTGACCCAGTTCGCCAGCGACGTCGACAAGGCGACCGGCGGCAAGCTCAAGATCACGGTGCACCCCAACGCCTCGCTCTTCAAGGCGCCCGAGATCAAGCGCGCGGTGCAGGGCGGGCAGGCGCAAGCGGGCGAGATCCTGCTCGTGAACTACCAGAACGAATGGCAGATCTTCGGTGCCGACGGCCTGCCCTTCCTGGCCGACAGCTACGACGAGTCGGCCAAGCTCTACAAGGCGCAGAAGCCCATCCTCGAGAAGAAGCTCGCCGAGCAGGGCCTGATGCTGCTCTATGCGGTGGCATGGCCGCCGCAGGGCATCTTCAGCAAGAAGCCGATCACCTCCGCGGCCGACCTCAAAGGCGTGAAGTGGCGCGCCTACAGCCCCGCCACCTCGCGCCTGGCCGAGCTGCTGGGTGCGCAGCCCGTGACGGTGCAGGCGGCGGAGCTTTCGCAGGCCATGGCCACCGGCGTGGTGGAGTCGTACATGTCCTCGGGCTCGACCGGCTACGACACCAAGACCTACGAGCACCTCAAGTTCTTCACCGACACCCAGGCCTGGCTGCCCAAGAACGCCGTGCTGGCCAACAAGTCCGCCTTCGACGCGCTCGACAAGCCCACGCAGGCTGCGGTGCTCAAGGCCGCGGCCGACGCCGAGACGCGCGGCTGGGCCACGTCCAAGGCGAAGAACAACGAGTACATGGAACTCCTGAAGAAGAACGGCATGACCATCGTCGCGCCCTCTTCGCAACTCAAGGCCGACATGCAGAAGGTTGGCCAGGCCATGCTCGACGAGTGGCTGCAGAAGGCCGGCCCCGAAGGCCAGGCCGTCGTGAACGCCTACCGCAAATGACGGCGTGACGGATCACGCCCCACGCCACCCCGGGCCGCTGCGGCGCGGCCTCGATGCGCTGTACCTGCTCGCCGGGCAGGCCGCGGCGCTCGCGGTGCTGGCGATCTTCGTGCTGATGATCCTGGCTGCAGTGGGCCGCTACGCGGGCTGGCGCGTGGGGTGGGTCGCCGACGTGGTGTCGTGGCTGTGCGCGGCGTCGGCCTTCTTCGCCATGGCCCACGCCTTCAAGCACGGCGATTTCGTGCGTGTGACGCTGCTGCTCGAGAAGCTGCCGCCGCGCGTGGTGCGCGTGCTGGAGATCGTGTCGCTCAGCATCGCCGCGCTGGCCATCGGCTACCTCGCGTGGTGGGCCATCCGCTTCACGCACGAGAGCTGGGCCTTCAACGACATCGCCGGCAACATGGTGCCCATCCCGATCTGGATCCCGCAGATGAGCTTCGTGCTGGGCGCGGTGCTCTTCGCGGTGGCGGTGCTCGACGAACTCGTGATCGTGCTCAAGGGGGAGAAGCCGACCTACGTGCGGCTCGTCGAGGAGCGGCACGCGCGCGGTGATTTCTCGGAAGACATCTAGAAAAGCCAGATGAGTCCCATCGCATGAGCCTGATTGCAATAGGCGGGTTGTTGCTCTTCATCCTGTTGCTGCTGCTCGGCGGCGGTGTGTGGATCGCCATGGGCCTGGCCATCGTCGGCTGGATCGGCCAGTTCTTCTTCACCACCACCCTGCCCGGCAAGAACCTCTTCACCGCCTTCTGGGAGACGACCGCGAGCTGGGAGCTGGCCGCGCTGCCGCTCTTCATCTGGATGGGCGAGATCCTGTTCCGCACGCGCCTGTCGGAGCAGATGTTCGAAGGCCTCGCCCCCTGGCTCAACCGCATCCCCGGCCGGCTGATGCACACCACGATCCTCGGCTGCGGCATCTTCGGCTCGGTGTCGGGCTCATCGGCGGCCACCTGCGCGACGATCAGCAAGGTGGCGCTGCCCGAGCTCAAGCGCCGCGGCTACGACGAACGGCTCGCCCTCGGCTCGCTGGCCACCGCCGGCACGCTGGGCATCCTCATTCCGCCGTCGATCACGATGGTGGTCTATGCCGTGGCGGCCGATGCGTCGGTGATCCGCGTGTTCCTCGCCGGCTTCATCCCCGGCCTGCTGCTGATGCTGCTCTTCTCGGGCTACATCGCGTGGTGGAGCCTGCGACACCCGGACAAGGTGCCGCCCGCCGAGCCGCCCACGACCTTGGCGGACAAGCTGCGCCGCTCCGGCAGCCTCATCCCGTGTGCGCTGCTCATCCTCTTCATCGTGTGGGTGCTGGTCGCCGGCTGGGCCACCGCCACCGAGTGCGCGGCCTTCGGCGTGCTGGGCTCGCTCGCGATTGCGATCTCCAGCCGCTCCCTCACCTGGCGCAACTTCTGGGACGGGCTGATGAGCGCCACCCGGGTGAGCTGCATGATCATGTTCATCCTCGCCGGCGCCTCTTTCCTGGCGAAGACGATGGCCTTCACCGGCATCCCCCGCGAGCTGGCCGAGGGCGTGGCCGCGCTCAACCTGAGCCCCTATGCCCTGATCGCCGTGCTCGTGGTCGTGTACCTGGTGCTCGGCACCGCGCTCGACGGCATCAGCATGATCGTGCTCACCTCGGCGGTGGTGCTGCCGATGATCCAGAAGGCCGGCTTCGACCTGGTGTGGTTCGGCATCTTCATCGTGCTGCTGGTCGAGATTGCGGAAGTGACACCGCCGGTGGGCTTCAACCTCTTCGTGCTGCAGAACATGACGGGCAAGGACAGCAACGTCATCGCGCGTGCGGCGGTGCCGTTCTTCGGCTGCCTGGTGGTGTGCATCGCGATCATCACGGTGTTCCCGCAGCTCGTGACGTGGCTGCCGGATGTGGTGATGGGCGTCTCTAAATCATAGGCGGTGCTTGCTGGCGCTTGCGGCGGCGCCAAGGGGATGGGGTGGGCGAATTCCTCCGTGTCCCCCGCCCATTCACCACTGCCGTGGTGAACGGGCTCCTCCTTTACCTACAGAATTCGCCCACCCCATCCCCTTGGCGCAAAACATCGTGGCATGCCTGGACTTCTAGCGGGGCATGCCTGTGCGTCTCGCGACAAGGGCTTGGGGGCAGCGGATTCCGCAGGTATTAGGAGGAATTTGGTGACCCGGTAGGGTCACCAAAGGGGGACACGGAGGAATCCGCTGCCCCCAAGCCCTTGCCGCCGCACCGAACGCGGCCGCGAAGAAAGTCGCAAGCAGCGTGACCTTCTCACCCCATTTCGAAAGATCAGCCCCGCTCCGCCTGAATAGGATCAAAGAGCCAAAAAGCGAGCACCGAAATGTCCGACCTCTCCGACTTCGTGAACATGGATTTCGCCACCGACGCCAGCGCGCCCGTCTCGCTGCCGCCGCGCATGGCGACCACGCCGGAGCCTGCGGAGAAGACCCGCCACCCCGCTTTCCTCTGGCCCACGCCGCCGTTTGCGGCCTACCCCGCCGCTGACGAGCAGCACCAGGCGCAAGGCTGTGAGTTCGTCGGCACCAATGGCAAGGCCGTGGCCGGCCGATTGATCTTCTTCGTGCCCGATGACCAGGTCGCGCATGTGCAGGTACCGCCGGCGCGCACCACGATGCCGCTGCGCTTCCACCAGTTCCGATCGCTGCGCGTGATGGAGCCGCTCAAGCCCATCACCACCGCCCTGCTGACCCACGAGAAGCATGCGGCCATGCTCGAGCAGCGCCCGCGCAGCAGCTACAAGGTGCTGCTGCCCGATGGCGGCACGATCGAGGGCACGACGATCGGCCACGTCGAGACCGGGCACGGCCTCTTCCTCTTCCCGCCGGTCGACGACAAGGGCTCGGTGCAGCGCCTCTTCGTGCCCAAGGCGGCTTACACCGGCTTCGAGATCGGCCCGCGCATCGGCGACGTGCTGGTGGACCAGAAGGCGGCCACGCCGCAGCAGGTCGAGCAGGCCGTCGGCCGCCAGCAGCAGATGCGCCACCAGAAACTCGGCGACATCCTGCTCGAGCGCCAGGTCGTCACGCCGCAGCAGCTGATGGCCGCGATCGAGAAGCAGGCCAAGATGCCGATGGTCAAGATCGGCGAGGCGCTCACCTCGCTCGGCATGGTCTCGCAGGCCCAGCTCGACGACGCGCTCGCGCAGCAGCAGCAGGACCGCAGCGTGCCGCTCGGCGAGCTGCTGGTGAAGATGGGCATCGTCTCGCGCGAAGACCTGCAGACGGCACTCGCCCGCAAGATGGGCTACCCGCTCGTCAACCTCGACGCCTTCCCCTTCGAGGAAGACGCTCTGCGCAAGCTGCCCTTCTCGGTGGCGATGCGCCTGCAGGTGATGCCGCTGATGCTGCGCGAAGGCCGCCTCGTGATCGCGCTCGACGACCCGGTGCGCCGCCGCGCCATCGTCGACGAGATCGAGTTCATCACGCAGATGAAGACGGTGGCCGTGCTTGCGCAGTGCTCGCGCATGGAAGACGTGCTCAATACTGCCTACGAGAAGATCGGCGCCGCCATCCCGCTGCGCTTTGCCAACGTCAACGCGGCCGACCCGATCCCCTTCGACCTGCAAGGCACCGACAAGCTTGTCGAGACGCTCGAGAAGGAAGACCTCGAAGCCCTCACGCCCACTGACGACCGCCAGATCGAGCAGAGCGACAACTCGCTCGTCAAGCTCATCAACAACATGATCATCGAGGCGCACCAGGACGGTGTGTCCGACATCCACGTCGAGAGCTACCCCGGCCGCGACAAGATCAAGATCCGCTTCCGGAAAGACGGCCTGCTGCGCACGCACCTGGAGCTACCGCCCAACTACCGCAACGCGGTGATCGCGCGCATCAAGATCATGTGCGACCTCGACATCTCCGAGAAGCGCAAGCCGCAGGACGGCAAGATCAACTTCGCCAAATTCAGCGCGCAGCACAAGATTGAGCTGCGCGTGGCCACGATCCCCACCAACAACGGCCTGGAAGACGTGGTGATGCGCATCCTGGCCTCGGCCAAGCCCATCCCGCTCGACAACCTGGGCCTCTCGCCCTGGAACCTGCAGCAGCTCAAAGAGGTGATGGAGCGCCCCTACGGCATGGTGCTGTGCGTGGGCCCCACCGGCTCGGGCAAGACCACCACGCTGCACTCGGCGCTCAGCCACATCAACGTGCCCGAGCGCAAGATCTGGACGGCCGAAGACCCGGTCGAAATCACCCAGCCCGGCCTGCGCCAGGTGCAGGTGAACCCGAAGATCGACTGGACCTTCGCGAAGGCCCTGCGTGCCTTCCTGCGCGCCGACCCCGACGTGATCATGGTCGGCGAGATGCGCGATGAAGAGACCGCACAGATGGCCATCGAGGCCTCGCTCACCGGCCACCTGGTGCTGAGCACCCTGCACACCAACAGCGCCCCCGAGACGGTCACGCGCCTGCTGGACATGGGCCTCGACCCCTTCAACTTCGCTGACTCGCTGCTCGGCGTGCTGGCCCAGCGCCTGGTGCGCAAGCTCTGCAACCACTGCCGCACGTCGCGCCCGCTGGGCGACAACGAGGTCAATGAGCTGCTCGACGACTACCTGCACGTCTGCCCGCCCGACCACGAGACGCTCAACCGCAAGTCGCTGCTCGCCGACTGGGCCGAGCGCTTCGGCCGCGACGGCCGGCTGGTGCACTTCCACAGCCCGGGCTGCGAGCACTGCGGCCACACCGGCTACAAGGGACGTGCCGGCCTGCACGAGCTGATGGTCGTGAGCCGCGAGCTGCGCCGCCTGGTGCAGACCGGCGCGCGCACCGAGCAACTGCTGCACACCGCCATGGCCGAGGGCATGCGCACCCTGCGCCAGGACGGCATCGAGAAGGTGCTGCAGGGCGTGACCAGCCTCGCCGAAGTGCGCGCGACCAGCAACGCCTAGCGTTCCGCCAGGGGCCTAGGGTCCACCCGTAGACGACCTTTCCCCTGGGTGACAGACGTTGTACCGAAGAGGCGCAGAATGGCCCCTCCCGAGCCGGCGCCCACACCACTGGCACGCCCCGGTCTCGCCGAGGAGACTTCATGGACCGTCACGCTGCGGCAGCGCTTGCGCCTGGTGCGAGAACCTTCGATCTGGCCATCGGGCCGGAGCATGTCCACACCATCCAGCAGTCGCATGAACGCTGCCGTGCCCTCGGCCTGACCGAGCACTCTGTCCCCGAGCTCAACCCGCTCTCCGCCTACGGCGCCCGCCTGATGCGCGAGCCACACCAGCGCCTGCTGGAGCACGCCACGCCGGTGATGGAGATGCTCTTCGAGCAGATCGTCTTCACCAAGAGTGCGGTGGCCCTCACCGACACCGACGGCAGCATCCTGCAGGCGGTGGGCGACGACAGCTTCCTCGAGCGGCTGCAGCAGATCGCGCTCGCCCCAGGGGTGAACTGGTCCGAGGCCTCGAAGGGCACCAACGCAGTCGGCACCGCGCTCTTCACCGAAGCGCCGACGCTCGTGCATGGCAACGAGCACTTCCTCGCGGCCAACCGCTTCCTCACCTGCTCGGCCTCGCCGATCTTCGACCACACCGGCCAGATGATCGGCGTGCTCGACGTGAGCGGCCATCACTCCTCGTACCACCCGCACACGCTGGCGATGGTGACGATGTCGGCCCGCATGATCGAGAACCAGTGGTTCGCCGACAAGTTCCGCCACGGCTTGCGCCTGCACTTCCACCCGCAGCAGCGCATGCTCGGCACCATGCGCGAGGCGATGATCGCGCTCGCGCCCGACGGCAGCATCCTCGGCGCCAACCGCGCCGCGCTCGAGCACCTCGGGCTGAACATGCCGGCATTGCGCCGGCTGGGGCTGGAAGCCATCTTCGGCACCCGCGTGTCCGCGATCGCCGACCACTGCCGCCACCGCGCCGACGAGCCCATGCCGCTGATGCTGCAGTACGGCGACATGACCGGCACGCCGGTCTACGCACGGGCGCTCTTCAACTGGCCGACGCTGTGGCCGAGCGTGTCGCTTGCGACCGGCGTGGCGGTGCCACGCGAGCCGGTGCCGCCCGCGCCCGCGAGCCGTGCGCCCGAGAGCCTTCGCAGCACCGAGTCGCCCGAGCCCAGCGCGTCGCCGGCTGCCCTCCCCCCGACAACGCTGCACGCCCAGGAGATGGCCGCCATCCGCCAGGCGGTCGACGCCGCCGGCGGCAACATCTCGCGTGCCGCCCGCCAGCTCGGCGTGGCCCGCAACACCATCTACCGCAAGCTCCGGGCGGCAGCCGCAGAGGCCGCGGGGTGATCGCTCGGCCCGGCTGTGCCACCACGAGGGGCACGGCTAAGATGGCCGGATGACCGACCCCGTGCCGAGCGCCCACGCCCACGCGCCGTATGCGCCGGCGGCCGCTCGCGCCACAGGCACCGCAGTCGCCCTGGCCGCGAGGCCCGACCTGGTCGTCTGCCACGAATGCGATGCGGTGCACGAACGCATCACGCTCGCCCGCGGCACGGTGGCACGCTGCCGCCGCTGCAACGCCCTGCTCGGCCGTGGCCATGTGCTCGGCACCGAGAAACTGCTGGCCTTTGCCATCGCGTCGCTGCTGCTCATCATCGTCGGCAACAGCGCCCCCATCGTCACGCTCGACTTCCAGGGCGTGGTGAGCCAGGCCACCCTGCCCGAGGCGATCGAGGCCACCTGGGCGGCCGGCCAGCCCCTCGTGGCCGTGCTCACCGCCGCCACGGCGCTCGTCTTCCCGCTCGTCTTCACCATCCTGCGGCTCTACCTGCTGGGCTCGCTGGTGCGCGGCATCGTGCCGCGCGGCTTCGTGCCGGCGATGCACATGCTCCACTTCGTCACGCGCTGGGGCATGGTCGAAGTCTTCCTGCTCGGCACGCTGGTCGCAGTGGTGCGCTGTGCCTCGCTCACCAGCGCCACGCCGGGCATCGGACTCTTCGCGTACGGCGCGGTCACGCTGCTGATCACTGCGATCACCGCAGCCGGCACGCACACCCTGTGGAAGCGCAGCAGCGAGATCGGGGGCACGGCATGAGCGAGGCGTCGTCGTTGCAGACCGGCTCGCAGATGCGGCTGTATGGCTGCCCGACCTGCGGCCGCGTTTCGCAGCTGCTGCACGCAGTGCCGGATGGCACGTTCCTGCAATGCCCGCGCTGCGCCACGCCGCTGTACCACGAGCGCCCACGCAGCCTGCAGCGCACCTGGGCCTACCTGATCGCGGCCACCGTGCTCTACATCCCGGCCAACCTGCTGCCCATCATGTCGACGAGCAACGTCTTCGGCGAGACGCTGCACACCATCCTCGGCGGCATCGAGGAGCTGCGCACCGGCGGCGACTGGCTGCTGGCGGTGATCGTCTTCATCGCGAGCATCGCGGTGCCGCTCCTGAAGATCGGCGCCCTGCTGGTGCTCGTCATCACCGCGCAGCGGCGCTCGCGCTGGAAGCAGGTCGAGCGTGCCCAGCTCTACCGCATGATCGAAGCGGTGGGCCACTGGTCGATGCTCGACGTGTTCGTCGTCGTGCTGCTGGTGGGCACCATCCGCTTCGGCCCGCTGGGCGGCGTGATGCCGCAGCCCGGGCTGCTCGCCTTCGGCGCGGTCGTGGTGCTCACCATGCTCGCCGCCGGCAGCTTCGACCCCCGATTGATCTGGCCTGAAGAAAAAGACGACACCCGCCACCCATGAGCGAAGACACCCTCGGCTCCGCCCCGCCGCCCCCACCCGTGACGCCGCCCACGCCGGTCACCCGCAAGTGGCACGGGCCCTCGCTCGTGTGGCTGGTGCCCATCGTGGCCCTCGCGGTGGGCGTGGCGCTGCTGATCCGCGCGGTGCTGTCCACCGGGCCGCAGGTCACGATCGACTTCCATTCCGCCAACGGCCTGCGCCCCGGCAAGACCGAGGTGCGCTACAAGGAAGTGGTGGTCGGCCGCGTGGAGGCGGTCACGCTCAGCGAGAAGCGCGACCACGTGCAGGCCACCGTGCGGCTCGACCGCTCGGTCTCCAACATCGCGGTCGAGGACACGCGCTTCTGGGTGGTGCGCCCCCGCATCGACACCGCCGGCGTGAGCGGGATCGAGACACTCTTCTCCGGCGCCTACATCGGCGTCGACGCGGGTGAGTCGACCAAGCAGCGCCGCCACTTCACCGGCCTCGAGAACCCACCCTTCGTGCTGCGCGGCGAGCCCGGCCGCGGCTTCGTGCTGCGCACCGACGACCTCGGCTCGCTCGACGTGGGCTCGCCCATCCTCTACAAGCGCAACCGCGTCGGCCGGGTGGTGGGCTACAACCTCGACCCGCTGATCGACGAGCTCTCGGTGCAGATCTTCATCGAGGCGCCGTACGACAAGCTCGTGAACCCGCAGACGCGCTTCTGGAACGCAAGCGGCGTGGAGGTCTCGCTCAACAGCAGCGGGCTCAGGGTCGACACGCAGACGCTCGCCTCCGTCATCTCGGGCGGCATCTCCTTCGAGCGACCGCAGGGCACGCAGGGGCTGCCGCCGGCCTCCGACGGCACGCGCTTCAACCTCTTTCCCGACCGCAAGGCGGCACTCGCGCCACCCGACGGCCCGCCGCTGCGCGTGCGGATGGTGTTCGACCAGTCGGTGCGCGGACTCGACATCGACGCGCCGGTCGACTTCCTCGGCATCGATATCGGCGTCATCAAGGCGGTGCGGCTCGACTACGACGGCAAGCGCAAGCGCTTCCCGGTGGAAGTGGAGGCCGAGATCTACCCGACGCGCCTGGGCGCCGTGCGCAACTCGCTGCGCCAGGAGGGCGACGACGAAACCCGGCGCGACACCACCCTGCTGCAGCGCCTGGTGCAGAGCGGACTGCGCGCGCAGGCCCGCACCGGCAACCTGCTGACCGGCCAGATGTACGTGGCGCTCGACTTCCCCGGCAAGGTGAGCAAGGCCGAGCTCGACACATCCACCGCCATCCCGGCGATCCCCACCGTGCCGGGCACGCTGGCCGACGTGCAGCCGCAGATCGCCGAGATCGTCGCCAAGGTCAACAAGGTGCCGTTCGACGAGATCGGGCGCAACCTCAACGAAACACTGTCGCAGGCGAACAAGGCGATCTCACAGCTTCGGCCGGAGGCGCAGGCCTCGCTCGCCGAGGTGCGGCGCACGTTGCAGTCGGTGCAGGAGACGCTGCAGCGCGCCGACCGCAGCCTCTTCGATCCGAGCGCGCCCATCCAGCGCAACGCCGAGCAGACCCTGGTCGACCTGCAGCGTGCGGCCCAGTCGCTGCGCGTGCTGACCGACTACCTGCAACGCCACCCCGAATCGCTGCTGCGCGGCAAGCCCGACGACGCGAAGATCCCCGCCTCTCCGGCCTCACCTGAACGACGCTGAACGATGAAGCCCCTGCTTTCCCTCGCCCTGGTGCTGGCGCTTGCCGCGTGTTCGTCGACACCGGCGCCGCGTTTCCACAGCCTGCTGGCCACGCAGGCGCCTGCGGTCGAGGCCGTGAGCACCGTGCCCTTGCCGATCGACATCGCGCCGGTCAGCGTGCCACCGGCCGTCGACCAGCAGCAGTGGGTGGTGCGCCTGCCCGACGACAGCCTGCGCATCCTCGAGCAGGAGCAATGGGTGGCGCCGCTGCGCGACGAGCTGCGGGCCGCGCTCTTCGACCGGCTGGCCAAGCGCTACGGCGCGGTCGACGTGCGCTCGTCGCCGACGGCCGAGTACGTGCGCCTCAAGGTGGACGTGCAGCGCTTCGAGTCGATGGCCGCACGCGAGGTGTGGATCGAGGCCGTGTGGACCGCCACGCCCACCGCCAAGGGCAACCCGCCGCTCGTGTGCCGCAGCGGCGTGCGGGAGCCGGTGAACGGCGATGCGCAGGCCATCGCGGCGGCGCACCGCCGCGCGGTGCATGCGCTCGCCGACCTCATCGGCCAGCGGCTGCTCGCCTTGTACAACGGCGCCGGCGTGCGCTGCCCTTGAACCAACCAAGGAATCCCCATGGACCAGCTCAAGATCAACCGGCGCGCAGCGCTGCGCGTCACCGCCGCTGCGACCGCCATCGCCGGCGGACTGCCGATGTTCGTGCGCGCCCAGGCCGCCTGGCCGAGCAGGCCGGTGCGCTTCGTGGTGCCCTTCGCGCCCGGCGGCAGCAGCGAGATCGTTGCGCGTGCGACGGCCAGTGAGATGCAGAAGATCCTGGGCCAGAGCGTCTTCGTCGACAACAAGCCGGGCGCCGCCGGCAACGTGGCGATGGGCGAGGTGGCGCGGGCCGACGACCAGCACACCATCATCCTCGGCCACATCGGCACGCTGGCGGTGAACCCGTTCATCTTCGACAAGCTGCCCTACGACCAGAAGGCCTTCACGCCGGTCTCGCTGCTGTCCAAGGTGCCGAGCCTCTACGTCGTGCGGCCGGATGTTCCAGCCAAGAACCTGAAGGAGTTCCTCGCGCTGGCCAAGAGCAAGCCAGGCCAGCTGAACTACGGCTCGGCGGGCAATGGCAGCGCAGGCCACCTCGCGTTCGAGTACCTGAAGGCGGTGAGCAACACCTTCGTGGTCCACGTGCCCTATCGCGGCACCGGCCCGCAGCTGACCGACCTGATGGGCGGGCGGCTCGAGGCCGCGGCGGTCGGCGCACCGGCCGTGATGCAGTTCATCAAGACAGGCAAGCTGCGCTGCATCGCGACCGGGACCACGCAGCGCCTCGCGCAGCTGCCCGACGTGCCGACCGTGGCGGAGCAGGGCTTCCCGGGCTTCGAGATGACGCAGTGGTACGGCATCCTCGCGCCCTCGTCGATGGCCAAGGCCAACATCGACAAGCTCGCGCTCGCATCGGCAAGGGCCGTCAAGGAGCCCGCGGCCCTGAAGCTGCTGGAAAGCGAGTCGGCGATCGCGGTGGGCAGCACGCCGGAAGAGTTTGCAAAATTCATCGACACCGAGCAGCAACGCTGGAAGCCGGTGATCGCGCGGGCCAAGATCAAGCCCGACTGACGGCCCTACATCGCCACGCTGCGGAAACCGCTGAAGACGTCGTCGCGCTGCGGCAGCAGGAAGCGCCGGTACTTCGCGTTGCGCATGCGCTCGTTGGTGGCAAACGAGCCGCCGCGCAGCACCTTGTGCGAGCCGAAGGCCGCTTGCGAATACTGCGCATCGGGCCCCGGGGCGAAGCCCGGGTAGGGGCGGAAGCTCCCTGCCGTCCATTCCCACACCTGGCCGAAGCGCACGCCGCGCGAGGCGCCCTGGTGCGCGGCGACCTCCCATTCCAGCTCGGTGGGCAGCCGGCGCTGCGCCCAGCGGCACCACGCATCTGCCTCGTACCAGCTCACGTGCATGGCAGGCTGCGTCATCGGCACGCGCGTCATCTTGCCGAAGCGCTGCATCAGCACGCTCTGGCGCATCTGGTCCACATGGCGCGGCGTGCGGCGGCCTTCGCGCTGCACCCAGGCCCAACCTTCGGGCGACCAGTGGCGCTCGTCGTCGTAGCCGCCGTCTTCGACGAACTCGCAGTACTGGCCCCAGGTGACGGGCTGTGCATCGATCTCGAATTCGGGCACGCCGTGCTCATGGGCGGGCCGTTCGTTGTCGAAGGCGAAGCCGCCCGGCGGTGAGCCGAGCATCCAGCGCGTGGCCGGAAAGAGCACCGGCGCACGCGACGCCAGCGTGCCGATCGGCGGCAGCAGGCTGGCGTCGAAGCCGAGCGTCTGCGAGAGCTCGGCAAAGGCTTCGAGCTGCGCGTCTTCGTGAAAGAGCGCGAGGCGGAAGAAGTACAGCGCATCGTCCTCGTCCGGTGCATGGTCGAGCAGCTCGAGCGTGGTCTCCAGCGTGTCGGCGAGGTACTGGCGGATGGCCTGCGGCTCCGGCAGCTCGAGGTCCCAGCGCAGTTCGGCTGGCGTGACGGACGGGTGGAAGAGCTGGTCGGCAAGGGGCTCGATGGAGGCGAGCCGCAGCGCGGTCGGGTCGGCCTGCGTGCCACGCTGGCGCTGCACGTTGCGGGAGATCCAGTGCTCCTGGTACCAGGCCAGGTGGCCGAGCGACCACAGCGGCGGGTTGAGTCCTTCGCGCAGGTTCTCGCTGACGGTAAAGCCGGGCAGCGCGGCTTCGATGGCGCTCATCCAGCGCAGGCTGTGGTTGCGCGTGTCCATCAGCGCGAGCGACAGCAGTTCGCGGCCGGCGCGGCGCATCTGCGACGACTCGATGGGTGGGGCTTCGAAGTCGAGCATGGTCAGGGGGAAGGTGGAACGTGGCCCTGCGAATGCTGCGGCAGCCCGTCGTGGATCTCGTACCAGTTGGCCTTGCTGGCCACGTGCATGTGGAAACCGGGCCGTGCGGCCAGCGGCTCGGTGATCAGCCCGGCGCGGATGCGCAGCACGCCCGGCAGGTTTTCTCGCGCGCTGTAGATCGGCGAGCCGCAGCGACGGCAGAAGACGCGCTTCTTGCCGGGCGTTGCCTCGTATTCGCTCATGAGTTCGGTGCCACTGTCGACATGCACCTTCGATGCATCGACCGGGATGTTGGCCGCGAAGGCCCCTCCCTGGGCCTGGCGGCACTGCGAACAATGGCAGATCTGGATCGGCGCCAGCTCGCCTTCGAGGCGCAAGCTGATGCCGCCGCAGAGGCATCGGGCGGTGTAGGTCATCGCAGGATGGTAGTGCTTGGCTGGCTGCAAATAACTGTATGAAAATACAGCCGTGCCCCGCCTGATCGCCCACCTCGACATGGATGCGTTCTACGCCTCCGTGGAGTTGCTGCGCTATCCGGAATTGAAGGGCCTGCCGGTGGTGATCGGCGGCGGTCGCCGGCACCAGCCGGTGCTGAAGCCCGACGGCACGCGGGAGTTCTCGCTCCTGCGCGACTACACGGGGCGCGGCGTGCTCACCACCAGCACCTACGAAGCGCGCAAGCTCGGCGTCTTCTCCGCCATGCCCACGATGAAGGCCGCCAAGCTCGCGCCCGACGCCGTGCTGCTGCCGGTCGACTTCGACGAGTACCGCAAGTACTCGCGCCTCTTCAAGGCCGCGGTGCGCCGCATCGCCCCGCTGGTGGAAGACCGCGGCATCGACGAGATCTACATCGACCTGACCGACCTGCCGGGCGTGCACGACGATGGCGGCCGCGCCATCGGCCAGCAACTGAAAGACGCGGTGCGCGAAGCGACCGGCGGCCTCACCTGCTCGGTGGGCATCACGCCGAACAAGCTGCTCTCCAAGCTCTGCTCCGAATTCGACAAGCCCGACGGCCTCACGCTGCTGACGCACGACGACATCCCCGCGCGCATCTGGCCGCTGGCCGCGCGCAAGCTCAACGGCATCGGCCCCAAGTCGAGCGAGAAGCTCGCCGCGCTCGGCCTGCACACGCTGGGTGACATCGCCGCGGCCGACCCCCTCTTCCTCGTCGAACGTTTCGGCCGCAGCTACGGCGCGTGGCTGCACGCCGCCACGCATGGCCGCGACGACCGGCCGGTGGTCACGCACAGCGAGCCGGTCTCAATGAGCCGCGAGACCACCTTCGAGCGCGACCTGCACGCGGTGCGCGACCGGCACGTGCTCACGCCCATCTTCACCGACCTCTGCGTCGAGCTGGCCGACGACCTCAGCCGCAAGGGCTACGCCGCCAAGACCATCGGCATCAAGCTGCGCTTCGACGATTTCAAGATCGTCACGCGCGACCTCACCCTGCCCGCGCACACGATGGACGCGAAGACCATCCGCCGCGCCGCCGGCGAGTGCTTGAAGCGCGCCGACCTCACGCGGCGACTGCGGCTGCTCGGCGTGCGCGCCGGCAACCTGGCCAAGCTCACGGAGTTGCTCAATCCTCACGCCACCGAAGCCCCGGTGGCACAAGAGCCAGTGCCCGCTTACCATGCGCCGCTGCCGCTGTTCGATGCGTCCTTCGATGCATCCGATGACGCATCGGCTGCGTAGATGCGTCATGGAGATGAGGAGAAACACCCGATGCCCAGACACCATCGTTTCGCACTGGCCACGCTGGCCCTCGCCTGCGCCAGCTCTTCGGCCTTCGCCTTCGGCGGCAAGCTGCTGCTGACCGGCGGCGTCAGCAACATCGAGGGCGCGGCCGGCGGCGGCCTCACGCCCTGGGCGGTGACCGGTGGCTACGGCACCGCCGGCGAATTCGGCGGCTCGGCTTTCGCCACCCGCGTGAAGACGCAGGACTTCGCGGTCAACGCCTACGGCGCCGCCGTCGCGTATGACGACCGGATCGAAGTCTCGTTCGCGAAACAATCCTTCGACACCGGCCCGGTGGGCACCACGCTCGGTCTGCCGGGCCTCAAGCTCAAGCAGGACATCGTCGGCGTGAAGCTGCGCGTGTTCGGCGATGCGGTGCTCGACAGCGACACCTGGCTGCCGCAGGTGGCCATCGGCGTACAGCACAAGAAGTCGGATGCCGGCGCGCTGCAGCCCACGCTCACCGCCTTCGGCGTAAAGGACAGCGGCACCGACGTCTACGTCAGCGCCACCAAGCTCTTCCTTGCGCCGGGCATCCTCGTCAACGGCACGCTGCGCGCGACCAAGGCCAACCAGAACGGCCTGCTCGGCTTCGGTGCCACCGGCCACACCAGCTACCGCGTTCAACCCGAGGTGTCGCTTGCGTGGCTCTTGCGGCGAGACCTCGCCATCGGCGCCGAGTACCGCGCCAAGCCCGACAACTTCCGCGACAACACGGCGCTCGGCGCCGGTGCGCTCGACGAAGACGACTGGGCCGATGTGTTCATCGCGTGGGCGCCGAGCAAGCATTTCTCGCTCACGCTCGCCTACGTCGATGCCGGCAAGATCGTGCCGGGTGTCGTCAACAAGCGGCAGACCGGCGCCTACGTGTCGGCGCAGGTCGCGTTCTGATCCACGGGAGCCTCCAGATGAAACACCTGCTCCGCACCCTCGCCTTTCTGGTCGCGCTCACCGGTGCTGCGCACGCGCAGGCCGACGACTCGCTCTACCAGCAGCTCGGCGGCCAGCCCGGCCTCACGACGCTGATGGACGACTTCATGACGCGACTGCTCGCCGACAAGCGCATGAATCCCTTCTTCAAGGACGTGGACCACAAGCACGTGAAGGCGCAGCTCGTGGCACAGTTCTGCGAGGTCTCCGGAGGTCCCTGCAAGCTCAAGGGCCCCGACATGAAGAAGGCCCACGCCGGAATGGACATCACCAAGCGCGACTTCAACGCGCTGGTCGAGGTGCTGCAAGACAGCATGAACGCGCAGGGCATCGCCTTCTCGACGCAGAACAAGCTTCTCGCGAAACTCGCGCCGATGCACCGCGACATCATCAACACACCGTGAGCAACACCTGAGGGAGACGACACCATGACACGACACCTCCTGGCCCTGCTGGCCCTGGCCGCCACCACCGTCCACGCCGGCACCGTGCAGCTCACTGTGACCGACAAGGACGGCAAGCCCGCGCCCGACGTCGTGGTGCTGGTGCAGGCCGCCACCAAGGGCACGGTCACGCCGTCGTCGAAGCCGGTGCTCATCACGCAGGAAGGCTCGCGCTTCATCCCCTTCCTCACCGTGGTGCCGGTGGGCACGACGCTGCGCTTTGTCAACAAGGACGCCTACGACCACCACGTGCGCTCCACACCAAGCGGCCCGCTGGGCGCCATCGCGCCGGCCAAGACCTTCGAGCTGCGCCTCGACGCCGACCCGATCGCCGAGGCCAAGGGCGGCACCGATGCCTACCCGAGCGGCCCGGCCAAGAAAAAATCAGGCATGTCCAGCGCCGACCTGAAGATGGATGCAGCCGGCCCCATCGGCCTGGGCTGCCACATCCACGGCTCGATGCGCGGCCAGGTCTACGTGGCCGACACGCCCTGGTTCGGCAAGACCGACGCCAACGGTGTCGTCACCATCGACGGCGTGCCCGATGGCGGGGCCAGCCTCACGATCTGGCACCCCGACCAGCTGCAGGAACAGACGGCCGTGCCGGTGCAGGTGAGCGCGACGCCGGTGAAAACGAGTACGCAGTTGAACTTCGTGCCGCGTCGTCGCAGGGGATAAGCTCCGGGGCATGACCCCCATCACCTGCATCGAGGACCTGCGCGTCCTCGCCAAGCGGCGCGTGCCGCGCATGTTCTACGACTACGCCGACTCCGGCTCGTGGACCGAAGGCACCTACCGCGCCAACGAGGCCGACTTCCAGAAGATCCTCTTGCGGCAACGTGTCGCGGTCAACATGGAAGGCCGCACGCTGCGCACCACGATGGCGGGCACGCCGGCGATCATGCCGGTCGCCATCGCCCCCACCGGCCTCACCGGCATGCAGCACGCCGATGGCGAGATCCTCGCGGCCAAGGCGGCTGAAAAGTTCGGCGTCCCCTTCACGCTGTCGACGATGAGCATCTGCTCGATCGAGGACATCCGCGCGCACACCAAGTCGCCTTTCTGGTTCCAGCTCTACTGGATGCGCGACCGCGACTTCATGGAGCGCCTGATGGACCGCGCCAAGGCCGCCGGCGTATCGGCGCTGATGTTGACGCTCGACCTGCAGGTGCTCGGCCAGCGCCACAAGGACATCAAGAACGGCTTGACCGCGCCGCCCAAGCCGACGATCGCCAACATCCTCAACCTGATGACCAAGCCGCGCTGGTGCTGGGGCATGGCGACGACCCGGCGCCACAGCTTCGGCAACCTCATCGGCCACGCCAAGGGCGTGAGCGACGTCACTTCGCTCAGCACCTGGACGCGCGAGCAGTTCGACCCCAAGCTCGACTGGAACGACGTCGAGTGGATCAAGAAGCGCTGGGGCGGCCGGCTCATCCTCAAGGGCATCATGGACGTGGAAGACGCACGCTACGCCGCGAGCAGCGGTGCTGACGCACTGATCGTCTCCAACCACGGCGGGCGGCAGCTCGACGGCGCGCCGTCCTCCATCGCCGCATTGCCCGAGATCGCCCGCGAGGTGGGCTCGAAGATCGAGGTGTGGATGGACGGCGGCATCCGCTCCGGGCAGGACGTGCTCAAGGCCGTGGCGCTCGGTGCCCGCGGCACGCTGATCGGCCGCTCGTTCCTCTACGGCCTGGGCGCGCTCGGCGAGGCAGGCGTGGCCAAGTGCCTTGAGCTCATCTACAAGGAGCTCGACGTGAGCATGGCCTTCTGCGGCCACACCGACATCCGCAACGTCGACCGGCGCATCCTCATTCCCGGCACCGTGCCGCAGTGACGCCCACCTGAGCGGCTCACCGGCGTGTGCCGGGCGTGGCCTCGAAGTGCGCCCGCAGCGCCTCGATGGCATGGCGCACCTTCGCCGGCTGGTTGTCGCGCTGGGGCGTGACGGCCCACACCGGGATCGGCGCCAAACGCCAGGCCGGCAGCACGCGCTGCAGCGCGCCGGTGCTCAACAAGGCGTGCACGTCGGGGTGGGTCAGCATGCCCACGCCCAGGCCCGCCGCGCACATCTGCTCAAGGCTCAGCTGGTTGTTGCTCGCGATGCGGGCCTCGACGCGCAGCGTCTCCTTCGCGCCTTCGGGGCCTGCCAGCTCGATCTGCAGGGCCGAGCCGTCGCGCGAGCCGACCAGCCACTGGTGCCGCGCCAGCTCAGACGGTGTCGTCGGCTCGCCGTGGCGGCGCAGGTAGTCGGGCGAGGCACACAGCACCCAGTCGAAGTCGCACAGCCTGCGTGCGACCCAGGTCGAGTCGGGCAGGCGGCCGGCGCGCAAGGCGAGGTCGATGCGCGCATCGACGAGGTTGATCATCGTGTCGTCGACCAGCAGCCGCAGCGTGAGCGCCGGGTGGTCGGCGAGCAGCGGGGCGAGCGCCGGGCCGATGTGGCGAGCGAAGCCGACCGGGGCCGACATGCGCAGCTCGCCGCTCGGCGCATCGTGCGCGAGCGCCAGCTGGGCTTTGGCCTGCGACGCGGCACTCACCATCGCCTGGCAGTGCTCGGCAAAACGGGCGCCGGTGTCGGTGAGCGAGAGCTTGCGGGTGGAGCGGTGCAGCAGCGTCACGCCGCTGCCCTGCTCCAGCAGGCGCAGCTGCTGGCTCACCGCCGAGGTGCTCATGCGCAACGCCCGCGCGGCGGCGCTCATGGAGCCGTGCTGCACCACCGCGGCAAAGACGGCCATGCGCCGGAGATCGTCCATTGTGAAGCCCAGCTTAAAGAAGTTCTTGGATTTGAACGACTTCCCGGCTGATTGTGAAGCCCATATCGTCACACCCATTCGCAACGTGATGGAGAAACACCCATGAAGATCGCCCTCATCGGCGCCACCGGCTTCGTCGGCACCGCCTTGCTGGAAGAGCTGCTGCGCCGCGGCCACCACGTCACCGCCCTCGCCCGCAACCCCGGCAAGCTGACCGCCCGGCCGGGCCTCACCGTGGTGAAGGCCGACGCGCTGCAGAGCGCCGAGGTCGCGCAGGCAGTGGAAGGCAACGACGCGGTGGTCAGCGCCTACAACCCCGGCTGGCAGGAGCCGAAGATCCACGACGTCTTCCTGCAAGGCACCCGCGCCATCCTCGACGGCGTGAAACGCAGCGGCGTCAAGCGCGTGCTGCTGGTGGGTGGCGCCGGCAGCCTCTACGTCGCGCCCGGCGTCCAGCTGGTCGACACCCCAGAGTTCCCCGCCGAGTGGAAGCAGGGGGCCCTTGCCGCCCGCGAGGCGCTCAACCTGGTGCGCCAGGAAAGCTCGCTCGACTGGACCTTCGTCTCGCCGGCGGTGATGCTCGCCCCCGGCGAGCGGCGCGGGGCCTTCCGCATCGGCGGTGACGAGGTGCTGTTCGACGCCAGCGGCGCCCCCGCCGGCATCTCGGTGGCCGACCTGGCCGTGGCCATCGTCGACGAGGTCGAGACGCCCCGGCACGTGCAGCGCCGGTTCACCGCCGCGTACTGAAGGGCCAAGCGTCGCGGCCGCGCCACTGCAGCCGCTGTGGGCTGCCGCCCGGCGCCACCAGGCTGCCGGCCATCGGCGCCCGGGCGTCGGGCGCTGGAGGCTGTCGCATACTCGCCGGATGGCCATTGACCACCTGATCTACCTCTACGACCCGTTGTGCGGATGGTGCTACGGCGCCATGCCCGCCATCCACGGGCTGGCAGATCTGGGGGGGTGCATCGTCGAGCCCGTGCCCAGCGGGCTTTTCGCCGCACCCGGCAAGACGCTCGACCCCGAGATGGCCCGCCACATCGAGCAGGCCGACGCGCGCATCGCCGCGATGAGCGGGCAACGCTTCAGCGATCTCTACAAGCGCAAGGTGCTCGCCAACCCGGAGCTGCCCTTCGACAGTACCGCCGCGACGGAAGCGCTCACCGCCGTCTCGCTGTGGGACGTGCGGCGCGAGCTCGATGCCTTGCACGCATTGCAGCGCGAGCGCTTCGTGGCCGGCCGAGACATCAGCGACCGCAGCGTCATCGCGCAGGCCCTGGCTGCGTCGCTCGGCGACGACCCCGAGACCTGGGAGCAGCGCCTCGCCCAGCCCACGCTCGCCGCCACCACCGCCAAGCGGGTGGTGCGCGCCAAGAAGGTGATGAAGTCGGTCGGCATGCACGGCGTGCCGGCGCTGGTGTGGCCCAGCGAGCAGGGCATGCGCCTCCTGCCGGGGCAATGGCTGTTCGGCGAGAAGCCGCTGTCGGAGCAGCTCGCCCTGCTTGCCTGAGCGAAGCTCAGGGGTTTGCGACATAGGGGTTTTCAGCCGCTGCGCTTGCCTCTACGCTGAAGGGCCCTTCCTCGACGGGAGAGCGCCATGACCTTGCAGCAGCTCCAGGACATCAAGCTCTGGCAAGTCGCCCACAAGCCGGAGAACCCGCTCGAATACCACGCCTGGGACGGCGTGCTCACCGCCTGGCTGCTCGGCTGGATGGGGGAGCCGGCAGCGCTGATCCTCTGGTGGCCGGGCATGGCGCTGGGCTGCGCGGTCCTCTTCCTGGCGCCCACGCTGTACGTGGCGCTGCGCCGCTCGCTGCACCGGCGCGGCCGCCTGCGTTGCGACTGGCTCGGCACGCTGGAGCGGCGCTGATCGGCACGGACGTTTGCGTTCAACGAAATCAGTTGGACCAGCCGCCATCGATCACCAGCGCGGTGCCCGTGGTGAAGCTCGACTCGTCGCTCGCGAGGTAGACCGCCAACGCAGCGATCTCTTCCGGGCGGCCGATGCGGCCGACAGGCTGGCGCGCCACGAAGGCGGCCTCGACCTGCTCGACGCTCTGCCCGCTGGCGCGGGCCTGGGCGCTGATGCGCTCGCGCAGCGAAGGCGACTGCACCGTGCCCGGGCAGATGGCGTTGCAGCGGATGCCACGGCCCACGAAGTCGGCCGCGATCGACTTGGTGAGCCCCACCACCGCCGCCTTGGTGGTGCTGTAAGCGAAGCGGTTGGGCACGCCCTTCAGGCCGGCAATCGAGGCCATGTTGACGATGGAGCCGCCACCCTGCTCGAGCATCGCGGGCAGCGCGGCGCGGATGACGCGGTACATCGATCGCACATTGAGCTCGAAGGAGAAGTTCCAGTCGGCGTCTTCGCATTCGAGCAAGGTCCCGGCATGCACGTAGCCGGCGCCGTTGAAGAGCACCTGCAGCGGCCCGAGCGCGCCCACGGTGTCGCGCACGGCGGCGGCGTCGGTCACGTCGAGGCGGCGGATCTCGCAGCCGGTGTCGCGCGCAAGCGATTCCAGCAGCTCAGCGTTGATGTCGGCCGCGATCACGCGCGCACCTTCACGCACGAAGGCTTCGGCGGTGGCGCGACCGATGCCCTGGCCGGCGGCGGTGACGAAGGCCGTCTTGCCTTGCAGGCGACTGGAAGGGGTTGTGTGCATCGACTGTCCGCCTCAAGGCAGGCCGCGATTGGGACTTGGGTCTGCGGGGCGTGTGGCCCACGCCATCGCCTCCGGCGGCACGATGGCGCCAGGATGCTGGATAACGGTGGCGGCCAGCCGATTGCCCCACTCGGCCGCCGCGACGGCCGACTCACCCATCACCCGCTTCGCTAGGTAGCCCGCCGCGAACGAGTCGCCGGCCGCAGTGGTGTCGACGACGCGTGACACGGTCTGCACCGGCACCTCGATCGGGGTGTGGCCCAACTGTCGCACGAGCGTGGGCCGTGCGCCACGCTTGACCACCACCTCGGCGCAAGGCAGGTCAAGCGTGCGTTGCAAGGCGAGTTCGTCGGACGCAAGCCCCTGCAGCGCCATCTCGTCTTCGAGGGTGACGAGCGCGATGTCGGCCATCTCGTAGAGCTGCGCAAACACCGACTGCGCAGCGCCTCGGCTGGCCCACAGGCGCGGCCGGTAGTTGTTGTCGAACACGATACGGGCACCACGCGAGCGCAGGCCGTGCAGCAGCGCGCGAAGTCGGGGAGGCAGCTCCGGGCCCATGATCGCGAGGCTGATGCCGCTCAGGTAGAGCACGTCGATCTCGCCTGCCTGCTGTTCGAGCGGCGAAGGCTCGCCCTCGAAGTAAGCCCGCGCGGCGCTGCGCTCTCGCCAGTAGCTGAAGTGGCGCTCGCCGTGCGCATCGGTTCGGATCGCGTAGAGACCGGTGCTTCGATCCGGCACGGTGCGCACGAGTGATTCGCCGATGCCTTCGGCTCGCCACGCCTCGAAGAGCCTGGGTGCGAAGAGATCGCCGCCCACGCAGGTGGCGCAGTCGACACGCAAGTCGGCGGGCGAGGTGAGCCGACGCAGGTACACCGCCGTGTTGTACGTGTCGCCGGCAATGCCTTGTGCGAGCAGCCCCGGCGTGGCCGATTCGCGCAGCTCGACCATGCACTCGCCCAGACAGGCCACGCGAAGGGGTGGTGACGAGCGCCTCACATCACCGCCCCAAGTTGCCAGGGCACGAACTCGTTGTCGCCCATCCCATGCAGTTCGCTGCAGGTGCGCTGGCCCGACGCCGTGGCGAGCATCAGCGCGAAGAGCGCGGCGCCGGCCTCGGCCACGGTCTGCCGGCCTTCGACGATCTCGCCGCAGTTGAAGTCCATGTCGAGGCTCATGCGCTTGAAAAGCGTGTTGTTCGTGGCGAGCTTGAGCGAAGGGGTGGGCTTGCAGCCGTAGGTGGAGCCGCGACCGGTGGTGAAGCAGATGAGGTTGGCACCACCCGCCACCTGCCCGGTGGCCGAGACCGGGTCGTAGCCCGGCGTGTCCATGAACACCAGGCCGCGCTCGCGCACCGGCTCGGCGTATTCGTAGACCGCCATCAGCCCGGTGCTGCCACCCTTGGCCACCGCACCGAGCGACTTCTCGAGGATGGTCGTGATCCCGCCGGCCTTGTTGCCCGGCGACGGGTTGTTGTTCATGTCGCCATGGTGCACCCGGGTGTAGTCCTCCCACCAGCGGATGCGCTGCATCAGCCGGTCGGCCACCGCGGCCGAGGCGGCACGCGCGGTCAGCAGGTGTTCGGCGCCGTACACCTCAGGCGTCTCGGAGAGGATGGCGGTGCCGCCATTCGCCACGAGCAGGTCGACCGCCGCGCCGAGCGCCGGGTTGGCGCTGATGCCGGAGTAGCCATCGGAGCCGCCGCACTGCAGGCCCACCACCAGGTGACTCGCGGACACCTCGGTGCGGGTCACCGCGTTGGCGAGCGGCAGCATCTCGCGCAGCATCGCCTGGCCCTGCGCCACCGCCTCGCGCGTGCCGCCTTCGTCCTGGATGGTCATCGCGGCGACCAGGCCCGGCTCGCGCGCGTTGAGACTCTCCACCAGCGGCGCGACCTGGTTCACCTCGCAGCCGAGGCCGACCACCAGCACGCCGGCGAAATTGGAATGGTCGGCATAGCCGCGCAGCGTGCGCCGCAGCAGCTCGATGCCCTCTCCGCCGCCGCTCATGCCGCAGCCGCTGCCGTGCGTGATGGCGACCACGCCGTCGACATTCGGGTGGTCGCGCAGCGCGTCGCCTTTGAAGGCCTCGGCGATGTAGCGGCACACGGTGGCCGAGCAATTGACGCTCGCGATCACGCCGAGGTAGTTGCGCGTGCCCACGCGCCCATCGCGGCGCATGATCCCCTGGAAGGTGGCCGGCGGGTTGGCCAGCGGCGTGCGCCGGTAGTCGCGGCCGGCCGCGTGGTCGTGCGTGTCGCCTCCCATGCCGAGGTTGTGCCCGTGCACGTGGTCGCCGGGCGCGATGTCTTCGCTGGCGAGCCCGATCACCTGCCCGTACTTGCGCACGACCTCGCCCGCGGCGATGCGCCGCAACGCGAGCTTGTGGCCGGAGGGGATCGCCTGGCGGCTCACCACCTGCACCGGGCCCGCCGCGAGCGCCGTGCCGGCGGCGATGTCGTGGCGCGCAACCGCCACGTTGTCGGCTTCGCTCAGCAGGATCAGGGGCGACGGCGCTGTGCTCATGGAAAACCTCTCGTCGGGGGTGTATCACGCGGTTATCGGGCTGTGCAGGGCCAGGCGCAGCCGGCGCTGCGCAAGCGGCAGCCGCAGCTCGCGGGCCAGCTGCACGGCAGGCGCGAGGCGGCGTTGCTTCTTCTGCTCGTGGTTCTGCGCGATGTCGGCCAGGCGGTGTGCGAGGAAGGGGTTGAGCAGCCGGTCGCGCAGCGCGTCGAGGTAGTCGAGCGCCGCCTCGCGCTCACCCAGCGCCTCGAACACCGGCAGCACCTCCTCGGCCCACAGGGCCTCGAGCTCGGCACGCTGGGCCTCGTCGTGCATGGCCTGCAGCACCGTCGAGCCCGGCGGCCGGCCGGCCTGCAGCCAGCGCTCGGCGAGGAAGGTGTGGCCGAGGTTGAGCAGCAGCAGCTTCAGGCGCTCGTGGCGCGCCAGCTCGTCGGTGAGCAATATCGACTCGTGCGTGCACGGCAGCACCAGTCCCGGCTGCCGCTCGATGGCCCACAGCGCATAGGGCTCGGCGACCGCGCCCACCGGCGCGATCGCGTCCGACACGATGCGGTCGACCAGCGAGTTGGCCCAGCAGCAGTGCTGCCCGAGGTAGGCGATGAACGCCTCCGGCGCCGACCAGGCCCGCGCGAGCTGCAGTACCACGCTGCGCAGCACCTCGCCGTTGCGCGCCACGAGCTCGCAGGGGTAGATCGACAGCGGCGACTCCGGCGCGGCCTGCCAGCGCGCATGCAGCAGCACTACGAGCTTCGCCGGAAAGCTGCGCGGCACGCTCGCCGCTTCGTGCAGCAGGCGGGCGTCGTCGAGCGGGTCGAGCGCATAGCCGGCGTCTCCGGTGTTGGAGACGATCACCTGGGCGCCGCAGGCGAGCTCACGCACGCGCGGCCAGGCCGATGCCGCGTCGAGCGCCTCGTGCACCGCCTCCCCGCGCAGCTCCACGTCGACCGGCATGCCGCGCTGCAGGCCACGCACGCGCACCGGGTAGCCTCCCCCGGCCGAGAGCGCCCGCACGCGCGCCGCGCTCTCGGCGCTGCGCGTCGTCTGCACCACGGCGATCGGCCCGAGCGCCCGGCCTTCCGCAAGGGCCTGTGACACGAAGAGGTCGACGTGCGCCTGAAGAAAGCGGCTGGTGCCGAACTGCAGGATCGGCAGCGCGGCGCGATCGTTCAGCATTCGACGATGGCCTTCACCACGCCTTGCGCCGGGTCGAGCAGCGAGGCGAAATCGTCGGGCACGCGGGCGAGCGGCATGCGGTGGGTGTTCAGCGCATCAGTGGGCACCCGGCCCGCTCGCATCGCAGAGAGCACGGTCTCGAAATCCTCCATCGTCGCGTTGCGGCTGCCCAGCAGCGTGGTCTCGCGCTTGTGGAATTCGGGGTCGGAGAAGGTGATCGCATCGCGCACCACCGACACCATCACGTAGCTGCCGCCGTGCGCCACGAACTTGAAGCCGCGCTCCATCGCACGCGCGTTGCCGGTGGCGTCGAACACCACGTCGAAGAACTCGCCATCGGTGAGCGCCGAGAGGCGGGCCTCGTCGTCCTCGCCGATCTGTACCGTGGCGCTCACCTGCAGGTGGCGCTCGCAGAACTCGAGGCGGTCGCGGCGCGTGTCGAGGGCGGTCACCGCGGCGCCCTGCTGGCCGGAGAAGATCGCCGCTGCCATGCCGATGGGCCCGGCACCGACCACCAGCACCCGCTGGCCCGCACGCACCATGCCCCGCCGCACCGCATGCGCGCCGATCGAGAGGAATTCGACCATCGCCGCCTGGTCGAGCGACACGCCGTCGGCCTTGTGCACGAAGCCCGCGGGCACGCAGAGGTATTCGGTGAAGGCACCGTCTCGGTGGACGCCCAGCACCTGGATGTCGACGCAGCAGTTGGTCTTGCCCTGGCGGCAGGCGATGCAACGGCCGCACGAGAGGTAGGGCATCACGAAGACTGGGTCGCCGGCGCGCAGGCCGCTCGCACGGGGCGCCCACTCCACGACGCCCGACAGCTCATGCCCCATCACACGCGGATAGGCGAGGTAGGGCTGGTGGCCGGTGAAGATGTGCAGGTCGGTACCGCAGACACCGACACGCTTGACGCGCAGCAGCACCTCGTCGGGCCCGGGCGTGGGGCACGGGCGCTCTTCGGCGCGCAACTCGCGAGGGGTCTGGCAGATGACGGTCAGCATGTCTTTCCTGGTGGACTTCGGTTCAGTCGACGTGGAACACGGAGGCCATCGAGGCCCAGTGTTCGCCGGGTTGTCGGGACGCAAGCGGCACCTGGCACGGGCCGCACAGGCGCCACCAGCGTTGCGTCTCGGGGTCGGCGGCGATGGCCGCCATGTCGGCCTCGAAATCGCGGCCGTGGTACTCCCAGTAGCCGAACAGCAGGTTCTCCGGCTCGCGCAGGAAGATGCTGTAGTTGCGGATGTGCGAGCGGTGAATGCGCTCGAGCACGCCGGGCCACACGCCGGCGTGCAGGCGCTTGTACTCGGCGATGTGCTCCGCTGCGATGCCGATGACCATGCCCATGCGTTGCATGCGGGGTGCCTTCAGCCGAGCCGGTAGACGCGGCGTGCGTTGCCGCCGAAGACCGCATCGAGAGTGCCGCTGTCGGCACCGGGTTGCGCTTCGCAGAAGCGGATGGCCATCGCGAGCCAGCCCTCGTAGCTGCCCGCCAGCCGCAGCACCGGCCAGTCGCTGCCCCAGATGAGGCGCTGCGGCCCGAAAAGGCCGTACACCACTTCCATCCACGGCTGCAGGCGCAGCTCGTGCGGGAACGGTCCGGCCTCGGTGAGCAGGCCCGAGAGCTTGCAATGCACCTGGGTGAGGGCCGCCAGTGCGCCGAGGTCGTGCCGCCACGCCGTGAGCTCGCCCCGCGGAATCACGGGCTTGGCGGCGTGGTCGATCACGATCGGCAGCGCGGGATGGCGCTGCGCGAATTCGAGCAGCGCTCGCAGGTGCCGCGGCAGCACGAGCGCGTCGAAGCACAGGCCGTGCTCCAGCATCGCGCCCACGGCGGCATCGAGCGAGGGGGCGGCGATCCAGCGATCGTCGCCCAGGTCCTGCAGCATCGGGCGCAGGCCCTTGAGGCGCGGGTGCCGGGCCAGCCGGGCGATCTGGGCGGGGGCATCGGGGGCTTTCATGTCCACCCAGCCCACCACGCCGCGCACGAAGTCGTGCCGGTCGGCGATGCGCAGGAGCTGCTCGGTGTCGGCCACGGTGGGCAGCGACTGCACGAGCACCGTGCCAGCCACCCTGCAGCGCTCGAGCAGGGGCAGCAGGTCCTCCGGGCCGAAGTCGCGGTGGATCTCGGCCAGCGCCGGTGGCGGCCAGTGGCCGGTGCGGTCGGCAAGCCGCCAGAAGTGCTGGTGGGCGTCGATGATGTGCATGTCAGCTGCCTTGGCGCGGCAAGGGCGCGCGTTCGTCGAGAAGCCCGCGGTCGCGCAGTGCGAGCCAGAGCGCATCGGGCACCGGGTGGCGCAGCCAGGCGAGGTTCTGGCGCAGCTGGGCGGCATCGTGCGCGCCCGCGACGCACGACACCACGGCCGGGTGCGCCAGCGGGAACTGCAGCGCCGCGGCGGGCAAGGGCACCTCGAACTCGCGGCACACCGCCTCGAGCCGCGACACACGCTCGAGCACGCCCGCGGGCGCGCGGCCGTAGTTGAAGTGGCCGCCGCCGGCGAGCACGCCGGAGTTGAAGGGCCCGGCCACCACGATGGCATGCCCGCGCCGCGCGCTCTCGGCGAGCAGCGGCGACAAGCTGTGCTGCTCGAGCAGCGTGTAGCGGCCGGCCAGCATGCTGATGTCGAGGTCGGCCTCCTGCAGCGCGTCGTGCACGACCTCCCATTCGTTCACGCCCAGGCCGAAGGCCCGTATGCGCCCTTCGTGGCGCAGCGTCTCCAGGGCACGGAAGCCGCCGCCGCGCGTGAGCTGCTCCCAGTGGTGAGCATGACGCTCGCCGTGGGTGACGCGGCCGATGTCGTGGACGAAGAGGATGTCGACCTTGGCCACGCCGAGGCGCTGCAGGCTGTCCTCGAACGAGCGCATCACGCCGGCATGGCTGTAGTCGTAGCGCGGCCTGAAGGGCAAGGGCTCTGCGAAGCCATCATCGCCAGGCCGCACGCTGGCGTCGGGGACCATCAGGCGGCCGACCTTGGTGCTGAGCAGGTGGTCCTCGCGCGGGCGGCGCGCGAGTGCTGCACCCAGGCGGCGTTCCGACAGCGTGTAGCCGTAGTACGGCGCGGTGTCGAAGAAGCGCACCCCTTCGCCCCACGCCGCGTCCACGAGCTCCCCGGCGCCAGCGTCGGTCATGGGCTGGAACAGCCCGCCGAGCTGCGCGCACCCGAGGCCGAACACCGGCACCGACAGGTCGGCACGCGGCAGCTTGCGGCGATCGGTGTGCTTCATGCGCGCGTCTCGGTGGCGGGCGTGCTCGAGGCGTGATCAGTAAAGGACGTTCTTCGCCTCGGGCTTGTCGATGTTGGCCTTGGTCACCATCACGACACCGGTGTCGCGGAACTTCGGCACCTTCTTGCCCTGCGCCACCTCGACGGCCGTCTTCACGCCCAGGCTGCCCATCTGGTAGGCGCTCTGCACGGCGATGGCCTCCAGCGTGCCGTCCTTGATGAAGCCCTGAAGGTCGGCGTTGCCGTCGAAGCCGATGGCCACCACCTTGCCCGCCTTGCCGGCCTGCACCAGCGCGCGGCCCATGCCGATGGCGGTGGGCTCGTTGGCGCCGAAGATGCCTTTCAGGTCGGCATTGGCGGCCAGCACGTCGGTCGTCTGGTTGAGCGCCGTGCCCATCTGCGAGTTGGAATAGAACGGGCCGACGACCTGAAGCTTGGAGTGCTTGGCGATGTAGTCCTTGAAGCCGCCCACGCGCCCGATCTCGGAGCCGGAGCCGGCGGTGTACGACATGATCGCGATCTTGCCGGTGGTGCCGATCTTGGCGATGAGCGCCTGCGCGCACAGCTCGCCGGCCTTCTTGTTGTCGGTCGCCAGGAACGACTGGTAGTAGTTCTTGCCGGCATCCGACGCGGCCGAGTCGATCAGGATCACCGGGATCTTCGCTTCCCAGGCCTTCTTCATCGCCGGGATCAGCGCGTCCGGGTCGCTCGGGGCGAGCACGATGCCGGCCACCTTGCGGTTGACCGCGTTCTCCACCAGCGCTACCTGGCCCGCGAGGTCGGTGTCGGACGCCGCGCCTTGGAAGGTGGTGGTGTAGCCCTTGATGCCGGCCACGCCGTCGTTGGCGCCCTTCTTCACGTTCTGCCAGAAGTCGCTGTTGGTCGTCTTCACGATCACCGCGATCTCCTTGTCGGCCGCCACCGCGGCAACACTCGCCAGGCCAAGGACGGCGGCCACCGCCGCACCCGCCAGATGCTTCATCACGTGTCTCATGTTGTCTCCTTCTGCTTCAATGAACGTTTGACTCTGTGTGGAATGCCGGGCTGTGCCGCCCGGTGGGGGTTCATCGTCGATGGCGCATCTGGTCGATCCACACCGTGAGCAGGATGACCAGGCCGATGATGATTTGCTGCACGAAGGCGGAGACGCCGCCCATGTTCAGACCGTTGCGCAGGATGCCGATCACGAAGGCGCCGATCAGCGTGCCGCTGATGGTGCCCACGCCGCCGCTGAGCGAGGTGCCGCCGATCACCGCGGCGGCGATCGCATCGAGCTCGTACATGAGGCCCTCGCTCGGCTGGGCCGTGACCAGGCGCGACATCAGCACGCAGCCGGTCAGGCCCGCGAGCAGACCCGAGAGCACATAGGCGAAGACGGTGACGCGGGCCACGTTCACGCCCGAGAGCCGAGCCGCCTCGGCGTTGGAGCCCACGGCGTAGAGATGGCGCCCGAGCGTGCTGCGGTTGAGCATCACCGCCACGGCGACGGCCAGCACGATCATCAGCAGCACCGGGTAAGGAATGCCGGGGAAGACGACGTCAGGGAAGCCATCGGCCCCCACGTTGACGATGCGCCAGAGGCTGCCGTTGCCGAGCGCGGCGAAGCTCTCGCCGAGCCCGCCGATCGCACGCGCCTCGGTGATCTGCAGCGCGATCCCGCGCGCCACGAGCATCATGCCGAGCGTGGCGATGAAGGGCGGGAGCTTGAGCACCGTCACGCACAGCCCGTTCACCAGGCCGCACACGGCGCCGATCACCAAGCCCGCGAGCATGCCCACCGGCACCGGCCAGCCGGCCTTGACGAGCAGCGCCGCCACCACGCCCGACAGCGCGAGGATGGATCCCACCGAGAGGTCGATGCCGCCGGTGATGATCACGCAGGTGGCGCCGATGCCGAGGTAGGCGATGGACGTCACCTGCAGCGCGACGGTGAGGCCGTTGCCCATCGTGAAGAAGGCGTCGCTGATCATCGAGAACACCAGCGTGAGCGCGAGCAGGCTGCCGAGCGCGGCGAACTTCTGGACGAGGTCTTGCTGTCGGTCGTTCATGCGGTAGGTCGCTCAGGAAACGTACGCCCCGAGGCCAGGTGCATCAGGGCTTCTTGCGTGGTGTGGCGCGTCTCGACGATGTCGGTGATGCGCCCTTCGTGGAACACGGCGACGCGGTCGGTCATGCCGAGGATCTCGGGCAGCTCGGAGCTGATCAGCACGACGCCGATGCCTTGCGCGGCCAGCGCGTCGAGCAGCTGGTAGATCGCGTACTTGGCGCCCACGTCGATGCCTCGCGTGGGCTCGTCGAAGAAGAGCACCTGCGAATCGCGGAAGAGCCACTTGCCGAGCACGACCTTCTGCTGGTTGCCACCGGAGAGATGGCGCACCTTCTGGTGCACCGACGGCGTGCGGATCGAGAGCGTGTCGACGTAGCGCTGGGCCACCGCTGCCTCCTCGGCGAAACGGATGAAGCCGAGCCGGCCCGCCACCGCATCGGTGCGCGCGAGCGTCACGTTCTGCGCGACGGTCATGTCGAGCGCGAGGCCGTGGGCCTTGCGGTCTTCGGAGAGGTAGGCGATGCCCTCGGCGATGGCATCGATGGGCGAGGCAATCGACAGCACCCGGCCGCGCAGGCTCACGCTGCCGGCGTCGACCGGGTCGGCGCCGAAGACCGCCCGGGCCACCTCGGTGCGCCCCGCGCCCATCAGGCCGGCGAAGCCGAGGATCTCGCCGCGCCGCAGCTCGAAGCGCACGTCGTGGAAGGCGCCCTGGCGCGTGAGGCCCGACACCGACAGCAGCACCTCGTCGGTGGGCGTGCGCGTGGCCGGCGGGAACTTGTCGTCCAGCGGGCGGCCCACCATGCGCTCGACGATCTCGTCGACGCTGGTGTCGGCGAAGTCGTGCGTGGCGATGTAGCGGCCGTCGCGCAGCACGGTGACCCGGTCGACGACGCCCTGCATCTCGTCGAGCCGGTGCGAGATGTACAGGATGCCCACGCCGCCGCGGCGCAGCTCGTGGATCACCTTGAAGAGCTGGCGTGTCTCGGCTTCGGTGAGCGACGAGGTGGGCTCGTCCATGATGAGCAGCTCCGCGTCGAGCGAGAGTGCCTTGGCGATCTCCACCATCTGGCGCTGCGCCACCGAGAGCGTGCGCACGATGGCCTGCGGCGCGATGTCGACGCCGAGGCGCTGCAGGCAGCGGGTGGAATCGGCCTGGAGCCGGGCCCGGTCGATGAACCAACCACGGCGAGGCTCGCGGGCGAGGTAGATGTTTTCGGCCACCGACAGGTGCGGCACCAGGTTCAGCTCCTGGTGGATCATCGCGATGCCCGCAGCCTGGGCCTCTTGGGTCGAGCCGAAGCGCCGCGGCTGCCCCTTGTACGAGAGCGTGCCCTCGTCGGGCGCGAACTGGCCGCTGATGATCTTCATCAGCGTCGACTTCCCGGCACCGTTCTCGCCGCACACCGCGTGGACCTCGCCCCGCTGGAGCGTGAGGCTCACGCCCGACAGTGCGACCACGTTGAAGAAGCGCTTGCAGATGCCTTCCAGCCGCAGGAGCTCGCCCGTCGCTGACACGGTGGTGGCCGGCGCGACCTGCGCCCGGCCGCTGTCGAGGCGGGCGGACAGGTGGTCGTGGACGAGCTGGACGGACAAAGGGACCCCTTGGCGAGTGGAGGGAAGCGATCGTAGTGATCGGTCAAGATTTGGTAAAGCCACCTTGCCAAAATTCGTCTTCTGGCCTGACCAAAAGGCGCCTGGAATCAGCCCGCCATACGAGGTAAAAAGGCCGAATTTAGGTACTTTCCATAGGTATCCCGCCAAAGTTCGCCTTGCACGGATCAGGCGCCCGGAGCGGGAGGTCGGCTATCATGGTCAGGCCACTTTCAAAGCACGCCGTGCCCACCTCCGCACTCTCCGCCGCTTCGCAACTCCGCCCCGTCGAGACTCGGCGCCTCTATCAGCAGATCGCCGACCAGATCCGCGACCTGATCCAGCGCGGCGTCTTCAAGCCCGGCAGCAAGCTGCCGCCGGAGCGCGACCTGGCGCAGCAGCTCGGGGTCTCGCGACCTTCGCTGCGCGAGGCCTTGATCGCACTCGACATCGAGCTGAGCGTCGAGATCCGCAGCGGCTCGGGCGTCTACGTGTGCAACCCGCCCGAGCGACCGGCCAAGAGCACTGAGGCCATGGGCGAGAGCCCGATCGAGCTCATGCAGGCGCGCGCCGCGGTGGAGGGCGACGTGGCGGTTCTGGCCTGCGCCCACGTCACGCCCGAGGCGCTGTCGCGCCTGCGCGAGAGCATCGAGGGGATGCGCGGGCAGATTGCGCAGGGGCTTTCGCCGCTCGGGCACGACCGGCAGTTCCACATCACGCTGGCCGAGATGACCGGCAACTCGGTGATGGTGCGGCTGGTGTCGGAGCTGTTCGACGAACGCCACAGCCCGATTTCGTCGCACCTGAGCGTGCGCTTCGAGAACACCCGCACCTGGAACACCGCGCTCAAGGAGCACGAGGCGATCTACCGCGCGCTCGAGGCCCGCGACCCGCTCACCGCGCAGGCCGCGATGCGGTCGCACCTCAAGGCGTCGGAGGAGCGCTGGGTCGGCGGCTGACCGCCGTCTTCAGATCTGCCGCGCCTCGAAGGTGTTGCACTGGTTCACGCTGCCGCTCTGCAGGCCGCGCTTGAACCAGGTGACGCGCTGCGCGCTGGTGCCGTGGGTGAAGGTCTCGGGCTGCACCGTGCCGCGCGACTTGCGCTGCAGCGCGTCGTCGCCGATCTGCGAGGCGGCGTTGAGCGCTTCTTCCACGTCGCCTTGCTCCAGGATCTGGCGGGCGTTGTTGGCGTGGTGCGCCCACACGCCGGCAAAGCAGTCGGCCTGCAACTCGAGCCGCACCGAGAGCGCGTTCTGCTGTGCCTCGGGGATGCGGCCGCGCATGCTGTCGACCTTGCCGCTGATGCCGAGCAGGTTTTGCACGTGGTGGCCCACCTCGTGCGCGATGACGTAGGCCTGGGCAAAGTCACCCGGCGCGCCGAGCCGCGTGCGCATGGTCTCGTAGAAGCTGAGGTCGATGTAGACCTTCTGGTCACCCGGGCAGTAGAACGGTCCCATCGCCGACTGGCCCATGCCGCAGGCGGTGGGCTCGCTGCCACGGAAGAGGCGCAGCTTGGGGTCGCGGTAGGTCGCGCCCATCTGCTTGAACTGCTCGCGCCACACGTCTTCGGTGTCGGCCAGCACCACCGAGACGAAACGTGCCATCTGGTCATCGGCCGGCGGGCGGCCGGCGGGCGCCTGCTGCACCTGCGGGGCCGGGCCGCCACCGCTCATGAGGCCGAGGATGGTGAGCGGGTTGATGCCGAAGATCCAGCCTGCCACGAGCGCGATCGCCACGCTGCCGAGGCCGATGCTGCGCCCGCCACCGAACGAGAAGCCGCCACCGCCGCCTCCGCCGCGGGCATCTTCGACGTTGTCGCTTTCACGATTGCCTTGCCACTTCATGGCGAGCTCCCGGAGATGGACCAGCCGCCATCGTAGCGACGCGCCACCGATTCGCCACGGGGAAGTGGCTCAGGCGGCTGTCAGACGGGGCCTCAGGTCTTGGGGAGGGTCACGCCGCGCTGGCCCTGGTACTTGCCGCCGCGGTCCTTGTAGCTCGTCTCGCAGACTTCGTCGCTCTCGAAGAAGAGCACCTGCGCGCAGCCTTCGCCCGCGTAGATCTTGGCGGGCAGCGGCGTGGTGTTGCTGAACTCGAGCGTCACGTAGCCTTCCCACTCGGGCTCGAAGGGGGTGACGTTGACGATGATCCCGCAGCGCGCATAGGTGCTCTTGCCCAGGCAGATGGTGAGCACGCTGCGCGGGATGCGGAAGTACTCCACCGTGCGCGCGAGCGCGAAGCTGTTGGGCGGGATGATGCAGACGTCGGCCTCGATGTCGACGAAGCTCTTCTCGTCGAAGTTCTTCGGGTCGACGACCGTGCTGTGGATGTTGGTGAAGACCTTGAATTCGGGCGCGCAGCGGATGTCGTAGCCGTAGCTGCTGGTGCCGTAGCTGACGATCTTGTGGCCGTCGGCCGCGTGGCGCACCTGGCCGGGCTCGAAGGGCTCGATCATGCCGTGCTGCTCGGCCATGCGGCGGATCCACTTGTCGCTCTTGATGCTCATGCCGGTCTCGCGCGGGTCTGAAGGGGGCTCGATTGTAGGGAGGCGGCCGGGCGCTTCACTGCGCCGCAGCATCGAGCCGCTTCTCCAGCTCGGCGAGCCTGGGGCGGATCGCCTCGCCCATCTGGATCTGCGGGTTGGAGTAGCCGTCGGTCTTGCGGGCCGCCTTCTCGCGCTGATCGATCACTTCGCGAGCCGCCGCATGCGCGGCCTCGAACGAGCGCGTCTTGCGCAGCTGCTCGGCATACATCGCGCGCCCGAAATAGGTGAGCTCGGAACCGCGGCCGCAGCCGTAGGAGGTGTGCGTCGCATCGGCCGCGGTCATCGTGAGCGTGCCCGGGTCGGCGAGCGCGGGCAGCCACGAGCCCGAGTAACACGCCGAGATGGACAGCACGCGCCAGCGCACGCCGGCCTCGTCGAGCCAGGCGCGCAGCTTCTCGGGCGTGAGCTCGTCGACTTCCAGCGGGTCGAACTGCGCAGCGAGACGGCCGTCGCGGGCGCCGTGCGAGGTGAGGTGGATGAAGAGGATGTCTTCCTCGCGGTCCATCAGGCTCGCCACCTGCTGGATGGCGCGGCGCAGGTTGAGCCCGGTGGCCCAGGGCAGCTCGCGTGCGGTCTCGGCATGGTTGATGAGCGACAGCGTGCGGCCCTGCGCGTCGAAGCGCTCCTGCATCAGCTGGCTCACGAGCCGGCTCTCACGGCGGAAGACTTCTTCGCCGGCGTAGGGCGCAAAGGTGATGGCATAGACGTCGGCCACGCCGGGGCGCTGGGGTTGCAGGGCCTGCAGGGTCGACACCACGCTGGCCGACTGGGCTTCCAGCACCTCCTGGCTGAGCTGCAGGCGCTTGTCTTCGAGCTCGTCGGCGGCAGCGCTCATGTCGGGGTACCAGAAGCCGCTGCGCGGAAGGTACAGGCTCACGGCCACCGCCGCGGCCACCACAAGGACGACGCCGGCGCGCGTGGTGCCTCGCTCGGCATGGCGAGCGAGCAGCACCACATTGGCAAGGGTCGTCCAGCCCATCGGAACCCAGAGCAGGTACTGCATGGCCCCGGCCCCCGCTGGAAGACCGTCCGGCAGCCAGCGTTCGGCCACGAAGTACGCGCCCCACAAGGGCCAGGAGATCAGCATCTGCACCAGGCACACCAGCGCCAGCAGCACCGATGCACCGTCTTGCAGCGTGCCGCGGGCCGCCATCCAGCACGCCAGGATGAAAAGCACCGTGCCGAGCCACCCGCCACCGAGAGACTGCCAGTAGAAGAGCGCCGGGCCCGGGATGTGGAGGCGTTGCACCACCACGCTGGTGGCCAGCAGCAGCCCGGCCAGGAGCACCAGCCCGAGCGGCCCGATCCTCAGGCCTTCCAGCGACGGCTTCCGGAAGAACACGCTGCGCACGGCTGCCGCGGCCCATCGCCGGAATGTGTTCATGTTGGTGCGGTTTTGCTCAAGCGGGCCCTGCATTCGTACCTTCCCGTGACACCATCGGTCTCTGTGTAACTACCATGTTCACACGGGCCGCGGCCCGCTCCAGAATGTGACCAAAACCGCCTCGCGGAGACAGCCATGAACGCACATCGCAGCACACTGGACCTTTTGGTGCAGTACGCCCATTACCACCGCGACCAGCGCAACATCGTCACCCATTTTGTGGGCATCCCGCTGATCGTCTTTGGCGTCGGCGTGCTGCTGGCCCGGCTGCACCTCACCTTGCCGCGGCTGGATGTCACCGCCGCGTGGATCGCGTTCTGCATCGCGGGGGCCTGGTACATGAGCCGCCGTGGTCCGTTCACGCTGAGCGTGGCGGTCACCCTGGCGGTGGGCCTGCTGGTCGCCCTGGCGCACAGTGCGGCCGGAGGCAGCGTGGCCAGCTGGCTGGCCTGGGGCGCCGGCAGCTTCTTCATCGGCTGGGCCATGCAGTTCCTCGGGCACTACTACGAAGGCCGCAAGCCGGCCTTCGTCGACGACATCTTCGGCCTGTTGGTCGGGCCGATGTTCGTCACCGCCGAAGCGCTCTTCTCGATGGGCTGGAACAAGCCGATGCTCGCCGAGATCGAGCGCCGTGCCGGCCCCACCCACCTGCGCGACCTGGCCCATCCGGCCTGAGCGGGACTCGCGTCAGGCGAGGCCACCGGCGCGCGCCAGCGCCGCCACATCCACGAGCTCGATCGCGCCGTAGCGCAGCTTCAGCACGCCCTTGTCCTCGAGCGCGCGCAGCGCCTTGTTGGCGCTTTGCCGGCTCACGCCCAGCATCAGCGCCAGGTGCTCCTGCGGCAGCCGCAGCTGGCGGCGCGGCGCATCGGGCCGCGTGCCATTGCCATGCGACACCAGCCACAGGCGCTTGGCCAGGCGCTGCTCCAGCGGCAGGTGGGCGATGTCTTCGAGCATCGTGAAGGCGATGCGCAGCTTGGCGCAGGCAAGCCGCGCGACATCCTGCCAGTGGGCGGGATGCGCATCCAGCCAGTCCCGCAGCTCGGCCTGCGGCACCTGCCACACGGTGGTGTCGGCATCGGCCACCGCATCGTGCGTGCGCGGCAGGCCATCGAGCAGCGAGATCTCGCCGAACCACTGGTAGGGCTCCACGTAGCCGAGCAGCGTCTCGCTGCCGTCGGGTTGCAGCGCGCCCACGCGCAAGGCACCCGCGGTCACACAGCACAGGCCCTCGGCCGACGCGCCGCGGCTGAAGAGCGGCTCACCCACCTGCAGTTGCTCCGCCCGGCCGAGGTTGAGCAAGGCTGACTGGAAGTCCGGCGGGCAACTGCCGAACCATGCATCGGTGCGCAAAGCGGCCTGCAGGGCGTCGGTGAAGGGGGTGCTGGCGGGTGTCATGGGAATGTCGGAATTTTGACAGTCGCATGCCATGCAGAAGCACTAGCATCGCCCCCATAACACCCCGATGGAGACAGCCATGCGCAACGCCACCGAGCTGATGGTCCAGTACGCCGCGTACCACCGCGACCGCCGCAACATCGCCACCCACTTCGTCGGCATCCCGCTGATCGTGTTCTCGATCGGCGTGCTGCTCTCGCGGCCCGAGTTGTTCAGCGTGGGCGGCTTCCCGGTCACGCCGGCGTGGCTGCTGTGGATCGCGTCAACCGTGTGGTACCTGACCCGCGGCAACCTCGCACTGGGCGCCGGCGTGAGCGTCACCAACGGCATCCTGATCCTGCTCGCGCACAGCCTCGCGCTCGACAGCGTCGCCGCGTGGCTGGCGTGGGGCATCGGCAGCTTCGTCGTGGGCTGGGTGATCCAGTTCATCGGCCACTACTACGAAGGCCGCAAGCCGGCGTTCGTCGACGACCTGATCGGCCTGCTCGTCGGGCCGATGTTCGTCACCGGCGAAGCGATGTTCGCGCTCGGCTGGGGCAAGCCGCTGCTGGATGAGATCGAGCGCCGCACCGGCCCGACCGTGCTGCGCGACCTGTCGACGCCAGCCCACCGGTGATCGGCCGCCTGCTGAAGCGACTCGTCGTCGTGCTGCTGGCAGCCTTGCTGCTGGTGGTGGTGTTCGTGGTGGTGCAGTTCAACCGCCGGCCTTCGCTCGCACCCTACCAATCGCTCACGCTGCCCACGTCGACCGACACTTCCGCGGTGCGTGTGCGCTTCGCGGGTGTCACCACGCTGGTGTTCGACGACGGCGAAACGGCCTGGATGACGGACGGCTTCTTCTCGCGCCCGCCGGTGCTGCGGACGCTCTTCGGCCGGATTGGGCCCGATCCAACCATCGTCGACGAGAGCCTGCGCCGGCTCGGGGTCCGCAAGCTCGCGGCGGTGATCCCGGTGCATGCGCACTACGACCATGCGATGGACGCGCCGCTCGTCGCGCAGCGCACCGGCGCGCTGCTGGTGGGCGGCGAGTCAATGCGGCAGATCGGCCGCGGCGCCGGCCTCGCCGAGGCGCAAATGCGCATCGTGAAGCCGGGCGAGACACTGCAGCTCGGCAAGTTCACCCTCCGGCTGATCGCCAGCCGCCACAGCCCCACGCCCTACAGCAGCGGCCACGGCCAGGAGCCGATCACCGAGCCGCTCACGCCACCGGCCCACGTGACGAGATGGCGCGAGGGCGAGGTGTGGGTCATCTCCGTCACGCACACCTCGGGCCGCAGCTTCCTCGTGCAAGGCAGCGCCGGCATCGTGCCTGGCTCGCTGGCCGGCGTGCGCGCCGAGACCGTGTTCCTCGGCACCGGCACGCTCGGCAGGAAGGACGAGGCCTACCGCAGCGCCTACTGGGCCGAGACGGTGAAGCTTGTCGGCGCGAAGCGCGTGATTCCCATCCACTGGGACGACTTCATGCTGCCGCTGAGCGAGCCGCTGCAGGCCACGCCCTGGCTGATCGACGACTTCGACACGGTGATGGCCGACCTGCAGCAGCGTGGCCGTCAGGACGGCGTGGAGGTCCGGATGCCGCCGCTCTTCGAGCCCTTCGTGCCCTGAGCCCGGCGATCAGGTGTTCTTCGACACGGTGATAGTCGGGAACTTGGACGAGAAATCCTTGGAGCGCTGGGCGATCTTCACCGCCACCTGGCGCGCCATCGCCTTGTAGAGGCTGGCGATCTCGCCGTCGGGCTCGGCCACCACGGTCGGCGTGCCCGAATCGGCTTGCTGGCGGATGCCCATCGACAGCGGCATCGCGCCGAGGTAGTCGATGTTGAACTCGGCCGCCATCTTCTTGCCGCCCTCGGCACCGAAGATGTGCTCGACGTGACCGCAGTTGGAGCACACGTGCATGGCCATGTTTTCCACGAGGCCGAGGATGGGCACGCCCACCTTCTCGAACATGCGCACGCCGCGCTTGGCGTCGATCAGCGCGATGTCCTGCGGCGTGGTCACCACCACGGCGCCGGTGAGCGGCACGCGCTGCGCGAGCGTCAGGGCGATGTCGCCGGTGCCTGGGGGCATGTCGACGATCAGGTAGTCGAGGTCGCGCCAGTTGGTCTGGCGCAGCAGCTGGTCGAGCGCCTGGGTGGCCATGGGGCCGCGCCAGATCATCGCGTTGTCGGGCTCGACGAGGAAGCCGATCGACATCACCTGGACGCCGTGGTTTTCCTTCGGCTCCATGGTCTTGCCGTCGGCGCTCTCCGGCCGGCCTTCCACGCCGAGCATGGTGGGCTGGCTCGGGCCGTAGATGTCGGCATCGAGCACGCCCACGCTCGCGCCTTCGGCAGCGAGGGCCAGCGCCAGGTTCACGGCGGTCGTGCTCTTGCCCACGCCACCCTTGCCGGAGGCGACGGCGACGACGTTCTTGACGTTCGGCAGCAGCTGCACGCCGCGCTGCACCGCGTGGGCCACGACCTTGGTCGTGATCCGCGGCGTCACCGTGTCGATGCCGGCCACACCTCGGGCCGCGAGCGTCAGCGCATGCGCGAGGCCCTCGATCTGGCTCTTGGCGGGGTAGCCCAGCTCCACCTCGAAGCTCACCGCGCTGCCCGACAGCTGCAGGTTCTTGATCTGCTTGGTGCTGACGAAGTCCTTGCCGGTGTTGGGGTCGATGACGGATTTCAGCGCGTCGAGGATCGCGGCTTCGGTGGCAGGCATGGGCGTGTGGGAAGAAGGAGGAAGGGGCGAAGGCCAGTCTAGCGCAGGGCCTCTTCCACAGAGGGAGCAGGCCTAGAATCAAGCGCTTCGCCCTTCTCCCGCCTGGCCCCCGATGACCCGCAAGCTCTTCGTCACCACCGCCCTGCCCTACGCCAATGCGCCCTTCCACATCGGGCACATGATGGAGTACATCCAGGCCGACATCTGGGTGCGGGCGCAGCGCATGCTGGGCAACGAGGTGCATTTCGTCTGCGCCGACGACGCGCACGGCGCACCGATCATGATCGCGGCCGAAAAGGCCGGCAAGACGCCCCAGCAGTTCGTGGCCGAGATCGCCGCGGGCCGCAAGCAGTACCTCGACGGCTTCCACATCGGCTTCGACAACTGGCACTCGACCGACGGCCCCGAGAACCACACGCTCGCGCAGGACATCTACCGCGCGCTGCGCAAGCAGGGCCTGATCGCCGAGCGGGTGATCGAGCAGTTCTTCGATCCGGTCAAGAGCATGTTCTTGCCCGACCGCTACATCAAGGGCGAGTGCCCGAAGTGCGGCGCGAAGGACCAGTACGGCGACAACTGCGAGGTCTGCGGCGCGGTGTACTCGCCCACCGAGCTGAAGAACCCGTACTCGGCTCTCAGCGGCGCCACGCCGGTGCTCAAGAGCAGCTCGCACTACTTCTTCCAGCTCTCGTCCGACCGCTGCATCGAGTTCCTGAAGGACTGGACGACCACCGCCGGCCGCCTGCAGCCCGAGGTGCTGAACAAGATCAAGGAGTGGTTCACCGTCGACGAGCACGGCCACGTGGGCCTGGCCGACTGGGACATCAGCCGCGACGCGCCCTACTTCGGCATCGAGATCCCCGATGCGCCGGGCAAGTACTTCTACGTGTGGCTCGATGCGCCGGTGGGCTACCTCGCCTCGCTGAAGAACCTCTTCGACAAAACCGGCCGCGACTTCGAGGCCTTCATGGCCGACCCGAAGGTCGAGCAGGTGCACTTCATCGGCAAGGACATCATCACCTTCCACACCCTGTTCTGGCCGGCGATGCTGCACTTCAGCGGCCGCAAGACGCCAACGCACATCAACGTGCACGGCTTCCTGTCGCTTGGCGGCGAGAAGATGAGCAAGAGCCGCGGCACCGGGCTCTCGCCGCTCAAGTACCTGCAGCTGGGCATGAACGCCGAATGGCTGCGCTACTACCTCGCGGCCAAGCTCAACGCCCGCGTGGAAGACGTGGAGTTCAACCCCGAGGACTTCGTCGCCCGCGTCAACAGCGACCTCGTCGGCAAGTACATCAACATCGCGAGCCGCGCGGCCGGGTTCATCACCAAGCGGTTCGACGGGCGCCTGTCGGGTGACATCGGCGTCGAAGGGCGTGCGCTGCTCGACGGCCTGCGTGCGCACCGCAACACGATCGTCGAGCTGTACAACGAGCGCGAGCTCGGCAAGGCGCTGCGCGAGATCATGCTCCTGGCCGACCGGGTCAACGAATACGTCGACCAGAACAAGCCTTGGGAGCTGGCCAAGCAGCTGGGCAAGGACGAGGTGCTGCACGACGTGTGCACCGTCTGCATCGAGGCCTTCCGCGTGCTCACGATCTACCTGAAGCCGGTGCTGCCGGCGCTCGCCGCGCAGGTCGAGGCCTTCCTGCGCGTGGAGCCGCTTCAGTTCGCCGACGCCGGCCGTGCCCTCGGCTCGCACGCCATCGGCGAGTACAAGCACCTGATGCAACGTGTGGACCCCAAGCAGCTCGACGCCCTCTTCGAAGCCCCTGCGCCCGCCGCCGCGCCGGCACCGGGCGGCGAAGCGCTCGCGCCCGAGATCGGCATCGACGACTTCACCAAGGTCGACCTGCGCATTGCCAGGATCGTCAAGGCCGAGCACGTCGAAGGCTCCGACAAGCTGCTGCGCCTGACGCTTGACGTGGGCGAGGGCAAGACACGCAACGTCTTCAGCGGCATCAAGAGTGCCTACCAGCCTGAGCAGCTCGAAGGCAAGTTCACCGTGATGGTGGCCAACCTCGCGCCGCGAAAGATGAAGTTCGGCGTCAGCGAGGGCATGGTTCTTGCGGCCTCGCATGCCGATGAGAAGAACAACCCGGGCCTGTACGTGCTCGAACCCTGGCCCGGCGCCACGCCGGGGCTGCGCGTGCGCTGAGGCCCTGGCGTCCATGTGCCACTGGCCGGCCGCCGACCCTCGCGTGTGCCAGCTGTCGCGCCGGCGGCGCTACCTCGCGCGCAAGCAGCACGCGGGGCCTCCGGGGGATGGATCGACCGATCTGTCCCCACTGACACGGAGGCCTCATGTCCCTGCAACCGCACCCATTCCGACCGCGCCTGCTCGATGCCCTGAAGGGCTACGAACGACGGCACTTCTTCGCTGACCTCGGCGCCGGCATCACCGTCGGCGTGGTCGCCCTGCCGCTGGCCATGGCATTTGCCATTGCGTCGGGCGTCAAGCCCGAGCAAGGTCTCTTCACGGCCATCATCGGCGGGCTGCTCGTCTCGCTGCTCGGGGGCTCGCGCGTGCAGATCGGCGGGCCGGCCGGCGCATTCATCGTGATCGTCTACGGCATCGTGCAGCGCTACGGCCTCACCAACCTGCTGATCGCGACCGCCTTGGCCGGCATGCTCATGTTCGCGCTCGGCTTCTTCAAGCTCGGGGTGCTGGTGCGCTACATCCCCGTCACCATCGTGATCGGATTCACCAACGGCATCGCGGTGCTGATCGCCTTCTCGCAGATCAAGGATCTGCTGGGCCTCACGATTGCCAAGCTGCCCAGCGACTTCTTCTCGCAGGTACATACGCTGGCGACCCACCTGCACACCCTGAACCTGCATGCGCTCGGGCTCGGCGCTGCGACGGTGCTGATGCTCTTCTTCTGGCCGCGGCTCTTCGCCCCCGGCTCCCTGCTGCCCGCACCGCTGCTCGAAGGGCGCACGCTGCGCAGCGCCTCGCGCGTGCCGGGGCCCATCATCGCTCTGGTGCTGCTGTCGGCGCTGGCCTGGTGGCTGCAGATGCCGGTGGAGACCATCGGCACCCGCTTCGGCGGCATCCCGCAGAGCCTGCCCTCACTCGAGCTGCCGCCCTTCAGCTGGGAAAGTGCCAAGGAGCTCGTCATCCCCACGCTCACCATCGCGCTGCTGGGTGGCGTGGAGTCGCTGCTGTGTGCCCGCATCGCCGACAACCTCACCGGCCCGCCCCGGCACGATCCCAACCAGGAGCTGATGGCCCAGGGCGTGGCCAACATGGTCGTGCCCTTCTTCGGCGGCATCCCGGTCACCGGCACCATCGCCCGCACCGTGACGAGCATCCGCGCCGGTGCGAAGACACCGGTCGCCGGCATCGTGCACTCGCTGACGCTGCTGCTCATCGTGCTGGTGGCCGCGCCGCTCGCGATGAACGTGCCGCTGGCCGTGCTGGCCGGCATCGTGCTCTTCGCCGCGTGGAACATGGGCGAGTGGCACGAGTTCGCCCGCCTGCGCCGCTTCAGCGTGCCTTACCGCACGGTGTTGCTGGGCACCTTCCTGCTGACGGTGATCTTCGACCTCACGGTGGCCGTGCAAGTCGGCCTGGTGATGGCCTGCGGCTTCTTCATCTACCGCATGAGCACGCTCTTCCGCGCCGACCTCGCCACCGACAGCCCGCCCGGCGTGCAGGTCTACCGCCTCTACGGCACGCTCTTCTTCGGCGCAGTCGGCAAGGTCGAGGCCATCTCGCAGCAGCTGCCGCCCGGCACCCATGCCGTGGTGCTGGAGATGCACCAGCTGGTCTCGATCGACAACTCCGGCCTCGATGCGCTGATGCAGCTTCACAAGGCCCTCGAACGAGAGGGCATCCGCCTCATCCTGTGCGATCTGAACGAGCAGCCGCGCGAAATGGTGCGGCGCGCCGGCTTCGACGCCGCGCTGGGCATCGACAACATCACCACCCACCTTGGGGGGGCCCTGTCACGCGCCATTCCACCCACCCGCTGAGCTATCCTGCCGCGCTGGGAGAATGTGAATCGCCATGAGTTTCCTCAACGACCTCAAGCGCCAGGCCGACGCGCTCAAGACCCAAAGCACGGAAGACCTGGCCCTGCTGGCCCGCAATGCCGCGTTGGTCGAAGGCGCCTGCAAGACGGTGTGGCAATACTGGCTCGACCTGGCGCAACAGCTCAACGTGCTGCAACCCACGCCGCCGCTGCGCTTTTCGCTCGACAAGGTCACCGCCCTCGACAACCTCAAGCGCAGCGATTTCAAGGTCGACGCACGCCGCAAGCAGCTGCGCGACCAGGAGGTCCATGACCACGTGGTCATCCATGCGATCCAGAAGACCGGCCGCACGATCACCCTCAGCAAGGATTTTCCGCCGGAAATCGAGCGCCTCGAGGCCCGGCTGCGCCAGGCCGGCATCACGCCCGACACGAAGTGGGTGCGCAACCAGGAAAACGGCCGGCTCGAAGAGGTGATCTTCACCTTCAAGGCCGACGTGAGCTTCATCGCCCGCCTGCTGCCCGACCATGACCAGGGCGTGGTGCGCTTCCAGCTCAACAACTTCGACAGCCTGGAGACGGTGACGACCGAGTTCCCCGCACGCGACGTGGGCTCCGACCTGCTGGACCAGCTGGCCCGCTGGATGGTCGGCCAGCCGAACGACTTCCTGCGGCGTGCGAGCCAGGTCAAGCGGGTCGAAGCCTGACCGGCACCGGTTGGCACGCCCCGAGCGCTTAAAATCCCGGCTTCACTCCGGCGCCTCCGGGCGCCCTGACCGCCATGCCGCTGTTCTGGAAGCCGTACAAGTCCGAGATCACCTCGTTCATCGATGAACTGAAGGCCAAGCGCCCCACGCTCGAGGAAGAGCAGCGCCGTGGCCGGGCCCTGCTGTGGGACAAGCCGGTGGATCGCGAGGCGCAGGCCGAATACCGCGAAGCCCGCGTGCCGCAGCAGCCGTACGTCTACCAGAACAACACGAAACGCTGAACGCGTTGTCTCGAGTGGATTCCGAGGTGATGGCGCCCGACGAGGCGCCCGAGACGGCAGTGGTTCCGCAGGTGGTGGACCACATCGCCGTGGCGCGCCTGTATGGCGAGCCGCTCTTCCAGCTGCCGCAGGACCTGTACATCCCGCCCGATGCGCTGGAAGTCTTCCTCGAAGCCTTCGAAGGCCCGCTCGACTTGCTGCTCTACCTGATCCGCAAGCAGAACTTCAACATCCTCGACATCCCGCTGGCCAGCGTCACGCGCCAGTACCTCGCCTACGTCGACCAGATTCGCAAGACCAACCTCGAGCTGGCGAGCGAGTACCTGCTGATGGCGGCGATGCTGATCGAGATCAAGTCGCGCATGCTGCTGCCGCCGAAGAAGGTGGCCGAAGGCGAAGAGCCGGAAGACCCGCGTGCCGAGCTGGTGCGCCGCCTCCTGGAGTACGAGCAGATCAAGTTGGCCGCCGCGCGCCTCGATGCGCTGCCGGTGCTGGGCCGCGACTTCCTGCGTGCACAGGTGGTGATCGAACAGTCACTCACTCCCCGCTTCCCCGACGTCAACGTCGACGAGCTTCGGGCCGCCTGGCAGGACATCCTCAAACGCGCCAAGCTCAACCAGCACCACACCATCACCCGCGAGCAGCTCTCGGTGCGCGAGCACATGAGCATCGTGCTGCGCCGCTTGCAGGGCCGCCGTTTTGCGCTCTTCGAAGACCTGTTCGAGCTGAACCGCGGCCCGCAGGTGCTGGTCGTCACCTTCATCGCCATGCTGGAACTGGCCCGTGAGCACCTGCTCGAAGTGACGCAGGCCGAGGCCTTCGCGCCCATCTACGTCCGCCTGGCCTACCAGCCTGCCTGACCGCCGCTGCTGCACAGCACCATCTGCTGCACGCATCTGGTTAGACTGCCCGCCGTATTCATCTCCCGGGAACCCGCATGCAAGAAACCGCCGTCCGCGTCCACCCTCGCAAGCCTGCCGCACCCGCGGCCGCCAGCCGCTGGACCGTGGCCGAAGTCGAGGCCCTCTTCGACCTGCCCTTCACCGAGTTGATGCACCGCGCACAGACCGTGCACCGCGAGCACTTCGACCCGACCGAGGTGCAGCTGTCCACGCTGCTGTCGATCAAGACCGGCGGTTGCCCCGAGGACTGCAGCTACTGCCCGCAAGCCGCACGCTACGATACCGGCGTCGAGGCCAGCAAGATCATGGACTGCGACGCCGTGCTCGACGCCGCCAAGCGCGCGCAGGCCGCCGGTGCCACCCGCTTCTGCATGGGCGCCGCCTGGCGCTCGCCGAAGGACCGCGACATCGAGAAGGTGGCTGAACTGGTGAGCGCCGTGAAGTCGCTGGGCCTGGAAACCTGCGCCACGCTGGGCATGCTGGAAGACGGCCACGCCGAGACGCTGCAGCAAGCCGGCCTCGACTACTACAACCACAACATCG